>CACZQM010000163.1 GCA_902783285.1 uncultured Desulfovibrio sp. | reverse complement strand
GAGATGGCGTCTTCAAAGGTCCCGGGGACGCCGCATCCCGTGTCGTGGACGAGGAAATTGGCGTGCTTTCGTGAGAAATGGAATGCCCCTTTGCGCAGGTCCTTGACGCCTGCGGCATCCAGAAGGCGTCCTGCGGAGTTTTGCTCAGGATTCTTGAATATGCATCCGGCAGTGTTTTCCGTTATCGGCTGGCTTTGTTTTTTCTGGGTGAGGTTGGCATGGATGGCTGACCGGACGGCATCGGGGGTGCTCTTGACCAGGCGGAGCTCTGCCCATGCGATCAGGCTCCAGGAGCATGGCTCCAAAAAGGAAAAATGCCTGTAGGAGCATTCCCAGGCAGACGGTCCGAGGATGCGCAGCCCCTGCTCGGGCGTGTATGCGGCGAGCCGCGTCACAAGGGGGGCCGTGCTGCATCCGTAGGCTCCGGCATTCATGGCGATGGCGCCGCCAAGATGCCCGGGGACGCCGGCAAGCCCCTCCAGGCCGGAGAGCCCCATGCGTGCGCACCAGGACACGAGCCTGGGCAGGGGGATCCCTGCATCGGCGCGGACAAAGGCAGCTTCCTGGTCTTCCCCTGTCCGTTGCGGCTCACTTCCGTCCGCCTGCCTGCCGGGGCGCAGGAGGAGGAACGGGAGATCGCCGTCGCGCACGAGCAGGTTGCTGCCCCCTCCAAGGGCATGGGGGATGCCTCCGAAACGCCGTATGACATCGGGGAGCGCGCCATAGTCATCCGCACATTCAAGGCGGATCTCTGCGATGGCCGTCCCGCCAAGGCGCAAGGTCGTCAGCTGCGACAGGCGCGGGCCTTCGAGGATCTTCACGGGAGCTTCTCCAGGACGCGGGGGCCGACTTTGGTCACGCTCCCGGCACCCTGCGTGATCAGCACGTCGCCCGGGCGCAGCTCGCCGGGGAGCTCTTCCACGATCTCATCGAACGTGGATCTGTAGACGACGTCGGTCTGCGACACCTGACGGATGCCCAGTGCAAGGTTGGCTCCGTTGACGCCGGGTATGGGCTTTTCCGATGCAGGATAGATCTCTGTGAGGAACAATTTGTCCACTTGTTCGAAGGCCTGGCAGAATTCACCGAAAAGCGCCTGCGTGCGGCTGAAGCGATGCGGCTGGAAAACCATGACCAGGCGCCGGCCGGGAAAGACCTGACGCGCCGTGCGTATCGTTGCCTGGATCTCCGTGGGATGGTGACCGTAGTCGTCTATGACGGTGATGCCGTTTTTTTCACCTTTCAGTTCGAAACGCCTTCTCACGCCGGCAAATTCGGAGAGCCCCCTGGCCGCCTTTTCTGCAGGGATGCCTACCTGGAGGGCTGCGCCGATGGCCGCCAGCGCATTGAGGATGTTATGCTTCCCGGGCTGGGCGAGCGTTATGTTTTCCAGTATTTTTTCCTGATGTCCGTCCCTATGGCGCATCCATACGTTGAAGACGCTGCGTTCAGCGCACGAAACGATCTCGCCCCGTATGCGGCACCCGTCGCCAAAGCCGTAGGTGACGTAGGGACGTTTGATGAGCGGGATGAGCCGCTGGACGCCGGGGTCGTCACCGCAGACGATGTTCATGCCGTAGAAGGGGACCTTGTTCATGAAGGCTACGAAAGCGGCGTCGATGGCTTCCTGCGTGCCGTAATGGTCGACATGGTCGTAGTCTACATTGGTGACGATGTTGATGATGGGGAACAGGCAGAGGAATGAGCCGTCTGACTCATCGGATTCCGCTATCAGGTATTCGCCCTTCCCAAGATGGCCGTTTGCCCTGTAAGCATTGAGGAGGCCGCCGATGATGACAGTGGGATCGAGCCCGGCTGCATCAAAGATCGATGCGGTGAAGGAAGTGGTCGTGGTCTTGCCATGGGTCCCTGCGACGGCGATGCCGGTGCGCAGCCGCATGAGTTCAGCGAGCATTTCCGCCCTGGGGATGACAGGGATCCCCCTTTCCCTTGCCGCCTGGATCTCGGGATTGGAATCGGAAATGGCCGAAGAGCGCACGACGACCTGCGGGTCTTTGAGGTTGGAGGCGTCGTGCCCCGTGTGGATGACCGCTCCCAGGGCGCGCAGCCGCTGCACGGCAGAACCGTTGGACAGGTCAGATCCCTGGACGCTGTAGCCCAGGTTCAAAAGGACTTCGGCGATCCCGCTCATGCCCGAACCGCCTATGCCTACCATGTGGATGGCGCGGATTTTGCTGTCCATGGTTATCGATCCGCCTTTTGGCTCGATGCCAGGTTAAGGAGTTCGTCTGCAACAGAGGAAGCTGCATCCGGGTGGGCCATGGAGAGGGCCCCCATGCGCATCCTTGCAAGGGCTTCGCCGTCCTTCAAAATGTCCAGGACAAAGCCGGCAAGTTCGTTTTTCCCGGACATATCTTCGGCCTTGGGCTGCGGCAGCAGGATCCCCCCGCCGGCATCCTGCATGGCCTGGGCGTTTGCCGTCTGGTGGTCGTGGGCGGCGTAGGGGAAGGGGATGTATACCGCCGGGACCCCGGCCGCCGCCAGTTCTGCCATGGAAGTCGCACCGGCCCTGCACAGCGCCAGGGAGCATCGTGCATAGACGGACGGCATGTCATGGATGAAGGGATGCACGGTCGCGCTGATCTCTTCATCAGGGATGCCGAGCCGGGCGTATCCGGCGCGCACGGCCTCGAATTCGTTTTTCCCTGTCTGATGCACAAGGGCAATGCCGGCTGCACGCAGTTCGGGCAGCATCCTGACGACCATGTTGTTGATGGCGCGTGCCCCTTGCGAACCTCCCATGACCAGCAGGACGGGAGAGGTGCCCTGGGGTGCTGGCGAAGCCCCAAGGCGGGCGATGCCGGCACGTATGGGGTTCCCGGTGAGCACGGTCTTTTCCTTTTTGAACGCCGGACGGGAAGCCGGCTGCGGCCAGGACAGGCAGATGCGGCCGGCCATCCTGCCCATGAGCTTGTTGGCTTCGCCGGGGATGGCGTTCTGCTCGTGGATAGCGCAGGGATAACGGAGGAGCCAGGATGCGAACATGGTGGGGAACGATGCGTATCCTCCAAAGCCCATGACGGCGCTGGGTCTGAATTCCCTGAGGATGTTCATGGCCTGCCCGATGGAGTTGCTCATGGCGGCAAGGGCGCCCAGGGCCTTCAGTCCCCGTCCGATGAAACCGCGCACCGGGAGCCCCACGAACGCGATGTCCGCCTTTTCGACGATCTCCCGTTCTGGCCCATACGTGCCGCCGATGAATAGGATCTCTGCATCGGGAGCTTTGCTTTTCAGGCTTTCGGCAACGGCCAGCGCGGGAAAGATGTGCCCTCCCGTGCCGCCCGTGGTGAGTATGATGCGAAGAGGCATGGTCACGTGTTCCTTGCTGTGCGCGAGTAGTGCAGGATGAGTCCGGCGCATATCATGTTGGACAAAAGGCTGCTGCCGCCATAGCTGATGAAGGGCATGGCGACCCCTTTCGGAGGGACGGAGCCGAGAACGACGGCGAGGTTGAACAGGAAGCTCTGTGCGATGGCGATGGTGATCCCGAAGGCACAGAGGCGGTCGCGGCGGTTTTCCTGCCCCATGATGACCAGGTAGCAGCGGTAGAAGAAAAAGGCAAAGAGGATCATGATGAACGCGATGCCTATGAAGCCGGTCTCCTCCCCTACGACGGCCATGATGAAGTCGTTGTGCGCTTCGGGAAGGGGGCCTGTCTTCTGGATGCTGTTGCCGACGCCCACGCCAAACATGCCGCCGCTGCCGAACGCAAAGAGGCTTTGGACGATCTGCCAGCCGATGCCCCGCATGTCATCAAAAGGATGCAGGAATGCCAGGTAGCGGTTCAGGCGGTAAGGGGAAAAAAGGACGCCAAGCACGATCAGGCCGATGATGGGCGCGATGATGTAAAGCACATGCTTGATCCTTGAACCTCCCACGAGGAGCATCAGAACGCAGATGGACGCCAGAAGAATGGCGCCGCCCAGGTCTGGCTGCAGCACGATCGGCGTCACCAGCAGCGCCGTGACGAGCAGGGGAGGCGTCACGCCGCGCATGAAGTCGCCTGTGAAGTTCTGCTTGTTGCCGAGAAAGTAGGAGAGGTACAGCACCAGGGAGATGCGGGCGAATTCCATGGGCTGGAGCTTGATGATGCCGAAGTCGATCCAGCGCTGGGCACCGTGGCTGGTCAGCCCCATCAGGAGGCATGCAAGCAGCGACACGAAAGAAAGGCCTATGGCCCAGTAATGGATGCTGTTGATGAAGCTCCTTGGGATGACGCAAAGCCCGAAGATCGCAACCGCCCCCATGCCCATGGCAAGCAGCTGGCGGTTGAAGAAATGGTAGGAGTAGTGGAATTGCCTATGGCTGGCGTAACCGCTGGCGCTGAGCACGGCCACCAGTCCGATGCACAGTATGATGAGCAGGGCCGACAAAAGGTAGATGTCGATGGATCCCTTGGTTTCGGATTGGTCCGTCATGGGAAGGGGATTGGCTTGCGTGCTCATCGCTTTTCTCCCGCGGCTTGGACAAGGGATTTGAAATGGCTGCCCCGTTCCTTATAATTATTGTACTGGTCGAAGCTGGACGTCGCAGGAGCCAGGAGGACCGTATCTCCGTCCTGGGCTATGCTCCTGGCGCGTTCGAAAGCCTGGTCCATGGTCTCATCCCATGTCAGGGGGACGGCACCGGCCCAGGCGTCCTCGAAATGGCTGCGCGACGCGCCGTACAGGGCAACGGCTTTGACGTGTTCCTGGACGAGCGGCCTCATGCCTTCAAGATCGCCGCCTTTGAATTTGCCGCCCGCCAGCAGGATGACAGGATGCTGGAAGGAGGCGAGGGCCACTTTGAGCGCCTCCACGGTGGTGCATTTGGAATCATTGACGTAGGTCACTCCCCTGATGGCGCCGGCATACTCAAGGCGGTGGGGTATGGGGGTGAACGCCTCCATGGCCAGGGCGGCCTCCTGCCGGGTGACGCCGAAGCGGGCTGCAGCAAGATAGGCGGCTGATGCATTGATCTGGTTATGCTGCCCTATGAGCCGTGTTTTGGGGAAGGGACGGTCGTCGATATCTATCGTGGCGATCTTGGCCTTCATCCCGTAACGGGCCGCAAGATGCGCCAGGGAGGGATGGAGTATGGCCAGGTCGTTCTCGTCCTGGCAGGCGAAAAGGCGCATTTTGGCTTCCGTGTACTCCTGCATGTCGGCATGGAAATCCAGGTGGTTTTCCGAGATGTTGAGGAGCACGCCCACATGGGGATGGAGCGTGGAGCAGGTCTGGAGCTGGAAGCTGGAAAGCTCAAGGACAGCGGCATCGGCTTTCGGCGCACCGCTGATGCGTTCCAGCACGTATTCCGAAAGGGGCACGCCGATATTGCCGCCGGTGAAGACACGCAGGCCATGCTGGGCCAGCATGGCGGAGCAGATGCTGGTCGTCGTGGTCTTGCCACTGGTCCCCGTTATGCCTATGACCGGCTCGCCATCCAAAAGGCGCCAAGCCAGTTCCGATTCCGCCATGATCTCGACGTGATCCTCCGCATCGCCGCCCTGGAGCAGCGCTTCGATGGAACGCTTTGCCGCCGCCGGGCTGGGGATGATGATGTCGATGCCGCGGAAGTATTCCGGTTTGTGCTCGCCGGGGAGGAGCGGGATCCCGCATTCGGAAAGCCAGCGCATGAAGTCCGCAGGTATCTTTTCAGGATCTTTTTCCAGCAGGATGCACTCCATCCCTAGGGCATGCAGGAGCCTGGCGGCAGCCCTCCCGCTGCGTCCGGCGCCGATGACGGCAGCTTTTTTATGATCTGCAATGGCTTTTGGCATATGTTCACCTGATCTTTAAGACGGAGAGGGACATGATGGCGAGCAGGACGGAAACGATCCAGAACCGCACGATGATCTTGGATTCGGGCAGCGGATGATCGCCTTTTTGGAAATGATGGTGGATGGGGGTCATCCTGAAAAGGCGCCTGCCGTGCGAAGCCTTGAAAAAGCTGACCTGCAGGATGACAGAGAGCGTTTCGACGACGAAGACGCCCCCGGCAATGATGAGCATGAGCTCCTGCTTGCAGAGTACAGCCAGGAAGCCGAGGACGCCGCCGAGGCTCAGCGCGCCCACATCGCCCATGAACACCTGGGCAGGGAAGCAGTTGTACCAGAGGAAGCCAAGCCCTGCGCCCATGAGTGCGGCGCAGAACACAGCCACTTCGCCCACGCCTGGGACGGATGGCACCTGGAGGTATGAGGCAAAGCTGGCATGTCCCGCGACGTATATGAACACGGCATAGACCATGCAGCACATGACAAAGGGCAGGATGGCAAGTCCGTCGAGCCCGTCGGTCAGGTTGACGGCGTTGGATGAGGCAAGGAGCACGATGACGGCAAAGACCATGTAGAACAGCCCCAGGTCGGGCATGAACTGCTTGAAGAAGGGGACTGCGAGCCTGGTGTCGTATGAGGGCTGGAGCAGCAGCAGTGCAACAGCCAGTACGGAGACCAGGAAGAGCCCGAGCATCTTGGCGCGGGGGCTCAGCCCCTTGTTCTCCTTGTGGCGGATCTTCGTGTAGTCGTCGA
Organism: uncultured Desulfovibrio sp.; assembly: GCA_902783285.1. Taxonomy (GTDB): domain Bacteria; phylum Desulfobacterota; class Desulfovibrionia; order Desulfovibrionales; family Desulfovibrionaceae; genus Mailhella. Next base: position 11,863 of record CACZQM010000163.1, on the reverse strand, counting down.
TGAATCCGACCATGCCGAATCCAAGGAAGACGAACAGGGTGAGCCAGATGAAAACATTGGACAGGTCAGCCCAGAGCAGGGTCGAACATACGGCGCCGGCAATGATGAGGAGCCCCCCCATCGTCGGCGTTCCTGCCTTTCCAAGATGCTCCGGCACATAGTGGAGGATAGGCTGGCCGATCTTGAGTTCGGCAAGCTTTTTGAGGAACCAGGGGCCAGTCACTATGGTGAAGATCAGGGCGAATATCAGTGCAGAAGCAGAACGGAACGTGATGTAGCGGAAGATGTTCAGCAGGGTAAAGTCCCGGCTTAAGGGCACGAGGATGTTATACAGCATGGTCTTCCTCTTGGATGAAAAGCTTGACGATCTGCTCAAGGCGATTCATCCTGGAACCTTTAAAAAGGATGACGTGTTTCAAGGGGCCCCGCGAACTGCCTTCTTTCCACCGGCGGAAGGCGCCGAGGAAATCCGCGTGGGATGCCGCGTGATGGAAATAGCCCGTATAGCCCCGGTCTGCAAGTCCTTCCTGCACTTCTCCGGCGTGGCCGCCAAACCAGAACAGGGCGGAGCATCCTGCGCCGGCGATGTTCTGGCCCAGGGCGACATGCTCCCTGGAAGCCTCGCTGCCAAGCTCGCCCATTTCTCCCATGACGCAGACGAGCCCTCCCTGGGGAGCAAGTTCACTTGCTGCCTGCAGCATCCGCGACGTGGAGAGCGGGTTGGCATTGTAGCTGTCGTCGATGATCGTCCATCCCGGTATCTCGCGCCGGGCGAAACGCTGGCCGGGCAAGGCTGCGGAGCGTATCCCGCACATGATGTCTTCCGCAGTCAGCCCCAGCAGATGGGCTGCGGCTGCAGCGGCGATGATGTTTTCCGCAGCATACTGCCCCGTGAGCGTCGTTTCCACATCGAACGACGCGCCCGGCAGCGTGAGGCTGTACATGCCATGACCGTCGGCATTGATGCCTGCATAGGAAGCATGGAAGGGCACGTCCGACCGCCTGGAAGAGAACAGGAAGACATCGGGAAAGGCCGAGGCTTCCCTGACGAGGTCTTCATAATCGGCACAGACGAGGGCAGGGCATCCCGGCTTCCTGTGCCTGAGCAGCCTGGTCTTGTAAAAGGCCGTGCCCTTGTCGCCCAGGCCGAGCGAATGGCCCGTCCCGGCATTGAGCACGATGGCAAGGTCAGGCTCCATGACGGCGCCCAGTTCTTCCATGTCCCATGGGTGGCTGATCCCGGCCTCGAGCACCCAGAAACGCTCATCGCCTGAGGCTGCAAGGATGGAAACGGGCAGTCCGACCTGCGTGTTCAGGTTCAGGGGCGTCCTGGCTGTTTTCCCTCCCTGGGAAAGGATGCTGGCAAGCAGCTCCTTGGTCGTGGTCTTGCCAGCCGTTCCTGTCAGCCCTATGACCTTGCCGGGGAAGCGCATCCTGCAGGCGTGGGCGATGGAGCCGAGGGCTTTGACGCTGTCCGGGACAAGGATGACGGGAACGCTTCCCGAGCCTTCAAAGGGATCGCGTTCGGCCAGTACGGCGGCGGCACCGTTCTGGACAGCCTGCGGCGCATAGTCATGGCCGTCTGATCTTTCCCCGCGTATGGCCACGAAAAGCTGTCCGGGGAGCACGTTGCGGCTGTCATACGAAACGCCGTTGAAAGACGCTTCGGCACCATGGGCGCCAAGGATCCGGCCGCCGCAAAACCCCGCGGCCTGCTGGAGGCTGATGTTCATGCAAGAAGCTCCCTGAGTATTTCCTGGTCGCTGAAATGATGCTTTTCATGCCCGATGATCTGATAGTCTTCATGCCCTTTTCCGGCAACGAGCAGGGCGTCCCCGGGACGGAGCAGGGATGCGGCCAGCTCCAGCGCCCGGCGGCGGTCCGCCTCGCGATAGAGCTGTGAGGCACCGGACACGCCGGGGATGATGTCGTCGATGATCCTTTCCGGATCTTCGGTACGGGGGTTGTCGGAGGTGACGATGGCGATGTCGCTCAGGTCCGCTACGGCTTTGCCCATGACCGGGCGTTTCGTCCTGTCACGGTCGCCTCCGCATCCGAACACGGTGATGACGCGCTTGAATTTTGCCGCCCGCAGCGCGGAAAGCACGCGGATGAGCGCGTCGGGGGTATGGGCGTAATCGACGAAGACCCCGGTCTGCTGTGCGGCTTCGCCGTTTGGCGCCCAGCCGTCAACGGGGATGCGTTCGAGCCTTCCGGGGACGCCCATGAATCCGGAAAACGCCTGGAGGTCGCCTGACGAAAAGCCCAGGGAAAGGGCCAGGGCGCTCACGAGGAGCAGGTTGCTCGCGTTATGGAGCCCGACCAGGGGGCTGCGCAGGCGCCATTCTTCCAGTGCGCCGGACAGCGAGCGCCAATGGAACAGAAGATCCAGCCCGCGGGTGCCGGCGCTGAGGATGTCGGCGGAAAGCATGGGGCGGCCTTCGTCCTGGAGCGCGCAGTCCAGTCCGTATGCGATGGCAGAGGGATGGGCGCTGAGTATGCGCCTGCCGTATTCGTCATCGGCGTTGGCGGCGATGCTCTTTTCGGCGCAGGGATAGGCATCGAACAGGGCGAGCTTTGCCTGGAAATAGGCTTCCAGCGTCTTATGGTAGTCGAGGTGGTCCTGGGTGAGGTTGGTAAAGCCTGCCGCGCAGAAGGGGATGCCTGCGATCCTTTTCTGGTCGATGGCATGGGAAGAAGCTTCCATGATGACGGCTTTTGCCCCAGCGGCCTTCATGGCGGCAAGGGAACGATGGAGCTGCAGGCATCCCGGCGTGGTCAGGGGGGCAGGTTCGCAATGTCCGGGCCAGCGGTAGCTTATGGTGCCGAGGACGCCGGCAGGGAGCCCCCTGGAAGCAAAGAGGTGCTCCAGCAGATAGGCGCATGTCGTCTTTCCGTTGGTCCCCGTGATGGCGACGACGGGGATGCCGATGCGTTCTGTTCCATACACGGCAGCGGCGAGCTGCCCAAGGAAGGCTCGCACGTCTTCTGCAAAAACAAAGCAACGGTCAGGCGCTTCAAGCTGCGTCTGACCGTATGCGCCGGCATGGGAGACCGGGAGGACGATGCACCATGCCTTGTTTTCGATGGCCATGGCCGCATGGCGCAAGGTCTGGTCTTCGTCTCCCGGATTGGCCGGGGGGAGGGCGACGAAGACGCCGCCTTCCCGGACGAGCCTGGAATCAGTTTCCAGCTGTACTGTGCGCCCGCGCAGTTCTTCACATAGCTGCCAGGGGGTTTTGATCATGGCTGATCCTTTGAAGCTGTGACGATGTCGGATTTCTTCGGCTTGTCTGCAAGCCACACGGTAAAGGAAGTGTCCTTATGGAATTTGCTCCCGGCGGGGGGGCTCTGCCTGACGACGACGGCACCGCTGCCCTTGACGGAGGGGATGATGCCCAGCTGCGCACACGCTTCCATGCTCTTGCGCAGCGTGAGCCCGCACAGATCGGGCATGGCGCCTGCCACCTTCCGCTCTTCCTTTTTGGCAGCGCCCGATTTTTCCAGCTGCCGCCGTTCCTTCTCCTGGCGGTACTTTTCTCGGTTGGCCAGGTAGATCTCGTCTTTTTTCTGCTGCGCAAGCTGCGCACGAGTGAGCTTTTTGGCAGGCTGGGACTTCTTTGCCCCGTTTTCCATGGCAAAGGTCACGTCAGGCAGGAAGCCGCTGTAGGCAAGGGTCCTCGTGGCGACCTTCTGGAACACGGGAGCGGCGATGGCTCCTCCGTATCCGGTCGTGCTGGGTTCGTCGAGCATGACATAGATGACATAGCGCGGCGAGTCTGCCGGTACGATGCCGCCAAACGAGGCCAGGCGCTTATGGCTGTATCCTTTGCCGGCCCTCGCCGCTTTTTGCGCCGTGCCCGTCTTGCCCGCTACGCGCAGTCCCGGGATCCGGGCTTTTGAGCCGGTCCCGTTGCCGTCCACGACTTCCTCCATCATCTTGAGGACTTCCCTGGAGGTTTTTTCGGAAAAGATGCGCACGCCGTTTTTGGGCGTTTCGCTGCCCGCATCAAGGCGGAGCGTGAGAGGCCGGGCTATGCCGCCGGCGGCAAGGGTGGTATATGCCTGGAGCATCTGAACGCCGGTGACGGAGATGCTCTGACCGAAGGAGGTGGACATGAGGTCCACTTCGCTCCAGTCCCGCGTGCGGCGCATGATGCCGCGCGTCTCATGGACGCCCACGCCCGTCTTCTGTCCGAAACCGAGCCTGGAAAGGTAGCTGTGGAAGCGGGTCGCGCCGAGCTTGAGGCCGATCTTGGCTGATCCGATGTTGCTGGAATGGGAAATGATCTCCGTTGCAGTAAGGTTGCCGAAGGAGTGCGTGTCGTCGCGGATGCGCGCATAGCGGGTGTTCCATAAGCCCTTTTCGCAATAGACGGATGTGTCGGGGGTGACGATCTTTTCCTCCAGGGCCGCGGCCATGAGCAGGGGCTTGAACGTGGACCCCGGCTCCAGGCTGTCACCTGCCAGCCGGTTGCGGTATGTTGCCGAAGATGCCTTGCGGTAGTTGTTGGGATTGAAGAACGGATACTGCGCCCATGCCAGTATCTGCCCTGTCGCCACGTCAGAAACGAGCACGCCGCCCCATTTGGCTCCGGAGGCGTCCACGGCCTTGCTCAGTTCGCTTTCAGCAATGAACTGTACCTGGCCATCGATGCTCAGGGTGATGTCCGTGCCATGCGACTCTGTGGCCTTGTCTTCTTCTTTCAGCACCTGGTCCACGATATTGCGCGTGATCTTCTTGCTGACTTTCCCTCCGCGGAGGACATCGTCGAACGCCCGTTCGATGCCTTCGAGCCCATGCTGGTCCATGTCCACGAATCCTAGGAGCTGTCCCGCAAGATTCCGGTAGGGGTAGACCCTTTCATACTCGAGCTTGAAAAAGATGCCGGGAACATGTTCCTTGTCGATGGCGGCCGCCGTGGCGTCGTCGACCTTGCGCTGCAGCCAGATGAACGACTTTTTCCTCTGGAACATCCTGACCAGATCTTCCGGCTTTTTCCTGAGGATGGGCGCGAGCCTGTCCGCGGCATCCTGAAAGTCCTGGATGAGCCTGGGGTCGGCATATACGGACTGGCAGGAAACGCTGCGCGCCAGGACACGGCCGTTGCGGTCGTAAATGGACCCGCGCTTGCCCTCCACGACTTCCGTATGGGTATGCTGGTCTTCCGCCATGTCCCTGTATGTGGGCCCGAGGATTATCTGGACCTGGAAGGCCCTGCACAGCAGGAGCACCCAGATCGCCGCAAAAAAGCACGAGACGCATTGGATGCGTTTTTCATTGAGCCATCGGAACGGCTTCAGGATCGCCCAGGGGCGTCTGGCTGAAGGAGCATCCTGGGCTGCTTCCGGAGCAAGGCGCCGGTTGGCCAGCCTCCTGCGGGCCACAGGGCGGTGCGACGAAGAAACGTATCGGTTTTTGCGCATGGTGCTCAACGCTGCCTGTTATTAAAGGACTGCAGGCGCCGGATCTGCCCCGGGTCAGCCATGCTCATGCCAAGCTTTTCCGCGGTCTTGCCCAGCGTGTAGGGAGAAAGCAGGCTGTCCTTCTCCGTTTCAAGCTTGGCGATGTGTATCTGTGCTTCCTTGTATTCCCGCTGAAGGCGCTTGATGTCGTAGGCCGCTTCCTGCGTGTCGATGCGTATCCACATGCTGTATACGGAAAGGGAGAAGGAGAACAGGATGGCGACGATCAGGATCAGGAACCAGCCGCCCGTACCCAGCGTGGAAGAATGGACCTTGTTCATGGCAGCAAACCTCATGCGGAAGGCAGTTTTTCCACGGCCCGCAGCTTGGAACTGCCGGCCCGCGGATTGTGGTCGATTTCGATCTTGCCCGGGACGACAGGCTTCTTGGTAAGGAGCCTGACCTCCGCCTTATGTCCGCATTTGCAGACAGGCAGCCCGGGCGGGCAGATGCAGCCCGTGCTCCAAAGGCGGAACTTTTGCTTGACGATGCGGTCTTCAAGGGAATGGAATGTGATGATGCAAAGCCTGCCCCCTGCTGCCAGCCTTGAGCAGATGCCGTCGAGGAAGCGCTCAAGCTGCCCCAGTTCATCATTGACGGCCATGCGCAGGGCCTGGAAGGTGCGCGTGGCAGGATGGTTGCGGGATGTCCTGCGCCATTTGGGCGGGTATGCGCGGCAGACGATGCCGGCAAGCTGCCCGGTGGTCCGTATGGGGCCCGCTTCCCTTTCCCGGACGATGGCGCCGGCTATTTGATGGGCCAGGGGATCTTCGCCGTAGTCTTTGATGATGCCGGCAAGCTCAGCTTCAGGAGCTCCGTTGACAAGGTCATAGGCCGATCCCATCCAGGCAGGCCTTTCGGGGTGGGAAAAGCCACCCATGTCCATGCGCATGTCCAGCGGCCCGTCGGCGCGCAGTGAAAATCCACGCTCCGCCACATCGAGCTGCAGCGAGGAAACGCCGATATCGAGCAGGGCGCCGTCGATGCTGTCCCACCCCAGATCGTCGAGCCTGGCGGCGAAGGTCGCGTATTCCGCACGGAAAAGATGGCAGGCGTTCCCATAGGGGGCCAGCGTTTCTGCCGCCCGCTCCAGGGCCTGCGGATCCCTGTCCAGCCCACAGAGCAGGGCTTCCCCCCCGGTCCTGCGCATGATCTCACGGGAATGGCCGCCCAGGCCCAGCGTGCCGTCGAGGTAGCGCCCGCCGGGACGGGGGGCGAGCAGGTCCATGGTCTCTTGCAGAAGCACCGGCACGTGCGCGGCAGTGGCAGGAGAAGAGGGCGCTTGCGGGGATATCTGGCGTGCGGGCATGCTGGTGGCCTACAGGGGGAAGTCTAAGCCGCTGGCGGCAAGTTCTTCGGTCGCGCCCGCAATGCTTTCCGGCGCCGTGGCGGCACGGTATCTGGCGGGATTCCAAATTTCAAACCGGTCCAGCATGCCGATCATGACGGCTTCCCGTTCCAGTCCGGCGTACTCGCGATGGTACGGCGTGAGCAGGATGCGCCCCTGGGCATCGGGAGTCATTTCTTCGGCGCCTCCCATGACAAGGAGCTCAAGGCGGCGCACGCGCATGGATCTGTTGCTGAGATTCTTGAATTTCTTTTCAAGCCGGGCCCAGTCGTTCAGGCTGAAGGCCACCAGGCATCCGTCGAACGTGGTGAGGATGAAGGATTGCGGAGAAAGCCCCAGGGCGGGCGCAGAAGAAGCCGGATCCTGCGGCGAGGCGATGGCTTCGCGGAAATTCTGCGGCAGGATCAGGCGCCCTTTCGGGTCGATAGTGCGTGTGATTGTGCCCCGTAAACTCATCTTGAATCCATTTTTAACCACTTTTCTCCACTTTTGCTCCTTATCCTGGACGCTGTCAAGGCGTTTTTCCGGGTAAATCTCACATTGTGCCAAGTGCGCCGCCCCTGCAAAATCATCGGGCCCGCAGAGAAAACCGTGACTGCCCCCCTGCTTGAAACTCGACATTCTTTCTAAAAAAAGGCACAATTTCCCCGTGGATAGTGAGCCCCGGGGCTTCTGCTCCAACATTTTCACATGAGAAGGTTTTGCATGCGTACAAAAATCGTTGCCACCATAGGTCCGGCCAGCAATAAGCGGGAAACGCTTTTCAAGCTGGCAGAGGCTGGCGTTTCTGTTTTCCGCCTTAATTTTTCCCACGGCGACCCGAACTTTTTCCGTGATGTGATCGGCAGCATCCGGGAGATCGAAAAGCAGCTTGGCCGCCCTCTGACCATCATGCAGGACCTGCCTGGTCCCAAGATACGCATAGGCATCCTTCCGGAAGGGAAGATAACCCTGCTTCAGGGCGACAGGCTCATCCTCGGCAGGGAGCGCCAGGAGAAAGAGGATCTGCCCTTCATCCCCTTCGACCATCCGACCATCCTTGCGTCGCTTACCCCCGGAGACAAGCTCGTCCTTGCCGACGGAGGGCTTCAGTTCCAGATCGAGGAAAAGGTCGGGAACGAGCGCTTCATCATGACGGCCCTGCAAAGCGGAGCCATAGCCTCCCGCAAGGGGCTTGCCCTGCCGGGCAAATCCCTGGAGCTGCCCGCCATCACCGAGCAGGACAGGGAAAGGCTCTCGCTGGGCATCGACCTGGGCATCGACGCCGTGGCCGTCTCCTTCGTGCAGACGGCTGAGGATGTCCATAATATGAAGGCGCTCCTGCGCTCGCACGGCAAGGGCGACCTGCCCGTGGTGGCCAAGCTGGAGCGCCAGAACGCCGCCGTGGACAACCTCGACGCCATCGTCGAAGCCGCTGACATCATCATGGTCGCGCGCGGCGACCTGGGCGTGGAATGCCCCATGCAGTCGCTGCCTGCCCTGCAAAAGCACATCATCCATACCTGCAACCGTGCCGGCAAGCCGGTCATCGTTGCGACGCAGATGCTGCTTTCCATGGTGAACACGCCTGTGCCGACCAGGGCAGAGGTGACAGACGTGGCCAACGCCGTCCTTGACGGGGCGGACTGCGTCATGCTCTCGGACGAGACGGCCGCGGGCAATTACCCCGTGGAAGCCGTGACCGCCATGCGCGGCATCACCGACGAGGCCGAAAAATACCTGCTGGCGACGCGGAAGCTTGAAGCGCCCAAGAACAAGAACGACGTCTCCCGCTTCCTGGCCTATACCGCCTGCCTGCTCGCCAAGGCCACCGACGCCTGCGCCATCGTGGCGCATTCCGTTTCCGGCGGCGCTGCGCGCATGCTGGCGGAGTGCCGCCCCGGCCAGACCGTGTACGCCTTGACGCACAATTCCATCGTGGAGCATGCGCTCAATTTCGTGTGGGGGGTGCATCCCTACTTCATCCCCACGGGCGACAGCAGCGTGTCGCACCTGCGCCGCGTGCAGAACTTCATAGCCACGAGCGACCTTTTCCCCATGGGGCAGGACGTCGTGATCACTGCCGGCGAGTACGCTCCCGGCGAGCAGACGCGCCGCACGAACCTGGTGAAGATTTATCATAAGTAAATATTGCCTTGCGCGTTCCATGCCTGATACAATGGCCCTGCACCGGGAGGTGCAGGGCCATTTCCGTTCGCCGCACAAGCCCGAAACCGTGCGCCGCAGGGGCGCGCTGCAGGGAGCAAGAGCGCTATGAAAGAACAAGCCGACCAGGAAACGAAGATCGCCGCGTCTGCCGCGGGCATTTTGCCGGGCCTTGCCTCGCTGGATCCGCTCCGGCTCTGCGGTGAAGACCGCCTGCTGGTGCTGCTGGCATCCGCCGCGCATTTCGACGGCAGGCTTTCCCCCGCGGCGTGGCAGGCGGCCACCAGGATCCTGCATGATGTCTTTGACGCGGGCGGTTCTTCCGGGCGTTCGTTCTCCACCATCCAGGCCCGGTTCCATGCGGCGCTGCTCCTCGATCCTGTCCCCCCGGAGAGCTTTGCCAAGGACAAGTCCCTGCACGCTGATGTGGACGCGCTCCCGGCGGAAAAGGCGGAGCGGCTGCGCCGCGGGCTGATGGAGCTTTGCCCTCCCTACGGGCAGATCTTTGCCGGCCCCGTACATGACGGGGAACATGAAGACGGCTCACGGACCGGCAGCACGCTGGCATTCCGGCGCACGGATGCCCAGGGAGAGGAGCCCGGGCACGGGAACGATGGCGCCGAGCGCATCATCATGGAAGGCGGGCTGGCCATCCCGCAGGCCAAACGCCCGGCGCTGCTGCCGGATGCGCTGCAGAAGGGGATCACCGGACTGGAAGCGCTGGCCAGGAGCGCGACTCACCCTTACCACTGGGCAACGCGCTATTTTGGCGCCATGAACGTGATGCGGCTTTTCCCGCTTTTCGCAAAAGGTGCCGCTGATGCACCCGTTCCCGCATGCTTCAGGGAAACGGCGGGTTCGGCCGGAGCGCTGGAGCGGCTTTCGCTGAGCGTTGGGGACGTGGATCTTTTCCAGCAGGCAGCGGATTTCGGCCTCCTGATGCGGGAGCAGCCCTTTACCGTGGTCGTTGCAGGAGAGGGCAAGCGGGGAAAAAGTTCCCTGGTCAATGCCCTGCTGGGCAGGGAAGTGTCTCCCGTAAGGGAATCCGTAGCCGCCACGGCCGCCGTGGTCAGGTTCCGCTGGGGTGAAAAATTCCGCGGGAGGGCACGCCCGCTTTCAGGTGAGGAACGGGCGCGCCTAGAATCCATCGTTTCAGGAAGTCCTGCAGGCGGGGATGCCGTTCCCGGTGGTCAGGCCGGGGCCGAAGGCGAATGGATCGAAGAGGCGGCCCGGCTGGCTGGCCTGCTGGTGCAGACCCATCCCGGCGGGGAAGGCCGCTCGGCCTATGCCGAAGTGGAGATGCCGGCCGAGATCTTGCGCGGCGGACTGGTGCTGGTGGACACGCCGGGGCTGAACGCTGCCAGCGATGCACAGAATTACCTGGCTTACCAGGCTTGCCTGGAGGCGGACTGCCTTGTCTTCGTCATGGATGCGCGCCGGCCGGAATCAGCTTCGGAAACGGAACTCATGCGTCTTGTCGCCAAGATGGGCAGGGCGGCTGGTGTCATAGGCGTGGTCACCGGCATGGACCGGTTGAACGAAAAGACCAGCCGGGACCTTGCCCTGGGTGAGGCCCGCAGGGTGCTTGCTGCCGCCCAGGAAGAAGGGCTGACCGTTCTTGGACTGCTGGACATCAATGCCCGTGAGGCCATGTCTGCCCGTTGCGGCGCCTTTGCGCGGAGCGGCGGAGCTGAGTTCCAGCGCCTGCGCGCGCTGATCCTGGAGAGCCATGCCGCCGGCGCCCGTCCCGGACCGGAACTGGTCTCACGGGTGCGGATAAAGGGCGAAGCGCTGGCCCGCAAAGCCCTCGAACAGGCACCCGTGCTCCTGAAGCGGGAGCTTGCCGCGCTTCCCGACCCGCAGCACGATGTTTTCCTCTCCTCGCATAAGGACAGGCTGCACAAGGTCTTGGAAAAATGCGCCGCCCAGGCGCAGGCCGTGGCCCGCGCCGCCGCCGTGGATATTGAAGCCTGGCGCAGGGAGCAGGAGCGTTCGCTGGATGAATGGGAGGAGACGACGGTGCTGCGCATCATGGACGCAGCGGGGCGCCATGCAGACGAACTGGGCGGATCCATGTTCAGCGCAAAAAAGTGGATGGAATTCAACGAGGACACGATACCGCGCATCGCCAGGGACTCCCTTAATGAACTGCTTGTCGAAAGGCGCAGCCTGCAGCGTGACTGGAATGAAAAGCTCCGCCAGTTCAGCGGCGCCATGCGTGAGATCTCAGTGCTTTGCCTGGACGCCGTCATCGTGGAGGACAAGGAGCTGACCTCGGTCAAGGAGCTTTCCCTGAGCAGGACGCAGTGGCTGGTGCAGGCCAACGACATGCTCAAGAAGATAGGACTGGTGGGATCGGGCATGGCGTTGCACAGCATTGGCGGGCTGGGCCTGGGACTGGGCGCTGCGCTCGGAGGGCTTCACTGGTGGGCCATGGTGCCCGTGGCGCTGGTCGGAGGGCTCATATGGCTTTTGAGGCGCGCCGGCGATCCTGCCCGCTGCCGCCGGATCTTCCTGGACAAGAAGGAAGGCGCCATACGCGCCTGGACGGCCAGGCAGAAAACCCGCCTTGCCGAAGTGCTGGATCAGAATTTCGGCGAGCTTACCGCCGCCTACCGCCAGGCCGCCGAAGAGAGCCTGATGCCGGCCATCTTCATGCTCGCAGAAGAGGAAGCCTCCATAAGCGTCTACCTCAAGGTGCTGGAAAAGATGCGCGCCGATGCAGGCATGAAGGCCCAGGAGATGCAGGAGCAGGCTCGGGCGCTCACCGCCAGCCTGGAACGCCTCGACGAGGAATGATCCGGCCTAGCGTACGCCGGCTCTCGTGAGCTCGATGAACTGCTTGGCAGCCCTTGGGCTGCGACCGCCGCAGCGGATGGCGTGCGCCTCGGCCAGCATATCCAG
>CACZQM010000162.1 GCA_902783285.1 uncultured Desulfovibrio sp. | reverse complement strand
TCTGCCTGCTGAATAGATATGCCCCTGAAAACAGACATGGGAGTACAACATGGATGGAAAGCGCCTGATGAAGGAACTTGGCGAAGCTCTCGGCTTTTCCCTTGAGATGTCCGACCAGAACACGTGCGCCGTCATTTTTGACCAGGACGAGGTCGTTTTTGAGCAGCATGAGGAGCAGCTCTACATCATGACCGACCTCGGCCCTTCCGCAGGGCGTTCGGACGCGCACGCGCGCCTGCTCGAGGCCAACTGCCTGGGAGCGCAGTCAGGCCAGGCCTGCATCGGGCTGGACGCGCAGCGCGAGGTCTTCACCCTGCATCGCATCCTGGATGGGGAGCTGTCCTACGCTGAGTTTGAAAAGATCCTCACCCTCTTCATCCGTGCCGCGCGCTACTGGAAGGAATGGCTTTCCCTGCCGGTCCCTGTAAAAACGACGGCTCCGGCGGCAGCGCCGCATGGCATCCAGTGCTGATTCGCCATCTTGGAGACGACCATCGGCAAGATGAAATGCCGGCTCTTGGACGGCGGCCGCATAAAAATTCGCGGCTTCGGCTCCTTCGAGAGATGCGCGAGTATGGCGGCTACAAGGGACGCAACCCTAGTACGGGCGAGAGTGTTGAGGTCAAAGCAAAGAGGACGCCGTTCTTCAAGCGCGGGAAGGAACTGATGGACATGGTAAATGAACGCTGATCGGAGCAAAAGATCCGGGGGCATTCCATGAAGAAGCACTTTTTTGCACTATGCGTTGGACTTATCGCGTTTGCAGCGCCCGCCGTGCAAGCCGCCTCCATCGACTGCACCAAGGCCAGGACGTATGTCGAAAAACTGGTCTGTTCCGATGAGGAGATCTCTCAGGAAGATGACAAGCTTTACACATTGTACCTGGCCGCCAAAATGCAGACGGGCAATTCAGAAGACTTCAGAAAATTCGTCAAGTCCAACTGGAAGCTGCTCCAAAAATGCAAGACAAGGGAGAGTGTCCTTGCCTGGTATAAAAAGTCCATAGCGCTTTATTCGTCCCTTGCCGGCGCTGAGGCATCGCAACCGCCCCGCGATATGATCATCAAAACAACGCATAAGGAACAGCTTGATAAAAAAGGCCCTGGATACGAGGTCCATGTCGAATTTGATTGTCCTGATGACCCAAGGCTTGCGAGGATAGCCACGCAGCGAACTGACAAGTCATTTTCCGAGGGAGTTCGATCCGTACGTGATCTTATCAAAGACGTGCCCCTCAATGATCTTGGCGAGGACATCGCCGTCTTTCAGCAAAATACGACATGGAACATCAACGGCAATACCGCTGCCGTCATTGATGAATGTTGGAAAGCACTTCTGCCGGCACCGGGCAGCCAATGGCTGGAGACCTGTGTTTATTACCTGCCTACGCTAAATCCTATTGCCCTGCCGGATCTGTTCAAGCAGCCAGATGCTGCAAAAAAGAAAATCATTCAGCTTATCACCAAAGGACATCCTGACCGTGACCTTTCCGATGTGCCCAGCGACAATCTTGTAAGGCATTTTTCGTTCAGCAAAAAAGGCATGACCGTTTATTTTTACGGCTTTGACCTCGGACCCGGACGCATCACGGAAGTTGAAGAGCAGTTCATCCCGCTGGAAATGCTTGTCGAATATGGACTGACAAGCTACTGGAACGAACTGGACCGATAGGCGTTTCCGTTGCCATTGTTTGACCCAGCTTTGTTATGGGCACACCCTTTCAACGAACGGATTCCCATTCCCCTGTGTCGCCCTTATCCGCGTGTTCCGTGCGCACTCCCATTCCATCACGGGACAAGCTGCGTTCCACAGCGCACTGATGAAACGTTATCCTTGGCCAACAAGAACGTATAATTATTTTATAATTCCCTTTGCGATGTTCCCTAATTATAAAAGTATCGTGATCAATGCAAAGCGAGAAATGAATTCAGCATTGCGTCGTTCTTATGTTGCGTTTTCCGCCGGATCGGCATAGTTTTGCCAGAAGGGAGCCTGCCTGTTCCGGGCAGTCATCATGCCATCATCGGCACGGGAGCAGCCTAAAAGGACTCCGTATGATATACATCGACCTGCCGGACATCCTGAAAAAATTCGGCAACAGCATGGGAATGGAATTGGCCTTTGACAAGGAGGGCCTCTGCACTCTTCTTCTGGACGGCGAAACGCCGGTCAGCATCCGGGCGTCCGAAGAGGACGGCACGCTCACCTTTTCCGCCGTCCTGCGGGACAAGCTGCCCGATCCCTTAAGTTACGCCGCGCTGCTGGACCTTCTCGCCCTCGCGCACGATCCGCTGAGTCAGGGCGGCAATTCCCCTGTCGCCGGCCTCGATGAGGAAAGCGGCTTCCTCATCCTGTACGAGGTGGCCACCCCATCGTATCTCAGCAAGACGCCGGCGGTCGAGATATTCACCCTTTTCATGGAGACCTACGAGGCCTTGGCCGCGCTGCTGGACGAGCCTGTGGAGGCATCGCAGGCTGCCTTTGGCAGCACCATGCTGCAGGTCTGAACGCCGCTGGGATATTTCCGGGTGGGCCCGATGAGCCGCCTTTCCGGCACACAGATCCGCGAGGAAACAGAGTGCTGCACGTTCCCGGCGGTTGCCCGCGCAGCCGCGTTTTGTTGAACCAATATAAAAGGATCCGACATGCTGACGAAAAATCTTGACGGCATTCTGAAAGAGTTTGGCAACACCATGGGACTCGACCTCGCCTTTGACGGAAACGGCGTCTGCGAGCTTGTGCTTGCGGATAGAGTGGGCATTGCCATCAGGGCTTCCGAGGAAGATGGCACGCTCACCATTTCCAGCGTGTTGCGGGACGACTTACCCGACCCCATCAGCTATTCGGCGATTCTCGACCTGCTCGCCCTCGCGCTCGACCCCGCGCAGCGCGGCGGGAATTCCCCCGTTGTCGGCCGTGATGACGACAGCGGCATGCTGATCATGTATGAGGTCGCCACGCCGTCGGTGCTCAACACGACCCCGCTGGCGAATATCTTCGCCGACTTCATCGATACGTACCGCGCCGTATCCGTGCTCCTTGACAACCCCACGGCTGACCTGCAGCCGGCCAAGGCCGAAGCCGGCATGATCCAGGCTTAGGAGGTGCGCCATGTCAGATGTGGACATCAACGTCAAATACCTGGACAGCATCACCGCGATCCATGTTGCGGACAACCTGCGGGAAAATGCCGAGTACAAGCAGCACGGAACGATCAAGATCGGCAGCAGGACCTATCAAGTGAGCTATGTCGGCGGCGGTGAAGGAGGTCAGGGCGAATTCCAGGTCAAGCGCCACTACACGGGCTTCCTCATCGGCAGCCTCCTCAACTATATCAACAGGAACAGACTCTCCACCCAGACCGGCGCCGTGAACCTGAAGAACAAGATCAATGGGATCATGCAGACCAAGACGTACGCGCTGGTCAAGAGCAACTATGACAAGCTGATGGCCATCGCCCAGGCTCACGGCAAGGGCGACATCGAAGTGGCCAACTACGGCCACAAGGAGCCCCGCAGCATTGTCAAGGGTCAGGGCGTTCTCGAAGCGGTCAACGCGCGCATTGCGAAAGAGGGCAAAAGTATTCGCTTCAATAAGATCGACGATTACAACACCAATGTCGGCATCACGAATCAAACCATTTCCCCCAGTAACTACTCCAAGCTGATGCAGGACATTGCGGGGCAGAAGCTCACCGTGGACGAGGAAAAGCTGGACTCTGGCTCGCACGCCATGAGCAAGGAGTCGGTGCAGGACTGGCTCAAATTCATCGCAAAGCCGGAAAACATGGAGAAGATCGACATTCCCAAGAAGCTCTTCAAGCTGATGCACCAGGATAAGAACGCCGCCGGCGCGGAGGGGCTCAAGGGGTGGAAGCAGGATTTCAGCATGGACCCCGACCTGGCGCTGAAAAAATTCGTGATAAAGAACATGGGGCACAGATACAAGGACGCTTCCCAGGAAACCATCGCCATGCTGACGGAGAAGCTCAAGGACTACGTGAACATCTACAATATGGAAGACGGTCCGGATAAGACAGCCAGGCTCAATGAGTTCTTCAAGCTGAAAAACTGGCCGCATACCAAGAAGGAAGTGGAATCCTTCTATGAGGGGGCCAAATACTTCGCCAAGAAAAACAATATCCCCGATCTGAAGGGTTCAAGGAAGGCGTATGAGCAAACGGAAGAGGGGCGCCTGCATGTGAAGTCCTACGAGATTTTCTCCAACATGCTCATGATGGCGACCTTCCGGCAGACCAGCAAGCTGGGGCTTGAGTTCTTCCGTCAGCAGAACACGCCGGTCCTGTTCC
>CACZQM010000161.1 GCA_902783285.1 uncultured Desulfovibrio sp. | reverse complement strand
GACCTGGGCCTGGAGGTCCAGGTTTTCAAGATGGTCGGCGAGGTCGGCGGGGTGCACGAAGGCGGCTTCCCTGGCCGCAGAGCGGCAGGCCTCGCTCGTCTGCTCGTCGCCGCCGGCATCCCCGTTCCGCTCCCCGCCTGCGCCGGCGCCGCCGTCCGGACCGTCCTGGCCGTCCTGGCCGTCCGCTGGAGACGCCGCAGAGCCGCGTCCGCCGGGGCCGCGCCCATCCGCGGCCTGCGCGGCCGCGGCAGGCTGGCCGCCAGCCGGGACGCCGCCTTCAGGCAGGGGTGCCGTTTCGAGTTCGGAATGCTCCCTGCGTCCGTCCTTGTCGTCGGCGGAACCGTATTGCGACGCGTTGCCCATGAGCAGCCTCCCGGCGCCTGCCGCCACGTCCGCGCGATGCCCATGAAGCGGCTGCGGGGCTCTGCAGGCGAGCGTTTTCTTGTAGCAAAAGCCCGCAGACGGGACAAGGCTCCAGAATGCCGAATGCTGGCGATGCGCAGGTATGGACTTTTTCCCCAGACGGCATAGACTTGCCAATACCCCCCGCAGGCCTTGGCCCGCGCGGGTCCACCGCGTTCACAGCCTTCCTTCCGCCAGCCGGAACGGAACGCACAATCCCGGCTTCCCCAGCCAGAGGAGCAGCCATGCAGGACATCTCCAGCGCCATCGAATCCCTCCGCACGGGCCTCGGCTCGCGGCTCTGCATCATGGGCCACCACTACGAGAGCGACGCCGTCGTCGAGCACTGCGACTTCACTGGCGACTCTCTCGAGCTGGCACGCCGCATCCCCTCCGTCGACGCCGAGTTCATCGTCTTCTGCGGCGTCTCCTTCATGGGCGAATCGGCCGCCCTGCTGGCCAAGCAGGGCCAGGCGGTGATTCTGCCGGAACCGGCCGCCGACTGCCAGATGGCCCGCATGTCCACGGCCGCAGACGCCAGGCGCGTGCTCAAGCAGATACGGGACCTCGGCCTCGACGTGCTGCCGCTGGCCTACGTCAACACGGACGTGCCCCTCAAGGCCGTGGTGGGCGAGTTCGGCGGCTCCGTGTGCACCTCCGCCAACGCCAGGACCATGATGGACTGGGCCTTCAACGCCGCCGAGCGCGTGCTCTTCATCCCCGACATGCATCTGGGGCGCAATACGGCGCGGCAGCTGGGCATCCCCGAGGACGAGTGGCACATCCTCGAACTCGGCCCGGACGGCCTCGTCAACCCCCAGTCCCAGCCCCTCGGCCGCAAGCTGCTGCTCTGGCCCGGCTACTGCCCCGTGCACGCCGCCTATACGCCGGCGCACATCGAAGCCGCCCGCGCGGCCTGGCCCGGCTGCCGGATAACCGTGCACCCCGAAGCCTCGCCCGAGGTCACTGCCCTCTGCGACGCCGCCGGATCCACGTCGTTCCTCATCAAGGACGCCGAGGCCAGAGCCGGCGCCGGCGAAACCCTCGTGGTCGGCACCGAGGTCAACCTGGTCCGCCGTCTGGCCAAGCGCAGCCAGGGCGCCTGCCGCATCGTGCCCCTGGTCGACGGCGAGGCCGCGGCCTGCCCCGACATGGCCATGGTCACGCCGGAAAAGCTGCTGGCCAGCCTTCAGAGCATCGAATCGGGCAGCTGGAGGCAGGTTGTGCTCAGCGAGGCAGACCGCGAACCGGCGAGACTCTCCCTCACCCGCATGCTCAAGATCTGCGGCTAGCGGCCGAAGTTCCGAGGCGTTTTTGCCCCGCGGCTGCCTGTTCCGGCATTCCTCCGGTCCGGAACAGGCAGCCCCCCTCCGCCTGCCCGCCGTCTCCAAAAAACGCCGATCCCCATTGACCCGCGACGCTCTGCAGGCATACCATGGGTTCATGGCCTGCGGATAATGCCTTCTGCGGGCAAAACTGCACAGGGCGACAGACATGCACCTTTCCGGCAACTGAATCAGGATCGGCGGAACGCACGGCGTGCGTTCCCGAAGCGATCTGCCTGCGCCGGAACGGAGCGCGGAGATGACAGAGTCCTAGGGCGCCCGCGCCTGCCTGCCTCGACCACCCCCTTCCGGCGCCGCGCGAGCACGGAAACCCGCTGCCTGCGGCTCTCCCACGGGGGTTGGGATGAAAAGCAACTTCTTTGCCACAACGCCAGGCGTCATTCTGGTCGGCGCCGTCATCGGCGTCATCGCCGTAGCGCTTCAGAAGCTCGGCAATCCGGGCAACATGGGCATCTGCATTGCCTGCTTCGAGCGCGACGTGGCAGGCGGCCTCGGCCTGCACAGGGCGACCGTCGTCCAGTACCTGCGCCCAGAGATCATGGGCCTCGTGCTCGGCTCCCTCGCCGCGGCCCTGGCCAGCGGCGAATTCAAGCCGCGCGGGGGATCTGCCCCCCTCGTGCGCTTCGTTCTCGGCATGATTGCCGCCATGGGCGCCCTGGTCTTCCTCGGCTGCCCCTGGCGCGCCCTCCTGCGCCTTGCCGGCGGCGACGCCAACGCCATCGCAGGCCTGCTCGGCCTCATGGCCGGCATCTTCATCGGAACGCTTTTCTTCCGCCAGGGCTACTCGCTCGGCAGGAGCAGCGGGCAGAGCAGATTCACGGGCTACGCCTTCCCCCTGCTCGTCGTAGGCCTGCTGGCCCTTGCCCTCTTCTTCCCGCAGGCCGACGGCCAGCCGCAGAGCGGCCCGGTCTTCTACTCGGTCAAGGGTCCCGGCTCCATGCACGCGCCCTTCCTGGCCTCCCTCGGCCTTGCCTTCGTCATCGGCATCCTGGCCCAGCGCAGCCGCTTCTGCACCATGGGCGCCTTCCGCGACCTCTTCCTCTTCCGCTATGCCCACCTCTTCCTCGGCGTGGCGGCCCTCTTCGCGGCGGCCTTCATCTGCAATCTGGCGCTCGGCAGCTTCAACTTCGGCTTTGAAAAGCAGCCTATCGCCCACGCCGACTCCCTCTGGAACTTCTGCGGCATGGTCACGGCCGGCCTCGCCTTCGCGCTCGCCGGCGGCTGCCCCGGCAGGCAGCTCTTCATGGCCGGCGAAGGCGACAGCGACGCGGCCCTCTTTGCCCTCGGCATGCTGGCAGGCGCGGCCATGGCCCACAACCTCGGCACCGCCAGCTCCGGCGCGGGCATAGGCGCCTACGGCATCCACGCCACCGTGCTTGGATTTGCCGTCTGTCTCGTCATCGGCTTCGCCCACATCAAGAGAAACGCTTAAAAACCGCCTAGACAGAGGAGATTCATCATGCGCACCATAGACTGCCGCGGCCTTTCCTGCCCCCAGCCCGTCGTCATGCTCCACCAGGCGCTCGCCAGCGACGCCGACTCCCCGCTGGACGTCCTCGTCGACAACGAGGCCAGCGTGGAGAACGTCTCCCGCGCCGCCCGCAAGAAAGGCTTCGCCGTGGAAGCCAAGACGGAAGGCGATGGAGCCGTCCGGCTTGAGCTGCGCAAGTGAGCGGACTTCTGGACAGCATCAAGGGCCTTTTCCTGGGCTCAGCCCAGGAAAAGGCCCCGGATCAGGCCGGGAGGCGCGACAGCCCCCTCGGCCTGCTCCTCTTCGAGCAGACGGGCGACGTGATCCAGGCTGAGCAGGCCCTGAAGAAAGCCGGATTCAAAGTCCGGGTCGTCGGACCTCCGCCGGCCCTGCGCACGGGATGCGACATGGCCGTTCAGTTCGACCTGATGGCTGAACCGGCGGCCAGACGGACGCTGGCTGAGCGGGGCATCGCGCCCCTCGGGGCTGTCCCCGTGGACGGGCCTCTGCTGGAGCCGGTCTCCCTCGTGAAGACCACCGATCTGGGAGACTGGTGGATGGTGGCTGCGGCCAACATGAAAATAACCGTGGACAAGGCGGCTGGCACAATAGTCAACGTCTCCGGCGGCGGCTGTCCCGACGTGCCGCGGCTGGCGGAACTCATCACCGGAAAATGCATAGCCGAGTGCGAAGAGCCGCGGGCTCATGGCCAGACCCTGTGCTCCTATGCGCTCCAGCTGGCATTCGAGGAGGCACGCCGCCTATGGCATGGCTGATATGCGGGAGCGTCCCTGACGATGCATTTCCCCTGTGCGAGGACGTCTGGTCTTTCGAGGACGGGAACATTCTCCGCCGCGGCGCCGGCGGCGAATCCGGCGGCGCACCGGCCAGCATTCCCGTGCGACGCGGAACGCCCGCCCTGATTGCGGCCTGCGCCTGCACGCTCAGCGCTCTGGGCGGCGAACCGCCGCGGGCGCTTCTCTGCGGCGATGCGGGAGGAGGAACGGGAAGCCGGGCACTGTACCGGCGCCTTGAGGCAAATCTTCCCGGACGCTCTGACCTGGCTGGCCTGACCTTCCACTACCTCTTCCCGGACGTGGACGGCCACAGCCGGGTCATGGCCGGCATCGAGGCCATGGCAGCCCATCCCCTGCTCGTGGCGGACGCCGGCTTCATGTACGCCGCCACGATGAGCGGCTATTCCGGCTCCTACGACCTGTACACCCCGGATTTGGGAGAGCTGGCCTTCCTGGCCGACGCCCAGGCCCCCCATCCGTTCTACACCAGAGGGTTTCTGCTCTCCGGCCAGCAGAGTCCCCGGGATCTGATCGCTCTAGCCTGCCGGAGCGGAAGAGCCGCCCGCTGGCTCCTCGTCAAGGGCGCCGAGGATCTCGTCTGCCAGGGAAATTCAGTTGCCGCCGTCGTTGACAAGCCCAGCGTGCCCGCGCTGGAGGCAGTCGGCGGCACCGGCGACATCGTCACCGGCATTGTCACAGGCATGCTCGCACACGGGATTCCCATGCAGGAGGCCTGCATCAGGGCCTGCTGGACGGCACGCCGGGCAGGCGAACTGGCATGCGCCACGCCGGCCACCCAAGTCGCCGAAATTATGCCCTATATTGCCCAGGCCATGGTGAATCCGGCTGCAACTTGGCATTGAATCCCAAATCCGCTTGCATCAGGGCGCGGATTCTGCATGCGGAGCATGTAGAGAGCCGGCTGCCGGCGGCTTTTCGCTAGGGAATTTCCTGTCTTTGGAACAGATTAAAGCCCGCAGAACGGCAGGAGGCATCTGATGCTCTGCTTTTGCGGTCTTCCCATGCAAAACATTTTCCGCACGTTGGGGATGGATTAGAATATGGAAAGCATAGCGGCCGTCTGCAGCAGACGGCCGCATCTCCTTTTTCAGAATCCCTTGCAGGCGCGGCAAATCCCGGCGCGGCTGCCTGAACGCTCTCAACGAGCGCCGGCTAGAAGCCCAGCGATTCGCCCACCAGAACAACTTTGACCCTGCCCGGCTGAAACACGTGGCGGGTGACGACGGTATGGCAGCAGATGGTGTCCGGGCTGTGGCAGTCGCCACACACGCCGGCCGCCGCGCAGGGCGTCTTGCGGGCCAGGCGCACGCAGTTGGGCGGCGCGGCCTGAAGGTGCACCCGCGCGACGCCGCTCTCCACGTCAGGCACCACTTTATTCATGCCGGCAACGACGATGACGTTGCGGGGGCCGTGGCAGAGGGGGCCGACGCGGTTGCCGGCGCCGTCCACATTGACAAGCTCGCCCCGCTGGGTGATGGCGTTGGTGCTCATGAGAAAAAAGTCCGCCGTGACAATCCGTCCGTACATCCGGATCTTCTCGTCGGGAGTTTTGGCGAGATCGCGGTCAATAATCTCGTAGCCGCCCTTGCGGACGGCATCCATGATGCCCGTCTGGGCGAGCGTCATGGAGCCGCCCCAGGCGATGCTCGAGCCCGCAGGCATGAGTTCGAGAACTTTGGCGACGGCAGAGGCGCTGTCAGGGCAGTAGAATCCCTCCATCTGGCGCCGCTCCAAGCCTTTGATGACGGTGGCCGCAAGG
>CACZQM010000160.1 GCA_902783285.1 uncultured Desulfovibrio sp. | reverse complement strand
TAGTTTCGACTTGACCTTACAGTCCCTCTTGTCAAAGGAGAGGAACTCCGCTTTGATGGAAGAAAGCAGAACCCATCAACCGGGCACTATATAGCGCGAAGAGCACGCAAAGTAATTTAATGGAAATCTTGGTTCCGCTTGTTCCAGTTCCAATCTCTTGTGCAATGGTCTCATGTTATTTGTATTTTACCGTGCATCATTCTCAGCCTTCCCCAGCCCAACCAGCGACACCTTGGTATCCTTCAAGGCAGCCATCGTCAGCCTGGATCCCATGTTCAAGCCCGGAGTGCCCTGCGGCAAAGCTGGCGTGATGCTGTTTTGGAAGCCGTGCGGCAGCACAACAAGCCCATTGCCGAGATCCTGCTGGACTACGGAGCCACCAAGGGCAAAGACAGCGTGGAGCTGAAAGCTCTGCTGGCTGGGGTCAACTACTAAGGATTTGCCGCAAGCATCCTCCAAACGAGAGCCGGGCCGGTGAACATGTTGCCGCCCGGCATGGTGTCAAGGGAGCTTCCGTCCGGACTGACCATCCCCGGAGGATCTGCATTTCCTCAGCGAAGACCACTCCACGGCCTGCTGTGTGACATGGCCAGCAAGTGCGAACAGTAAAAAGATGGCCGCATGATCGGCAAAGAAGCAGAGCAGTGGTTCGTCATAGTCGAAAAAGGCAAATGCCGTCTGCAGGAACATATGTCCCGGCATGCCCCGGGCGGCGAAGGCCTCTGCACCGTACAGCGCCACGGCGGCGAGGCAGGCGCAAACCGCCGGGAGCGCCGGCCCGGTGAGTTTTCTTCCCAGCTGGGGCAGCAGCTTTCTGCCGTGCAGCCCCGCATGGAACGCCATAAGGACGAACAGCCAGCTGCCGCACGCCAGATGCACGGCCCTGGCATCGGCTGCCATGCCAGACGTGGGCAGGAAGGGGAAGAGATGCCCCGACATCGCGATCCCGCTCCCTGCCTGCGCAATGGCGGCGGCCAGCAGGGTCAGGGAGCAGAGAGTGCGCAGGATGCGCGCAGGGGACTGGCGCCCCTTGGCGATGCTTTTCAGCCATGCTCTGTTTTGCCAGAGATGCAGCAGGAAAAGGCCGAGCATGGCCATGCCCGCGACCTCATGGAACGCCTCCCCGATGAGCGCATAGGCCATGAGAGGCAGCAGCAGTGCCGGCATGGCGCAGTCAACAGCCTTTCTCAATGTCATGTTCCCACCGTTTCAGCTAGGAAGGTGGCACTAATGCCCGGGCCGCCTGCCAGGTCCTGCGGCAGCGCGGCAAGGCCGTCAGATCCCCGGGACCACGCCCTGGGAAGCGAGCTTTTCCAGCCAGCCGTCCACGGCTTCCGCGATCCGCCCGGGATGGTGCTGCGTGTCAGCCCCCGTGAGGGCGAGCCCTGGGGCGACCCTGCTCCCGGGGCATGCCGCAGCGAGCTTTTTGTCGAAGCCGGAGAGCCCGCTTCCCGCGTGCGTGCAGAAGGGGACCAGTACCTTGCCTTCAAGATGTTCCTTCTCAAAAAAGGAGTACATGACCATGGGCCAGTCTCCCCACCACACAGGTGCCCCCACGAAAATGACATCGTAACCGGAGATGTCCGCCACCGATCTCTTATACGCCGGGCGCGCCTTGTTGTTCAGCTCGGCTTTCGCCACGTCGCAAAGCGGCTTGTACCGCATGGGATAGGTGTCGTTCTCCACTGTGATCTCGCACAGGTCAGCACCTGTTTTCCCGGCTATCATCTCCGCGGCGATGGCCGTGTTGCCCTTGCTGATCACGCCGACGCCGTACTGCTCGCCCGACCGGGAGAAATAGACGACCAGGACCCTGCCTGCCGCTTGCGCCCGGAAGGGGAGCATCCATGCTGCAGGCAGCACGCCGAGGGAAAGGAGGAAGGTCCTTCTTTTCATTGTCAGTCCCCTTGTTTTGGAGCGGGCTGTTTTGCCTGAGGCTGCAGGGGCCCATAATGATAGGATGCTGTGGCGCCGCCGTCTGCGAGGAAGGTCGACCCGGTGATGAAGGCGCCGGCGTCGCTCAGGAGCAGCTCCGCGATGTTCGCGATCTCGTCTGCCGTCCCGGGTCTTCCCGCCGGGCAGCGGGCAAACATGTCCTTGTAGAACGCGCCGCGCGGTCCGTTGAACTCATCCACGGCCAGCGGCGTGACGATGATGCCGGGTGCGATGGCGTTCAGCCGCGCCCCCCTTCCTCCCCAGCGCACGCACTCGTACATGACGCGCTTTTCGTTGCAGCGCTTGGCCAGCTGGTAGGCATGGAGCGTATCCTTGATGTTTTCCGGCTGGAGGATGTCAAGAGAAAGAAGCTCCTCCGTGGGCGTCGTGGCAAGCTGGCGGTCCTGCTCCGGCGTCAGCTGCGGCATGCGCCAGCCGGATTGGCTGGAGATGGTCACGCCGGCGCCGCCGGGGGCGATCACCCTGCCGACCTCTTCCAGGAGCACGGCTGTGCCGTACAGGTCGACCCTGAGGATCGTTTCGACCGGCGCCTGCGAAGGGGAGACGCCCGCACCGTTCACCATGTACCTGATGTCTCCATGCTCCTGCGCCGCGGCGATCATGGCCCTTATGGAATCCCTGGACGAAAGGTCCATGTGGAACGGCTCGACGTCGAAGCCGGCATTGTTCATCAAGCCGGCCACGGCCTCGCAATGCTTCATGCTCCTGTCGCCCAGCACGATTTTCTTTCCAAAGCCGACCCGCCTGGCGATGGCCATGCTGATCTGCCCTGCGCCTGTCACTATCATCACGTCTTTCTTCATCCCGCGGTCCTCCTTATTCAAATGTCTTCGCCACGTCTTCCAGAAGTTTCCTGATCGGCAGGTGCTGGGGGCAGACCCTCTCACATTTGCCGCATTTGATGCAGTCTGAGGCCTTCCCGTGCCCGCTCCCCGTGATGATGTTGCTGTAGTAGAATCCCGTGTTCCAGTTGTGGAACGCCTCATGCGCGTTCAGGGCCGAAAAAAGGTCCGGGATGCGGATGGACTTCGGGCATTCGTTCTCTTCGATGCAGTAGCGGCAGGAGGTGCAGGGGACCAGGTCCAGGCTGCGGAAGATGCCGCAGACCCGGCGCACGGCCGCCAGTTCTTCTTCGCTGAGCGGCCGGAAGTCCCGCATGGCGCCGATATTGTCTTCCATCTGCGCCATGTCGCTCATGCCGGAAAGCACCATCGCCATGTTCGGGAAACCCGCCGCGAAGCGGATCGCATAGCTGGCATTGCTGCCGCCGTCCAGGGCGCGCAGGATCCTGTCGGCTTCGTCAGGCAGCTTCACGAGGCTGCCGCCCTTGACCGGCTCCATGACGATGACGGGCTTTCCATGCTTCTCGCACACCTCATAGACCTTGCGGCTTTCCACGGTGGCGTCTTCGTAATCGGCGTAGTTGAACTGGATCTGCACGGCCTCGATCTCCGGATGCTCCGTCAGGATCATCTCCAGGGCGTCAGCCTTGTCGTGGAAGGATATGCCGAAATGGCGGATCAGACCTTCCTCCTTGAAGCCGTAAGCCGTCTCGTAGGCCTTGCAGCGCCGGAATTTCTGATAATTGTTCCTGTCCTGCGCATGCATCAGGTAGAAATCGAAATAGTCCACGCCGCACCACTGCAGCTGCTGCTCGAAAAAGGGGCGGATGTCCTCCTGCCTGCTGAAGTAAGGCGCGGTCAGCTTGTTGGTCAGCAGGAAGTCCCCGCGGGGATGCCGTGCGGCAACGCATTCGCGGATCGCGAGCTCCGACCTGCCGGAAACATAGCCGTGCGCCGTGTCAAAGTAGTTGAAACCCGCGCCGATGAAGGCATCCACCATCCGGCTGAACAGCTCATGATCGACCTTGCCGCCCTTCATGGGCAGGCGCATGCAGCCAAAGCCGAAATTCCCGTGCATCTCCGGAAAAAAGGTGTTCCTCTTCATCGCATCCTCCTGTCATGCCGCCACGGATCTCGCCCAGGAAGCGACCGCGCTTTCGGAACGGGAGGCTTCCGCGCCATGCACCGCAAGCCCCTTGCCGACGACCGCGCCCCTGCAGTATTTTTTCAGTGCGGCC
>CACZQM010000159.1 GCA_902783285.1 uncultured Desulfovibrio sp. | reverse complement strand
TCGGGGGTCACGTCGCGGAAGCTGCGGTGCACGCCGCCGACCTGCAGGTCGCAGCGCAGCACTTCGCCGGTCTCGCGGGTCTGCCTGTTGCAGGCCTTCACGCATTCCGGATCGCCTCCGCACAGGTCGCAGAACATGGGCTTGTCGGTCTCGGGATGGACGCGCAGGTAGTGCGGGGGGCAGGCCTCGACGCACTTGTTGCACTTGGAGCCGAGGCAGAGCTTCTCATCCTTGTACTTGATGACGTTGGATTCCTTGTCCTTGTAGATGGCCTTTTCCGGGGTGACGGGGCAGGCTTCCACGCAGGGGGAGTCGGCGCAGTGCCAGCAAATGTTGGGGATGTCCACGATGCCCTTGACCCTGCGCACGTAGACGCGGGCCACGGCGGGGCGGACATACCCTTCGTGGTAGAGGCTGCAGGCGTAGGCGCAGCTGTTGCACCCGGTGCAGTTCTTGCGGAAGACGAGCAGGGACTTGGCCTTGGGCTTGTCGGCCGCGGGCTTGGCATCGGCTGCGGAAGAGGTCTTGACCTCAGCCAGGGTGAGGGCGGGGACGGCCACGGCAACGGCCGCCACGCTGCCGCGCAGGAAGCTGCGGCGGCTCAGGGAAGTTTCCTTCCTGCCTTCGTTTTCGGTTTTCATAGGCGCTCCTGGTGTTATGAGGATCGCGCACGCGCAACAAAAACCATGCATGCGCAACATCTTTTGCGTCATTTTTTGCATTAATTTGTGCATGCTGCAATATAAAATATCAACAATGCATTATGTTTTTTTGTTCCTATTTTTAATTTGCATTATGTTTTATGATTCATATTCCAGTTTTGCAGTATGTTTAAACACGCATATTCAAAAGTTGCATTATGTTTTTATGCGCATATAGAACTTGACGGACGGCAGGGGAGGCCTGGCTACGCCCGGTGCAGGCCGCGCTCCCGTCCCGGTCCCTCCGCCCCCGGCAGGGCATCCGCAGGGCCTGTGCGGCGGCATGCGCTGCATGGGTGATTTTTCACATTGTGGCGAAAATCGGCCGTGCCTGTTCCCCGGAGCTCCTCTCCTGCAGCATGATAGGGGCCGCCGGGATGCCCGGCACCACCTGCGAACCCTGCCCGCAAGCGAGGTACCGTGAAACGTTTGATCATAGGCCTTTCCGGGGCTGACGGCGTCAGCATCGGCGTGAGGCTCCTGCACATCCTGCATGGCCTGCCCGGCGTGGAGACGCACCTGGTCGCCACCCCTTCCGCAGAACGCAACCTGCTCCTCGAAGGCTGCCCCCCGCTGGCCGGGCTGCGGGAGCTTGCCGATTTTTCGTATGCCGCAGACGACATGGCCGCGGTCATCGCCAGCGGTTCGTTCGTGACGGACGGCATGATCATCGCGCCCTGCAGCATGAAGACCCTGGCCGCGCTGGCCAGCGGCTACACGGACAACCTCCTGCAGCGCGCCGCGGACGTCTGCCTGAAAGAAGGCAGGAAGGTCGTCCTCCTGCCGCGGGAGATGCCCCTGGGCCGCATCCATCTGCGCAACATGCTCACGGCCAGCGAGTGCGGATGCACGATCATCCCCCCGGTGCTCACCTTCTACAACAAGCCCCGGTCGGTCATGGACCACGTGGACCACATCCTCGGCAAGTCCCTGCTGAGCCTGGGCATCGCCATGCCCTCCTTCCGCCCGTGGCAGGGGGCCTGACATGGCAGGGAGCTTTTCCGCGTCCGCCGGTGCCGGCCGGCACGCCGTGACGGCCGAGGCCGCCTTCATCGGCAGGGACGTCATGGCCGCCCTCCATGGGGGGGAAAGGCCGCATGTCGGCGCCGTGGCGCTGGCATCGCCCTGCACATCCGGGGATACGGACGTCAGGGCCTATGCCAGCGTGATCAGCGCACCCGGCCACAGGGACGACGTGCTGGCGCACAGGCTCTCCCTCGCCATGAGCAGGGAGCTGGGGCGCACGGTCTGCATGGCGGCGGGCATCCATGTCGGCAATGCAACAGGGGAAGACATCAGGCAGCTCGTGCGCAACGCCGAAGACGCTGCCCGGAAACTGACGAACATATTAAAGGAGCAGATCCATGGATCTTAAAGACTGCCTTGAAAAGCTGGAGGCCGAAGGGCGCCTGTGCCATGTGAAGACCGAAGTCGATCCCTTCCATGAACTGTCCGGCATCGCCGCGCGCCTCGAGGGCGGGAAGGTCGTGCAGTTCGACCACGTCAAAGGCTCGGAATACCCCGTGGTCACCGGGCTGTGGTGGAACCGTGACAACCTGGCCTGCGTGTTCGGCTGCGAAACGGAAAGGCTCTCCTTCTTGTTCGCCGAGGCCGTGGACGCGCTGCGCGCGCATCCTGTCGCCCCGGTCGTCGTCGAGGACGCGCCGGCGCAGTCCCTGGTCATGGCCGAGCCGGACCTCTCCCGCATCCCGGTGCCGACCCACGCCCTCAGGGACGGCGGCCCGTACTTCTCCAACTGCGTCGTCATCGCCAAGGATCCGGAGACCGGCGTGCGCAACACCTCCGTGCACAGGCTGATGGTCACGGGCAAGGACCGCCTGGGCCTGCTCATGGATGTCGGCCGCCACCTGCGCAATTACTATGAACGGGCCGAAGCCATGGGCGCCCCCCTCGAGATCACCATCAACAACGGGCCCCATCCCGCCTTTTACGTCGCCGCCATCACGCCCAGCGCTGCCGCCCCCATCGACGTCGATGAACTGGCTGTGGCGAGCCACCTCCTGGGAGGGCCGGCGCGCCTGTGCCGCAGCCTCACCGTGGGCGTCGAGGGCATCGCAGACGCCCAGATGATCATGGAGGCGGAGATACTGCCCCATGTCCGCGAGCCGGAAGGCCCCTTCGGCGAAGTGAGCGGATATTACGCGGCGAGGGAAGACCGCTGGGTCGTGCGCATCAAAGCCATCACGCTGAACCGGCAGCCGGTGATCCATATGCTCCACCCGGGGCGCGAAGTGTGGAATTCCGTCGGGCTCGGCGTGGAGGCCAACATGTTCCAGACGATCTCGCGCCAGATCCCCGGGCTGAAAAAGGTCTACCTGACGCACGGGGGCAGCCATTACGGCGCCGTGCTGCAGATGGACCCCCCGAAAAACGGCATGGCGAAGAATGCCATCCTGGCGGCGTTCGCCGCCTTCCCTCCGCTCCAGATGGTGCGCGTCGTCAACAGCGACGTCAACGTGTACGATCCGGAAGACGTGGAGCGGGCCATGGTCACGCGCTGCGACCCGGCCCATGACGTGGTCATCATCCAAAACGCCTTCTGCCACGAGCTCAACCCCACCGTCAAAGACAATATCGGTGCCAAGATCGGCTTTGACTGCACATACCCCGTGCCCAAGCCGCCGCGCTACGAGAAGGTCTCGTACATGCCTGTCGACCTGGGGGCTTACGACATAGCCTGACCCTGGATCCCCCGCATCCCCCTGCCCGGCGGTTCGTGCGGGGGGCCTCAGCGCCCTGGCCTGCGCCCCTGCCCCCCGGCAGGGGACTGCAGGGCAGGGCGCATCCTTTTTTTTCTTGCATGATCGGCGCGATGCTGACAGCATCTTCACGAACAGGCCCCTCTTCCCCGGCTGTCCGGGGGGTGTCGCAGGGCCAGGGCCCATCGGCAGATGGGAAGGACGGGGGATGCCATGGCGCATGGTGCCGGCACCCCGCCGAGGATCGAGGTCCGCGGCGCCAGGGTGCATAATCTGAAGGATATCGATGTCGACATACCCCTGGGCCGGATCGTGGGCATCGCCGGCGTGTCGGGGTCGGGGAAATCGTCGCTGGCCCTCGGCGTGCTCCATGCCGAAGGCTCGAGGCGCTATCTCGAAGCGCTTTCCACCTACACGCGGAGGCGGATGGCGATGGCTGCGAAGGCCGATGTGGACGCGGTCCTGCACATCCCGGCCTCCCTTGCGCTGAACCAGAGGCCTGGCGTGCCGGGGATCCGTTCCACCTTCGGGACGGGGACGGAGCTGTTGAACGTGCTCCGGCTGATGTTCTCGCGCCTGGCGAGCCACAGATGCCCCAACGGGCATGACGTCCCGCCTTCCCTGGCGGTCGCTGCGGGGCAGCCCCTTGCCTGCCCGGAATGCGGGGAGCGCTTTTTTGCGCCCGGGGCCGAAGACCTTTCCTTCAATTCCCAGGGGGCGTGCAGGCGCTGCGGGGGCACCGGCGTGGTCAGGACCGTGGACAGGGCGGCGCTGGTCCCGGACGAAAGCCTGACCATCGACGAAGGCGCCGTGGCCCCCTGGAACACCCTGATGTGGTCGCTGATGACCGACGTGTGCCGGGCCATGGGCGTGCGCACGGACGTGCCCTTCCGGGACCTGACGGACGGAGAGAAGCATATCGTCTATGACGGCCCGAAGGTGCGGAAGCACATCTTCTACAAGCCGAAGAGCAAGGAGAGCGTGAGCGCGGGCGAGCTGGACTTCACCTACTACAGCGCCACGGCGACGGTGCTCAATGCGCTGGCCAAGGTCAAGGATGAATCCGGCATGAAGCGCGTCGAGAAGTTCCTCAGGGAGGAGGTCTGCCCGGACTGCGGCGGCACGCGCCTTTCGGATGCGGCGCGGGCGCCGCGGATCTGCGGGACCTCCCTGGACGGAGCCTGCCGGATGCCCCTGAACGACCTTGTGCGCTGGGTCGCCCAGGTCCCCGATGCCCTTCCGCCGGAGATGCGCCCCATGGCGCAGAGCATCTGCGGGACCTTCCTCTCGGTCTCGGAGCGGCTGCTGGACCTGGGGCTTTCGTATCTCGCCCTCGAACGGAGCACCTCCACGCTTTCCACCGGCGAGCGCCAGAGGATGCAGCTCGCACGGGCGGTGCGGAACAGGACCACGGGCGTGCTGTACGTGCTGGATGAGCCTTCCATCGGGCTGCATCCCGCCAACATCGCCGGCTTGCAGGCGGTGATGCATGACCTGGTGGACGACGGGAACACCGTGCTGCTCGTGGACCACGACACCCAGGTCCTCAGGGAAGCCGGCTGGATCATCGAGATGGGGCCGGGAGCCGGTGCAGACGGCGGGACGGTCATTGCCCAGGGGACGGTGGCAGACCTTGCGGAAAACGGGAATTCCCGGATAGGGCCCTTCCTTTCCGGCAGGGCGCCGTGCCAGGTCAGGGAAAGGGCGTCCGGCGGAGCGATGTTCGCCAGGGGGGAGGTCCGCCTGGCCACCGGGCAGATCCATACGGTCAGGCCGCTGGAGGCCGTGTTCCCCAAGGGGAGGCTGACCGTGGTGACCGGCGTGTCCGGGTCGGGCAAGACCACGCTCGTCCTGGAGAGCCTTGTCCCCGGGCTGGAGGCCCTGGCGGCCGGCAGGGAGCTGCCGGCGCACGTGCGCGCCCTGTCCGCCCCGGGGATCGCCCATGTGAAGCTCATCGATGCAACGCCCATCGGGGTCAATGTCCGGTCCACGGTGGCCACCTACGCCGGCGTGCACGATGAGCTGCGCAAGATCTTCGCCCGCACGGAAGAGGCGAAGAGGAGGGGGGCAAGGCCCGGCGATTTTTCCTACAACACGGGGAGCCTGCGCTGCCCTGTCTGCGACGGCACCGGGCAGGTCAGCCTGGACATCCAGTTCCTGCCGGACGTGGACATCCCCTGCCCGGGGTGCAGGGGCTCGCGCTACGCCAGGGAAGCCTGCGGCATCCTGCACAGGAACAAGGCGGGGGAGGAGGTGTCGCTCCCCGGGCTCATGGCCATGGACATCGACCACGCCCTGGCCTTCTGCCGGGACATGAAGAATGTCCGTCCCAGGCTCCAGACCCTGCGGGACCTCGGCCTCGGCTACCTCACGCTGGGCGAGGCCACGCCCGGCCTTTCCGGCGGGGAGGCGCAGCGGCTGAAGCTCGCCGGAGAGATGGGCCGGGGGCAGGAGGATGCCGTGTTCGTTTTCGATGAGCCGACGATCGGGCTCCATCCCCTGGATGTCCGCGTCCTGCTCGCCGTGTTCCAGCAGCTCATCGACCATGGGGCGACCGTCATCGTGATCGAACATGACCTCGATGTCATGCGGAACGCAGACTACATCATCGACATGGGTCCCGGCGGCGGCGAGGAGGGCGGCCGGATCGTCTGCTGCGGGACGCCGGAGGAGATCCGTCACTGCCGGGAGAGCCAGACCGCACGGTTCATCTGACGGCGCGGCAGGGCCAGCGGCATGACCTGTGCCGGAAGGCAGCAGCGGGCTGCGCATGCCGGGCGGAAGGCGCCGTTCACAGCGCGTCGACGACGCGGATGCTGCTGCGGATCATCCCCATCCAGCAGGAAAAGGGGAACACGCCGCTTTTCCCGGGCGTGAAGGCCATGGTGTTCTTTCCCTCGGCGAGCTTCTTCCTGATGCCGAACTCCGGGACGACGATCTCGTTGTTGCAGCCGATGAGCCTGCCTTCGGGCATGACCAGGGTCCATGTGACGGGCAGCCCCTTCTGCACGACGATGGGCTCATACGAGCCGTAGTCGGCCCGGGAAACGACTTCCTGCCTGCCGCCCCTGACGACGGCCCTGGCCCCCGGGGCGCTTTCCCCCGCCGGGGAGGCCGTGAGCCGCGGACCGGCCGTGATGCCGGTGAGCGCCAGCCCGTTGCCCAGCATGCTGCATCCGAGGATCATGACCACCACGGCGGCGCACCGGAAAAGAAGGCCTGCCTTCCCTGCGCTGAGCCTGCCTGCCGCCATGCCCAGGGCCAGGAGCGCCGGCATGGTGCCAAGGCAGAAGCAGGCCATGGAGCAGGCGCCTGCCCAGGCGCTGCCCGTGCCCAGGGCGTAGATCTGCATGGACTGCAGCGGTCCGCAGGGCATCAGTCCGTTGGCGAGCCCGATGAGCAGCGGGGAGCGGGCGCTGCCGCGCGTGCCTTCCGCAATCCCTCCGTGCCAGCGCGCCGCAAAGCGCGGGATCCTGGGCTGCAGCCGGCGCAGGCATGCAAGGCCGCCCAGCATGTTCAGGGCCATGACCAGCATGAGGGCGCCGCGCATGGCCGGCGTGAGCGCAAAAGCCTGCCCGAGCGCCCCGGCGGCGGCGCCCGTGGCCGAGTAGGAAAGGAGCCGGCCGGCATGATACAGGAGGGCGGGGCGGCCGGTGCGGCCGGTCTTGCGCGCCGCCATCATGCTTTGCGCCATGGCGATGCCCCCGCACATGGCCAGGCAATGCACGGAGGTGAGCAGTCCCGTGGCGAAAAGGGCCCACAGGCTCGCGGCAGAACCGGGATCGGGAAAGGACCCTGTCCATTCCGCCGGGACGAAATGCCTTGCCCCCAGGAAGACCGCGACCGCGAAAAGAAGGAGGCCAAGCGCGCGCGCCGCGTCCCTGCCGGCATGCGTCCTGCCCTCCGCCATGGGGGCGATCCGGTAGCCGGCGTCGCCCACGGCTCGTTCCAGCAGCGGAAAAAGCCTTTCTTCACCGGCCGCCTCATCATACACGATGTCTGCCGTGCCGCGGCGGAAGCTGGCCCGTGCCTGGGAAACGCCTTCGACGGACATCAATGCCCGGGCCACCCTGTCCTCGCAGAGGGGGCATGTCATGCCGCGGATGAGAAGGCGTTTTTCCTTCACGGCTGGCGGCCTTTCTTCACGTTGCGGAACTTGCCCCTGTAGGCCGCGAGGACCTCTGCCGGCACGCGCAGGACGCCGTTTTCCTTCGTCACGCCGGGGATCGCGAGCGGCGTGCAGCTGTCGCCTCCTGCGCCGACCTGGTCGGCCGGAAAGACAAAGCCGCAGCTCTGGCACTGGAGGCCATCCTTCACAGGGGCAAAAAAGGCGGAGGGAGAACCGTTGCAGACCTGGCAGGTATTGAAGGCGATGCGTACGATGCCCGCACCGTCACGGATGGCGATGACCTCCATGTCCGTGCCGCCCGAGCGGACAGGGATGAAGACCGCCTCGGTCCCGATGGCGGATTCCGTGATGAAGAGGCTGCCTGCCGCGTCGATGCGCCAGGCGTTCCCCGCGTGGGCGCTGCAGGGCAGGAAAAGGGCGGCAAGGAGCAGGGCGGCAGATGCCGCAGGAAGATGGCGCGTCATGGGACCTCCTGGTGGCAGTCCTCCGGGCGGGAGGCAAGGACCGCAGCCGCTCCGCAGGACCATATTAAACCACCTATCAAGTAGGTGTATCAATAGCTCCATTTGCCGGGCGGGGTCAAGGGGCTGGACGCATGGCAGGGTGAAGGGGCCGGCCATCGCCTCCCCACCAACCAACACCGATCAACGCTCCCATCCCTCTGTTCCTTCCTGCTTGCCATGACCGGACCAATGCGGCATCGCCGCCGGCCCTGCTCTTGCGCATCCTCTGGCTCCCGGAGATAGACGCAGGCCCGGGAACCATGTATGATGCGCCGGAAACAGGATGCATCCGGGGCTGCCGGAAAAGCAGCCGGCAGGAGCGGGAGCCGCAACCTGCCGGCATCACGTGCAAACCATGCTGCAGAATGGAGAAAGGACCATGGCGACCAGGACGCCCGTCAAAGACGGCATAGGCAGGATCATCGGCATGATCACCACCCTGAGCAACGGCGACCAGCTGCTGGAGCAGTGGCCCGGGCAGAAGATCGTGGCCAAGTACGTCAAGCAGAACGACACGACGGTGGAATGGAAAACACAGCGCCTGGCGGGCAAGGGCAACCTCATGCTCATGTTCCTGGACCATCATCCCTACGGCAAATGACCGGGCCCGGGAGGAGATGGCGGGGCCGCCCGCCTGCGGAGCTCCCTTCCGCTCATGCTGTCCCCCCTGGGGAAAGTCCCCGCCGCAGGCGGGGCAAAGGGGTCGACCATCGATTCTCTGCTGGCCAACGCCGATCAACGCTCTCTTCCACCCCTTTAGCAAATACTCTTATATTGGTCCCTCGGTCGTCAGCCTTCCCACGGGATATCATCCGGCTTTCCTTCGATTTGAAACGGTCCACT
>CACZQM010000158.1 GCA_902783285.1 uncultured Desulfovibrio sp. | reverse complement strand
TCCGTCCAGGAGGCCTTCATCGGGTACGGGCTCTCCCTGCTCGTCGGCATCCCCCTCGGGCTTTTCATGGGCTGGTTCAAAGTCGTGGAAGGGCTTTGCCGCCCCATATTCGAACTCATCCGTCCCATACCCCCCATCGCCTGGATCCCGCTCACCGTTTTCTGGTTCGGCATCGGGCTCACAGGAAAGGTCTTCATCATCTGGATCGCCGGCATCGTGCCCTGCGTCATCAACTCCTGGGTCGGCGTGCGCATGACCAACCCCACGCTCATCCAGATGGCCCGCACCTACGGCGCCAGCGACTGGCAGATATTCACGCAGCTGTGCATCCCGTCGGCGCTTCCCATGGTGTTCGGCGCGCTGCAGCTCGCCCTGACCTACTGCTGGACGAACCTCGTCGGCGCCGAACTGCTTGCCGCTGACTCCGGACTGGGCTACCTCATCACCATGGGCGGACGCGTGGCGCGTCCCGACATCATCGTGCTGGGCATGATCTGCGTCGGCATTTCGGGAGCGGTCATCGGCTTCATCATCGACGAGATCGAAAAGAAACTTCTGGCCGGTATCCGGAGGTAAGCGATGTCCAACAACAATATCGCCAACGAGACCATCGACCATTCGCGGAACAAGGAAGCCTGGACGCTGAAGCGCATCCTGACCAACACCTATTTTCTGAACGTCGTTTCCCTCGTGCTGTTCTTCCTGCTCTGGGACTACGTGGCCAAGGAGAGGATCTTCCATGATTCCCTCGCCCGCCCCCTCGACGTGCTGGACCAGATCATCAAGCTCATTTCGATGAAGTATGCCGGGTCAACGCTCTGGGGGCACATCTGGGCAAGCACGCAGCGCGTGCTGATCGGCTTTGCCATCGCCGCCGTCATCGCCGTGCCGCTCGGGCTCTTCATGGCGCTCAATTCGTACGTCAACGCCATCGTCAAGCCCCTCTTCGACCTGTTCAAGCCCATGCCCCCCATCGCCTGGGTGACCATCGCCGTCCTCTGGTTCGGCATCGGAGAGACCTCCAAGGTGTTCATCATCGTCATCGGCTCGTTCGTCCCCTGCCTGCTCAATGCCTATAACGGCGTCCGCCTGGTGGAGCCTGAACTGTACGACGTCATCCGCGTCCTCGGCGGTTCCCGCCGCGACCAGATCTTCCACGTGTGCTTCCCGGCGTCCTTCCCTGCCGTTTTCGCCGGGTTGCAGATCTCGCTCAGCGTCGCCTGGACCTGCGTTCTTGCCGCAGAGCTCACCAATTCCCGTGCCGGCCTCGGATTCCTGATCAAGCGCGGCATGGACACGCACAAGCCGACACTGGTCCTGGGCGGCATGCTGCTCATCGCCGCGGCCGCGTGGCTCACATCACAGGGCGTGGGCATCCTGGAAAAGAAGCTCTGCCCCTGGAAGCGCAGCATCGAGAACCTGTAGGCGCCATGAACTTATGACGGACAGTCCGCGACAGGACTGGGAAAGGAACTTCTATGAACTACGAATGCGGTTGCGACCCGAAACTGAAGATACACTGTGAAAACGTCAGCAAGACGTTCATCCAGAAAGGGAACCAGCAGGTCCCTGTCATCCGCGATGTCAGCCTGGACGTCATGGAAAATGAATTCCTCGTGGTCTGCGGTCCCGGCCAGTGCGGCAAGTCGACCCTCCTCAAGATCATCGCCGGGCTCGAGATCCCCGATACCGGCTTCGTCACGCTGGACGGACAGCCCATCACCGGCCCGGGGCCAGACAGGGGCATGGTCTTCCAGAGCTACATGCTCTTTGCCTGGAAGACCGTGCGCGACAATGTGGAGCTCGGGCTGAAGCTGCGCAACATCCCCGCCAACGAACGGCACGAGATCGCGCAGCACTATATCAACATGGTCGGCCTCCAGGGCTTTGAAAACCATTATCCGCATCAGCTTTCCGGCGGCATGAAGCAGCGCGTGGGCATTGCCCGCGCCTATGCCAACGCCCCCACGGTGATGCTCCTTGACGAACCCTTCGGCCAGCTCGACGCGCAGACCCGCATGTTCATGCAAAAGGAGACGGCGCGCATCTGGGAGCAGGAAAAGAGGACGGTCATCTTCGTCACCAACAATATCGATGAGGCGCTTTTCCTCGCGGACCGCATCGTGCTCATGGAAGGCAAGCTCCCCGGCACTGTGAAGACCGAGTATGTCGTCGACCTTCCGCGTCCGCGCGATCACATCAGCGAGGCTTTGCTCAGGCTCCGCAAGGAGATCACCGACAACACGGAACTCGTGCTGTAGCCTATGGAATCTGCTTCCCTTGGACTGCTTTTCGGCTGCGCAGGTGCCGTTGCCGCGTTTTACGGGACGAAGCGCCTGTTGACGCGAAGGTACGGCATGGAGCGGGAACATGCTGGCGGCGATGGCGATGCCGCGATCAGCAAGGCCTACGACAGGCTCTTCCTCCTCCGCCTGGGATGCCTCGTACTGAGCCTGGCGGCCGCCTGCACCTGGTTCCTCGAACCGCATCCGTATGTGGCCGGGGTGCTGGGTGCCGGAGCGTGCTATATGCTCTGGAAGGCGTACAGGCAGCGCAGCTGGATCGTCCGCAGATCCAGGGAAGCCGAAGATAAGGCCATAGCCGGCATGACCGGCCATGGCCTGGAGGCAAAAAGGTAAAGCCGGCGGCGGAGCCGTTTCTGCGGGCCGGCGGATCGTCAAACGGCATGGATCCCGTGCAGACCATGCCACAATGTTTGGAGGACAGCGTATGAAAAAACTGACTGCCACCATTCTCTCGTTCGTGTTCAGCCTCGTGATCGGAACGATGGCGTTCGCGGCTGACAAGCCCCTGCACCTGAAGACCGCATGGATGGACGAACACGAAAGCTTCCTGATGTGGTACGCCCACGAAAAGGGCTGGGACAAGGAAGCCGGTCTTGACATCGAGATGCTCCTCTTCAGCTCCGGCATGGACATCATCAACGCCCTTCCCGCAGGTGAATGGGTGTTCGCCGGCGAAGGCGCCGTCCCCGCCATGATGGGCGCCCTGCGCTACGGGGTGCAGGTCATCCTCATCGGCAACGACGAATCCTTCACCAACTGCGTGATGGTCCGTCCCGACAGCCCCATCGCCAAGGTCAAGGGCTTCAATAAGGACCATCCAGAAGTCCTCGGCGATCCCAAGGACGTCAAGGGCAAGACCTTCCTCTGCACCACCGTGTCCTCCGCCCATTACGCCCTCAGCTCCTGGCTCAGCGTGCTCGGGCTCAAAGACACCGACGTCGTGATCAAGAACATGGACCAGGCCCAGGCCCTTGCCGCCTTCGAAAAGGGCATCGGCGACGGCGTGGCCCTTTGGGCGCCGCATATGTACAAGGGCGAAGAACTCGGCTGGAAGGTCGCCGGCACCGTGAACACCTGCGGCAAAGGCCTCCCCATCGTGCTCTGCGCCGACAAGAACTATGCCGAAAAGAATCCTGAGATCGCGGCCAAGTTCCTCTCCATCTATCTGCGCAGCGTGAACATGCTGCAGAAGGAGCCCCTGGAATCCCTCGTTTCCGAATACCAGCGCTTCTTCCTGGAATGGGTAGGCAAGGAATACTCCGCCGAACTGGCCCTCAAGGACCTCCAGACCCATCCCGTGTTCAACCTGGAACAGCAGAAGGCCATATTTGACGAATCCAAGGGACAGAGCACTGCCCAGAAGTGGCAGGGCGACATCGCCAAGTTCTTCACTTCCGTCGGCAGGATCACCCAGGCCGAGTGCGACGTGGTCGGCGACGGCAAGTACGCCACCGGCAAGTACCTTGACCTCGTCAAGGAGATCAAGCCCTACAAGTAAGCGTCAGCACGCATGAAAACGGCGGCCCTTCCTTCCCGGAGGGGCCGCTTTTTCGTGGGCGTGGCACTGGGGATGGGGCGGCAGGCTGCAGCAGTCCGCCGCCCGCAGGCAGGGGGAAAGATGCAGGACAGGGATCACGTCCCGTGCGCTTCCTTGCGGCGGTTCAGCGCTCATACACGATGCGCCCGCCGGAAATGGTCTTCAGCACCTGGATGGAGCCGATGGCTCCGGGATCGACCGCCAGCGGATCATCGGAAAGAAGGGTGAGATCGGCATAGCGCCCCGGAGCGATCGAGCCGACGAGATCTTCACGGGCTGTGCATTTCGCCGCATTGACCGTATAGGCCTTCAGGGCGTCAAGCGCCGAGATCCTCTGGTCCGGACCAAGGACGCGCCCGGCAGCGGTCGTCCGGTTGACGGCGGTATGCATGGATCTGATGGCATCTACAGGCTGCACGGGGGAATCCACATGGAGGGCGAAGGGCAGGCCGATGCGCACGCAGGAGCCGCAGGGGGAGATGCGTGAGGCCCTTTCTTCTCCGATGAAAATGTTGGCGTGGCGTTCGCCCCATACATGGACGTGCCGGCCGAAGAACGTGGGAGTCACGCCGCAGGCTTTGAGCCTGGCCAGCTGCTCGTCGCTGGCCATCTGGGCATGGATGATCATGTCGCCCTTCACGGGATTCGGCTTCCCCCCGAGGGTGTTCTCGAATCCCTGCACGACAAATTCTATGGCGGCGTCCCCGTTGGCGTGGATGGCAACGGGGACCCCCTGGGAATGATACCGGTCGATAAGGCTGGCGATCTGCTCCGGGGTGTACACAAGATCGCCGCAAAAGCCATCCCGGCAGCTGTATGGCGAACCCAGCACGGCGGTCAGCGCCTGGATGGAGCCGTCGGCAAAGGATTTCACCCCTCCGTAAAACAAATGGTCCGTGACCGGCATGCCCCAGGTGCCCATTTCCAGCATCTCATCCATGACTTCCGGCAGAAAGTGCAGATAACCGCGCGCATTCATGCGCCCTTCCCGCGCCAGCTTGTTATAGGCGCGCATGAGCGCATGGGCGCCCTTGGCGAAGCCGACCGCCCCGTCCTGGAACATGGTGAAGCCCTGGCTGTTGTACACGGCAATGGCCTGCTCGAGAAGGTCAGGGAGCTGATCTTCGGGGCAGGACGGCACGTTCAGGAATGCCTGGAAGTAAGCTTTTTCCGTGATGAGCCCCCCAGGCAGTCCGTCGGCGCCCAGGACGACCTCCCCGCCCTCTATGGAAAGCCCTGCCGTGATGCCGAGCTTTTTCAGGGCCATGGTATTCCCATAGCCCATGTGGGAGCTGATATGGCAGACAAAGACCGGGCGGTCGCTGCAGACGGAATCCAGGTCATGCCGGGTGAGGTGCCGGCCGTCTTTCATGCCCGTGTCATCGTAGCAGTAGCCGATGAGCCATTCATCGGCGGGATGTTCCCGGGCGAAGTTCCGGAACGCATCGAGCAGGCCCGCCATGGTCCCGTAAGAGGTGTCGCAGAAAAACTGGCTGCAGCATTGCGCGACCAGGGAAAGGTGGCTGTGGGAATCGATGAATCCCGGTACGAGCACCCCTTTCCCGAAGCGCCGTTCCTCGCAGTGCCCCCTGGGCACGAAAGCCCGCAGTTCCTCCAGGGTGCCCACGGCGTGTATCCTGCCCCCGCTGATGCAGACGGCGTCTGCAACGGGAAGCGCATCATCCATGGTGAGGATCCTGGGGCAAGTTATGATGACATAGTCATTCGTGAGCATGGGGCAATCCTCAAAGGCCGCGGTTGGACCGCAGCCTGGTGGAGGATCAGCTATTGCAGCATGCCTCCACCTCTGCTTTTTCCGCAACAGGCTCAGCGCGGGCATGGCGGCGATGGACAACGCACCGCAGATCATGAAGATCTCACCCGTGGACCTGCAGAAGACCCAGGCGAAGACATACAGGATTGGCGCCCCTGTGGCAAGGAGTCAATGGCAGGAGCCTGTGCCGAACTTCATCCGGAGCTCTGCTGACGTCGATGCGCTGCAGCCGGACGGACAGAGGATGCCCGG
>CACZQM010000157.1 GCA_902783285.1 uncultured Desulfovibrio sp. | reverse complement strand
CGGGGATGTTTTTTGCATGGAATGCGGCGGCGCGTGCGCCGCGGGCATCATTCAGGTGAACAATATACAGGGGTAGTGTATGAAGATCATTGATTTCCGTTTCCGTCCGCATACTGAAGCCATCCTCAATGGCATCAAAAACAGCGCCATGTTCAAGGCCAGCAGCGAAGCCAGCGGCTTTGACAAATGGCAGCCGCAGCCCCTTGACCAGATCGTGGCCGACCTCAAGGCCCGCGGCGTCGTCAAGTGCGTCATCACCGGACGTGACTGCCACTGCACCTACGGCTCCAAGGACAACAACGGCAGCGTCCTGGAATTCTGCAGGGCCTATCCCGACCTGTTCGTGGGCTTCTGGGGCATCGATCCCCACGAAGGGATGGAAGCCGTGCGCAAGGTGGAAAAAGTCGTCAAGGAATACGGCATGAAGGGCATCGCCACCGATCCCTACCTCGCCCACCTCACCCCCAGCGCCGCCAAGTACTATCCCCTGTATGCCAAGTGCTGCGAACTTGGCATCCCGGTCTTCATCACCATGGCTCCGCCGCCGCAGGTCCCCGATGCCGTCATGGCCTATACCGACCCGCGCGACGTCGACATCGTGGCCAAGGACTTCCCCGAGCTCAAGATCATCATGAGCCACGGCGGCTATCCCTTCGTGCACGAAGCCATCTACGCCTGCTACCGCAACAAGAACGTGTACATGGACATCTCGGAATACGAAGCCGCGCCCATGTGCGAGACCTATTTCAACGCCATGAAGTCCATGATCGCCGACAAGGTGCTTTTCGCCAGCGCGCATCCCTTCGTGGATCAGCGCGACTGCCTGGCCACCTATCAGGCCGCAGGGCTTTCGCCTGAAGTGAGCGAGAAGATCATGTACAAGAACGCCTGCAAGGTGCTCGGGCTCGACTGCGGCTGCTCCGCCCCTGCTTCCGCTTCCGTGGCCGACCAGCTCCGCGGCGTTTCCGAAGACAAGCTGCGCAGCCTGGTGGCGTCCATCCTGCAAAGCTCCCTCAAGTGATCCATCCTTCCAGCTGACGCAAAAGACCGCCCTCCGGGCGGTCTTTTTTCATGGCGCGTTTGCCAGGCATCCCTGTCACAGGGGCTGGATGGAGGAAAACGGCGTCTTCTGCTGCATCATCGAGCCGGGAGTGCAGCCGTACACTTTCTTGAAGGTGGTGATGAAGGACGATATCGAGCTGTAGCCGCAGGAAAGGGCGGCCTCCGTGACATTGCTGCCCCCTTCGATCAGGCGGTGGGCATGCTCCATCTTGGCAAGCTGCACCCACCGACCGAAGGTGGTCCTTGTTTCGCGCAGGAAGAGCCTGGCGATGGTCTTTGTGGACATGCCGAGCTCCCTGCTCCATTCCTCCAGGGAGACGTTCCCGTCGATGTCGCTGATGACGGCCGCGCAGAGCTTTTGCAGGCGCCTGTCATGGGGGATGACCATGTTGGTCGTCTTTTGCTCGCTGCGGACGACCGCTTCCCAAAGGGCAAGGCCGATATGCCTGTCGGCTTCCCGGGACATGTCGAGATGCCAGTCGTCGATGGCGAGCATGAGTTCCCGCAGCAGGGGAGTGATGAGGATGGACTGCATGGAATAGAAGCGCTCATTGCCTTTGAAGATGCTTTCATCGACAAAGATGGTGCGGTTGAGGCTTTCCTCCAGGAGGTAAAAATCGTGGTTCAGGCGCGGGGGGATCCATACGCATTGCCGGTTGTTGACAAGGTAGGTGCCGGCAGAGGATTCAAAGATGCCGTTGCCTTCGGGAAGGAAGGCGAGTTCGCCCCAGGTGGGGTGGGCATGCCATGTCGTCCACAACCCTGCGGGGAGGGGCATGTTGAACGTGTACAGGAAGTCGGTCCCGTTGATGAAGCCCGGCTCCCAGTTCCGCGGATTCCAGTAATACTTTCTCAGTTCGTTCATAGTCCGGCGGCGCATCAAGCCGCATCATGGATTATATCCTCGAACGTTCCCGCATGGCAAGAGCGTCTGCAAGTCCTTGCCTTCTGCGGGATCTCAGGAAGCGCTCCACAACGTGCGCAGGCGTTCAGCCAGGGCTCCCTGGGCGGCAGCATGGCGCGCCTCGAGATCCTGCAGCAAGCCCTCCACCGCCCTGTCCAGGTCATCCAGGCTGCCAGCATTCTGCAGGATGATGTCGGCTGCGCGTTCCTTGTCCTGCGCGCTCCACTGCCAGCTCTCGATGGCAGCGATCTTTTCCTGGCTCCAGCCGCGCTCCGCGGAGAGCCTGGCGCGGCGCGCTCCATCCGGGCAGGCAACGGCGGCT
>CACZQM010000156.1 GCA_902783285.1 uncultured Desulfovibrio sp. | reverse complement strand
TCTCCGGATTATTTCATAAAAAAAACCGCCTCCGGAAAAGAGGCGGCAGGCTTTCCACCGTGATCAGCGTATCCTGGGCACGACGCGGCGGAAAAGTTCCAGGACCTTGCGGGCGTTCTGCCGCCCTGTCTCGGCCACGGCTTCCCAGGTCACAGGCTCTTCCTCCTCCATCCAGGAATCGTAATCCGTGCTCATGGCGACGGCGGCGTAAGGGATGCCCATCTCGTTGGCCATGATGCACTCCGTGGCGATGCTCATGTTGACGATGTGCGCCCCCCAGATGCGGAACATGCGCGATTCGGCCCTTGTGGAAAAGCGCGGGCCTTCGATGGTGATCACGGTCCCGCGCCTGTGGTGGCGGAACCCGAGCGCCTTCAGTTCCTCGGCCATGATGCGCCGCAGCTCCAGGTCAAAGGGCTCTGCCATGGCGGTATGCCGCGGGTCGCCCGGTTCAAAGGCGTCAAAATAGCTCAGGGGACGGATGCGGGTGAAATCGATGAACTGGTCAGGCAGGACAAGGTCGCCCCGGCGTATCTCGTCGATGAGGGAACCGACCGCTGTGCTTGCCAGGACATGGGTGCAGCCGGATTCCTTGAGAGCCCAGATGTTGGCGCGGTAATTCACATGCGTGGGCGTGATGGTGTGCCTGCGCCCATGCCGGGCAAGGAGCACCACGGGCACGCCGCCCAGGAGCCCTTCGCGCAGCGAGCTGGAAGGCGAGCCCCAGGGCGTTTCCCAATCCGTTTCATTCTGCACGGTGAAAAGATCAGGGTCGTCGAGCCCGCTGCCGCCTATGATGCCGACCTTTGCCATAAAACCCTCCTCTGCCCCTTTACAGGGGGATATAGCCCTGCGCCAGCATCGCCAGGAGATCGCGCATATGCCCTATGCCCGGGGCGTAGAGGATGATGCCGTCCTCATGGCCTGTCATGGCGATGACTCCGTCGGCGGGATGCCGGCGCACCAGTTCTGATACCGAACGCGCCATGCCCGGGGTGCCGAATCCCGCAGAGGGATCCGTGGCAGGGGCGCCGCCTTGCAGGAGCATATGGAAAAAACCTCGGTGATGTGCATGGACCACGCAGCGGGCGGCCGGAGACGCCTCATACACGGCGGCATGGGTCATGGATTCCGAGCTGGCCTCCATGCTCCCGCTCGACCATACCGTGTTCCCGTCGATATCGCAGCGTTCCACCAGGCTGTACCCCTCTGCGCCCAATGCGGGGATATGGCCCGTCCGGCTGGCCGTGATCCAGAACGTCCCGCCATGCCAGCGCATGGAGACATTGCCATAGCCGATGCCGCTGCCTGTGACGCCGACGAGCCCCGCGCGGAAAAGATCGGTGCGCAGATCGTTCAGCTCCGCAAGGATATCCAGGGGCGGCGGATCCGCGTGCCGGTGCAGGCAGCGGAATTTTACATATCCCTCGTCAGGCATGGCGCTGTTCCCTCGCGCCGGCGTCCAGGGCCTCGGGATACATGGAGGCTATCCCTTCCTCCGTGGCTGCGCATACTCCCCTCTCGGTGATGA
This sequence comes from uncultured Desulfovibrio sp., assembly GCA_902783285.1. Classification (GTDB taxonomy): domain Bacteria; phylum Desulfobacterota; class Desulfovibrionia; order Desulfovibrionales; family Desulfovibrionaceae; genus Mailhella. The sequence continues at coordinate 4,760 of CACZQM010000156.1, read as the reverse complement.
ACCCGGTGATCAAGCGGGCCGGGGTGACATCGAATGCCCAGTTACGGGCCGTCGCGCCCGGCGGCCCCAGGAGGACGCGCGCTGTCCTGCCGGGATCCAGCGCCCCGGATGCAAACAGGACTTCCTCGGGGGAACGCTCCTCGATGGGGATGCCGAGCATCCCGTCGCGGATGCCGAAGTCGAACGTCGAGGACGGGAGCGCCACATAGAACGGCACATGGTTGTCCGCCGCGGCAAGCGCCTTGAGATAGGTGCCTATCTTATTGGCTGCGTCGCCGTTGCGGGCCACGCGGTCGGCCCCGGTGATGACCATGTCCACCATGCCCCGCTGCATGAGGTGTCCGCCGGCGTTATCGGCGATGATGTCGTGGGGCACGCCGTGCTGCAAGAGCTCCCAGGACGTCAGGGCGGCGCCCTGCCCGCGCGGCCTGGTCTCATCCACCCAGACATGGATGGGGAGGCCCTCATCAAAAGCCGCATAGACGGGGGCGAGCGCGGAGCCGTGGTCCACGAAGGCAAGCCAGCCGGCATTGCAATGGGTGAGCACCTCGACGGGACGCCCGGGATGCGCCTGTGCGGCGCGGCGCAGCAAAGGCAGGCCGTTCTGGCCTATGCGCCTGCAGCAATCCGCGTCTTCATCGGCGATGGCGCATGCTTCTGCAAACGCAGCGGGCACCGCCTGCTGCCTGCCGAGCCCGGCGATGCGCTTTTTCTGCCGTTCCAGCGCCCATTCCAGGTTGACCGCCGTGGGGCGCGTGGCGCGGAGCGCGGCAGATGCCTCTTCCATGAATCCATGGAATCCCTGGTCCGGCGCCTGGAGGGCGGCAAGCCAGAAGCCATGCGCCGCTGCCGCGCCGATGAGCCCGGCGCCGCGCACGAGCATGCCGCTGATGGCTTCGCAGGCTTCCTCAAGCGTATGCAGGCGCGCGATGCGGAATGCGTGCGGCAGCGCGGTCTGGTCGATGATGAAAAGGTCTCCCCGGAAGGGATCTCCCCCGGTCCAAATGGTGCGGTAATGCGTTCCCTGGACGAGCATGGAGCCTACCTGACATGCAGTTCGAGGGCATTGCGGTTCACGGGCACCAGGGCGGACTTGCCAGGATTCTTCAAGTCGAAGACAAGCCTCGTCTTGTTTTCGTGCTGCCCCAGGCGCACTGCCTGGATCAGGCGGTTGCTGGGGACCCTGGGGATCTGGATGCGCCATTTCCCTGCCAGGTCAAGGACGACGCGCTCGGGATCGTGGAGCTGGAAGCAGTGCCCGACCATGGGGGCATTGCCTTTTAAGACGAGCTTGATGAGGCTGCCATCCATCACGAACTGCGCCGATGTGACGATGCGGTCAAAAGATTGGGGCCTGGCATCATCGCGCTTCAAGGCAGGTGATGCCGCCTTCTGCGGCTGCGGAGGAAGCGCTGCTGGAGTGGAAGGCGCAGGCTTGTCCCGTGCAGGCTCCGCTGCAGGTGCCTGGGGAGATCGTGCAGGCGGGGATGCGGCTGGCTGTTGCACGTCGGTCCCTGCAGCGCGGGCAGGATCGGCTTTGGCCTGCCTGGGTTCAGCCTCAGGACCCGCACCGGTCTTCACAGGAGGAAGGTCAGATGGCACCGCACCGCCTGCGTCCGGGCGGACGCCAGCAGGAGGATCCGCAGGGGCTCCGGCGCCAGCGCCTGGGGCACCAGGGACCTGGCTCCCGGCGTCACCCAGTGCAAAGGACTGCACGGACAGCACGGGGGCAGCCGGTCTTGCCTCGTCCGTGCGGGAGGAAACCTTCGTTTCCGCCTGCGTTGCGCCTGCATCAGCCGGTCTTGAGGGATAGTCCCCCCCCTTGCCTCCTGCTGCTTCCCGGCTTTGCGCCCCTTGCTGCTGCATCTCACCGTAGGACACAGGAGCAGCTGCTTTCGCAGGGGCGGGAGCTGCGGCTGCACGCTTCGCTTCCGGGTGCGGCCGCTGCGTTTCCCTTGCCGGGGAGATCTTGCCATGCACATACGGAAGGATGCGGGGATCGATCTTTCCCGTAGATTCCGGATGCGCCGCCGGAGGAGCGGAAATCGTATCCTCCTGCAACGCAAAGACCGCGGCTACCGCCACGACTGTCAAAGCCGCGGCGCAGCCGAGAAGGCGTGGAATACTGCTCATCAGCACCTCTTCATACCGATTCGCGCCGGAGTGCATGGCGCATGGAGAAGCAATACGCTCTTTCTGCAGAAAAGAAAAGGGTGGGCAGGAGCGGCGGCGCATCCCTTCAAAAAACGCTTATGCGGAATGCCGCACGGTCATGTCGCGGGGCTCGCTCAACGCGGCCATGCGCCTGCAGCCCGCCCTTGCCCGCCGTTCCTGCCCGGCATGCCCTATGGACGGCACAGGCATTTTTGTGTACCATCTCATCATGCATGAATTTTCCCTCATGGCCAGCGTTCTGGACATCGCGGCAGAAGAGATGGAGCGGCACGGAGCGTCCAGGCTCACCCTGTTGCGCCTGCGCTATGGCGAGCTCGACCACGTGCAGCCCGATTCCATGCGCATGGCTTTCGAGGCCATGACAGGAGGCACTCCCAGCGAGGGGGCCCGCCTGGAACTTGTGGAAGAACCGCTGCTGCTGCGCTGCCCGCTTTGCCGCAACACCTTCCAGCCTTCCAGCAGGGAAGCGATGTTCGCCCCCTGCCCTTCCTGCGGGGAGCCGGCTTCGTACAGCGTGGAAAAAGGGGAAGGCATCATCCTGGAACACCTGGAAGCGGAATGATGCCGCACCGATCATCAGAGGAGAAACCATGGACATACCCGTCGTACGCAATGCGCTCGAAGCCAATGACAGGATAGCCGCGCGCCTGCGCGAAAGATTCGCCAAGGCCGGAGTGCTGGCGCTCAACCTCATCAGTTCGCCCGGATCGGGCAAGACGTCCCTCCTTGAACGCACGCTTTCGGACCTTGCCGGCGAATTCCGCATGGCCGTCATCGAAGGCGACCTGCAGACAGACAACGACGCGCGCCGCGTTGCATCTTCCGGCGCGCAGGCCGTGCAGATCAACACGGACGGCGGATGCCACCTGGACAGCAGCATGATCAGCGAAGCCCTGGAATCCCTGGACACGGAAGGGCTGGACATCCTTTTCATCGAAAATGTCGGCAACCTGGTCTGCCCCACGGAATTCGACTGCGGCGAAGACGCCAAGATAGCCCTGCTGAGCTGCGCCGAGGGAGACGACAAACCGCAGAAATACCCTTACCTTTTCCACAAGTCCAAAGCCATGCTCCTGAACAAGACCGACCTGCTGCCCTACGTCGACTTCGATGTCAGGAAAGCACGCGCCCACGCCGCCGCCCTGAACCCGGAACTCGCCATCATGGAGGTCTCCTGCCGGACGGGCGAGGGGCTTTCCGCATGGTACGACTGGCTGCGCAACGCAGTGCGCGCAAAGAAAGAAGGATCTCATGCCTGAGCACGCAAACACGGCCGGCCCCGGACCTTTCCAGAGCTATGAGGATGTCCTCAGGCACCTGGACGGGCTCGGGCTCTTCCACATGGACATGGGGCTGGACCGCATGCAGCGGGCCCTGGAGGCCCTGAACCTCAACGACCTGGAATTCCCCATCGTCCAGGTGGTCGGCACCAACGGCAAGGGCTCCACCGCCACCTTCCTCCAGTCCATAGCCATGGCGCACGGGATGCGTGCGGGGCTTTACACTTCCCCGCATTTCATCGATCCCGCCGAGCGCATCAGGATGGACGACAAAAAGCTCCCGCGGCAGGCATGGCCCCGCCTTGCCGCCCGGGCGACGGGAGCGGAGCCGGGGCTGACCTATTTTGAGCTGCTCACCGTCATGGCCGCGGACGCCTTCAAGTCCAGCTCTCCCGACCTGGCCATTTTCGAAGCCGGGCTGGGCGCCCGCCACGACGCCACCACGGCCCTGCCGGCGGAAATGGTCTGCTTTACGCCCATCGACATGGATCATGCCAACATCCTGGGCGAAAGCATCTATGACATCGCGGCGGACAAGGCAGACGCCCTGCGGCCCGGCGTGGCCATGGCGGTCAGCGCGCCGCAGGAACCCATCCCCATGGCGATCCTCGCCAACAAGGCGGAAGACCAGGGCATCCCTTTCTGCACCACAGACTCCATGAAGAAGGCCGGGAGCTCAGCAGGCAGGCTGCTGTGGGAGGTCCTGCCCAAGGAACTTGAACGGTGCGCCAGGATCCCCGGCGACGCCCCCCTCGGACTGCGGGGCGCGCATCAGAGGATCAATGCGCTGACTGCTGTGCAGGCATGGATACTGCTGTGCATGCGCCACGGATGGAAGACCAACAGCCAGTCCATCGCCCGCGGACTGGAAAAAGCTTTCATCCCCGGGCGGCTGCAGTTCGCCCCCGCTGCCAACGGGCTGCCCGCGCTGTGGCTGGACGGAGCGCACAACGCGCACGGCATGGCCGCCCTCTGCGCCGCGCTGGAAGCGATGGATGGGCAGGAGCGTCCCGGAGCGGCCGTCTTTTCCTGCCTCAGGGACAAGGATCCCCAGGCTCTGGCGGCACTGCTCCAGAAAACGCTGGGGAAGACCCCGGTCTTCGTTCCCACCATAAGCGGCAACCCGCGGGCGGCCCAGGGAGAAGAGATCGCTGCCCTGCTCGGCCCGGCGGCCCGCCCCATGCAGGGGACAAAGGCCGCGCTGGATGCCGCAGCGGAAGCGGCAGGGGGGCGCCCCGTGCTGGTATGCGGCTCGCTGTACCTGCTTTCCGAGGTCTACCGCCTGCATCCCGCCCTGCTGGAAAC
>CACZQM010000155.1 GCA_902783285.1 uncultured Desulfovibrio sp. | reverse complement strand
GGCGGCTTGCCGGGCAGCAGGCGTGCTGCGCGTCGAAGGCAAGGATTATGTCGTCCAGGACGGCGACATGATGAATTTCCTCTTCAACGTGTAGCCTTTGCACCGTGCATCCGGAGCGGACCATGCCTGGAACCCCCAAAAAGTCAGGCGGCAAAAAGCACCCGGGCGGCATGCCGCATGAAAACGCCCTCGCGCTCAACTGCGGGCGCAACTGCCTCGACTATCTGATACGTGCCAGGGGCATCAAAAGCATCTGGCTGCCCGGGCTGCTTTGCGGATCCGTTGCGGGCGTATGCCGCCGGCATCATGTCGAGATACATCGCTACCACATCAGGGAAGACTATCTCTTTGGCGCCATCCCCGTGCGGGAAGGGGACTGGCTGTATGTGGCCGACTTGTGCGGGCAGATCCCGCGCGCGGCCATCAAGGGCATCGTCGCCAAATATAAAAACGTCATCTTTGATGAGGCCCAGGCCTATTTCGCCCCTCCGGTGGAAGGCGCAGACACGCTGTATACCTGCCGCAAATTTTTCGGAGTCCCGGACGGGGCATTCCTGCACACGGGATCACGCTGCACAGACGAGATACCCCAGGATGAATCCATCGCCAGGATGCAGGCGCTTCTGGAAGGGAAGCACGGCTCCGGCTACGGAAACGCGGCTGAAAGCGATGAGCTTTTCAACTCCGAGCCTCTGAAATGGATGTCGACATTCACCATGGACCTGCTGCGGTCCATCGATTATGAGGCTGTCAAAGCCCAGCGGACAGCGAATTTTGCCGCGCTTTCCCTGAGCCTGGGACCTGTCAACAAGCTCAAGCCCCGGCGTTCCGAAGGGGCCTTTGCCTATCCGCTCTGGCTGGAACAGGGCGACGCCGTGCGCCGCATGCTCGCAGCAAAGAAGATCTACATCCCACTTTTCTGGCCCAATGTGCTCACCGACAGCGATGTGACCCCGCTCGAACGGGACCTCGCCCTGAACGTTCTTCCTGTCCCCTGCGACCAGCGCTACGGCCCCAGGGAAATGAAAGTCTTTGCCCAGCAGATCGCCCTTTGCGTACGCGAACTGGCCCATGGCCACCCCGTCCCTCACGCCCCTGCTCCGGAAAGGGGATGAAGGGGATCCGCATCTGCAGGATGCCGCTGGCAGCGTCCACTGCCAGCGGCTCGATGTCGATCAGGTGATATGCAGCGGCATCAGGAAGCATCTGCGGTGAAGGTTCCCCAGCGGCAGGAGGGGAACCTTCCGGCTGTTTTTGTTAAAACAGCTCCTTGAGCAGAGATTCACCCTGCGAGACCTGTTCCTTCAGGGAAGAGTCTATGCCCTGCATGGCGTTCAGGCCGTAACCGGTGCCTGGTTCTGTCCCCTTTATGAAGGGCATGTGCATCCCGTTCACTTCGGCGAAAACGATATCTTCAGGAGCCGTGAAATCGTCGGGCGGATAGTGCTCAAGCGCTTTACTGGCGTAATAGATATACGCCGGCAGCGCCGCTCCCGAACCGGTCTCTCCCCTGCCCATGGGGGCAAGCTGGTCATAGCCGATGTATGTGGCTGTCACCAGATGCGGCGATACCGCCATGAACCAGGCATCGTTCTCATCATTGGTCGTTCCCGTCTTCCCGCCCAGGGGCCGTCCCAGCACCCGCGCCTTGGCTCCGGTCCCGTGGCTTACCACGCCCTTGAGAAGCGTGGCCATGACAAAAGCATTCTGCGGGGAAATAGCCTGCGTGAGTTCAGGCGCCACCTCAAAAACGGTATTTCCCCAGGGGCCGACGATCTTCGTGATCAGGCGGGGCTTGCTCACTTTCCCGCCGTTGGCGAACGCCGTATAGGCCTGGGCCATGTTCAGGGGGGAAACGGCTACCGCACCAAGGCATATGGGAAGGGCATGGGGGAAATCAGGCTGCAGCTGCAGCGCCTTGGCACGTGCGATGACGTTTTCAAGACCGAATATCTGAGCCATGCGGATGGTGCACAGGTTCCTGGACTTGGCCAGCGCCTGCCACAACGGCATCGGTCCAAGGAACCTGCCGTCGGAGTTTCCCGGCGTCCATGTTTTTTTGGTCCACTTGTCATATATGGCGATGGGGGCGTCCAACACCATGGATGACGGTGTGAAGCCATGGTCCAGGGCGGCGGAATAAACGATGGGCTTGAAGGAGGATCCGGGCTGCCTCTGCGCCTGCGTGGCACGGTTGAACTGGGATCCGGTGCTGCCGAAGGAATACCCGCCGACCATGGCCACGACGTCGCCCGTTTCCGGTTCGATGGAGACCATCGCCCCCTGGACGTCAGGCATCTGCTCAAGCTTCAGAGGGATGACTTCCCCAGATGGCTGGGCCTGTTTCTGATCTTTGGGGGCTTCGACGATGTCTGCCCCGCCCTTTTTCTTCGGCTGGCGTTCCTGCTGTTCCTTCTTGGCCAGGGGCGCGCCGCGGGAGACCCAGATCACATCACCCGGACGGAGCACGGCCGTCGCATCGCGCACGACGATGGCCGTCACGGAGCCGGAGACCCGCTTGTTGGGCTTGCGCGCCCAGTTCATCGTGCTTACGGGCACGAACCCTTTCTGCTCAGGAGAAAGCATGACGTTTGCGCCGCCCTTGGCGACAGAAGACACCAATGCCTTCGTCCATCCGTTGTTGTCCAGTTCGGAAAGCTTAAAATTCTTCTTTTTCAAAAATTCAGCATACTGCGAAGGCTCAAGATGGTCGGGAGCCCCGAGCCAGCCGTGCCTGCGGGTCGCGTCTTCCAGACCATGGCGGAGGCCAGCCGTGGCCGCGGACTGCTGGAAGGGATCCATGGCCGTATGGACCGTCAGTCCGAGCTCATAAACGGCGTCTTCCCCGTATATGCCGAAATCGTAGCCGTTCTTCTTGCAGTTCTCTTCGGAGAACATCTCGATCAGCTGCCGGCGGACTTCCTCGAAATACCAGCCGCCATCGCCATTGCTGACGGTCATGGCCTTATAAGCCAGTTTCTGACTGACGGCCCGATCGTACTCGCCGTCGTTTATCCAACCCAGGTCCCGCATCCTGCGGAGCACCTGGTGCTGCCGGTTTTGGGCGGCCGTGGGGTTCCTGTAGGGATTGAAGGCCGATGGAGACTGCCCCAGTCCTGCTATGAGGGCAGCCTCGGCAATAGTGAGCTCTTTGGCATGCTTGGCAAAATACGTCCTCGCCGCAGCCTCGACGCCATAGGAATTGCTGCCCAGGAAGATCTGATTGATATAGAGGGTGAGGATCTCATCCTTGCTCAGCTGCTTTTCCAGCCGGTAGGCAAGGATGGCTTCCTTCAGCTTTCTCTCATAGCTTTTTTCGGGGGTGAGCATCAGGCGCTTGACGACCTGCTGGGTGATGGTGCTCCCGCCCTGGGTCGCCGTGCCCTTGTTGAAGTTCGCAAGCGCGGCGCGGATGATGGCCTTGATGCTGACGCCGGGATGCTGGTAGAACTGGTCGTCCTCTATGGCCAGGAACGCCTTGGGCACAAAGGGAGGGAGCTGGTCCAGCGTGACCAGGAAGCGCCGCTCATGGTAGAGCTGCCCCAGGTAGCTGCCATCCCTGGCGAGCACCGTGGTCACGAGCGGAGGACGGTAATCGGCGATGCGGCTGAAGCTGGGCAGGTCAGCGGTCGCCCAGCGGTAGACCACGTACCCTCCGCACGCTGCCGCCAGCACGCCCAGCAGGAACAGGGCAAAGACGAGCTTAAAGAACGCCCTGAACAGACCATGCTTCTTTTTCCCCTGCTTAGGAGACGATGAACCGCCCATGGCAAGGGGCGCGTCGTTTGCCGCATCGCCGTCTGTACGCGCAGGAGGATCGCCGCGGCGTTTTTTTACCGGCGCATCCAGTTCAAGCCGTTCTATATCGTTCCAGTTGTCACTCATGGCGTATCAGCCCTCAATCCGGACGGGACACACGTGCATCAGCCAAGCAGCTTCCTGATGGACTCATTGACCATGGCGGGATTGGCCTTGCCGCGCATCTCACGCATGACCTGCCCCACAAAAAAACTGATCAGTTTGGTTTTGCCGCCCTGATAGGCCCGGACCTCTTCGGGATTGGCAGCAATGATCTTCTGGACGGCGGCATCGATAGCGCCGGAATCAGAGACCTGTGCGAGCCCATGCGCTTTCACATAGGACAGGGGCATCTCTTCGCCCTTCATCAGTTCCGGGAATATATCCGCCGCTATCTTGGCAGAAATCGTTCCGTTATCGATGATGTCAGCCAGTTCAGACACGGCTTCCGGGGTGATACGCATCTCCGAAGGGGAAATGCCGGACTGATTGATCTCCCTCATCATCATGCCGAGCATGATGTTCGCCACCTTCTTGGGCTTGCCGCCCAAATGGGCCGCACGCTCAAAAAACTCCGCAAGGAAGGGATCTTCGCAAAGCTGTTCGGCATCCTGCTCGGGAAGCTTCATGTCTGCCGTGTAACGCTGCATCCTGGATTCGGGGAGCTCGGGCTGCGTTGCGATCCACTCCTGCAGTTCCTCATCGGTTATGACCACAGGAAGCAGGTCCGGATCGGGGAAATAGCGGTAATCCTGGGCATCTTCCTTGCTGCGCATGGGCAGCGTCAGATTGCGGCCGGCGTCATACAGGCGTGTTTCCTGCACCACCTTTCCGCCGTCATCGAGCACGTCTGACTGCCTTGCGATCTCGTATTCGATGGCTTTCTGGACGTGCTTGAAGGAATTCAAATTCTTGAGTTCTGTCCTTGTTCCGAGCTGGCTCTCCCCCCGTGGACGGATGGAGACATTGGCATCGCACCTGAAGCAGCCTTCCTCCATGTTCCCATTGCTGATGCCCAGGCTGACCACCATGGAGTGCAGCTTCTTCAAATAGGCAACGGCTTCCTCAGCGCTGCGCATATCGGGCTCGCTGACGATCTCGATCAGGGGAGTCCCCGCACGGTTGAGGTCTACAAGACTGTGGGATTCCCCCTGGGGATGGATGTTTTTGCCGGCGTCATCCTCCATATGGATGCGCGTGATGCCAATGCGGCGTTTTCCGCCGTTGACGGTGATGTCGAGCCAGCCATGCTCGCAAAGCGGAAGCTCATACTGGGAGATCTGGTAATCCTTGGGCATGTCCGGATAAAAATAATTCTTGCGGGCGAACTGTGAACGCTGGTTGATCGTGGCATGGATGGCCAGGGCCATGCGGGTCGCGTATTCAACGGCCTTATGATTGAGGACGGGAAGGACACCGGGCATGCCGGCGCAAACTTCGCAGACATTGGTGTTGGGTTCGTCACCAAACGAATTGGGGCACGAGCAGAAAAGTTTGCTTGCCGTGGACAGGTGCACATGCACTTCCAGGCCGATGACAGCTTCGTACTCAGACATAGGATCTCCAGAAAACAATGATGATGCGCCGCTTAACGTTCTTTATTTACCATCGACGTTATTGACATTCAAGGGGTATCAAAAGCCATTCGCCGGCAGCGATGGCCATTAAACAAAAAAGCCTTTGATCACTCAAAGGCCTTGTTGACTGGTCGGGATGGCAGGATTTGAACCAGCGACCCCAGCGTCCCGAACGCTGTACTCTACCAGACTGAGCCACATCCCGATAACGAAGAAACTCACTATGCCATTTTCGCTAAAGAGGCAAGCATTTTTTTACTGCCTGAAGCGTTTTCTGCCTCCGGCGGCATGGGACCGCGCTGCCGCATGGATTGCAAACATTCCCATCGTACAAAGGATCCTATGCGTGGAGGGAGGGCACCCCCTCCCTCCATGATGCCGCAACGCACGGCAGACGCCTGGCGGCGCGCGGCTAGAACTCGTAGGTCAGCTGCAGGCCGATCTGCCAGCCGTTGTCGTATTTGCCCGCGCGTCCGCTGTAGGATCCGGTCTTTTGGGTCTGGAAGTTCTCGATGATGTAAGCCATCTCGAGGTAGGCTTTCAGGTTCTTGTAGATCTCATATTCCGACGCAAGGTTGAATTCGACCATGGAGTCCTTGTGGGTCATGTATGCCCATGGATCGAGACCGAACACCGCGTTCTTGTTGGAGTTGGAGCCGGAGGCGTAGATCACTTGGACGGTATGGGAGAGGTCGTCGATGAAGGAGATGTCCTTCATGGCGAGCCGCACGCCCCACGTCCCCATAGGCGTGTGGTTGTCAGCCAGGTGGTTGTCTTCCAATCCGGAACCGTTGAAGAAGCCGAAGGAACCTCCAAAGCGCCCGCACATGGTGGGCATGTTTTCCTGATAGGCGTATTTGACGTTCTTGTCGTCGCCGGAACCATACCAGGCAGCCAGTTCAGGAGTGCCGAAGTCCATCTTGTAGGATATGGCGCCGTCGGCCCACCAGCCATGCTGGTTGGGCAGCCCGGTATGGCTGCGGAAGTCGCGGTCGCCATAGATGAAGTCGGCTTTGACAGTGAGCGGGTCGAAAAGGGACATCTCGCCGTTCACGCCCAGCCAGAAGGTGTTGTTGCCGTAGTTGGTGCCAACGGTGGAGCCATCGCGGAAGGTGATCACGCCCGGAGCGGGCGTGAGGGCGTTGTTGCTGTCGCTCCCGTCCATGGTGTTGCCATCCTGGGCGGCAAAGGCGAAGTAGGGCTTGAACTGGAATCCTTCGAACTTCAGGTCTGCCACGACGCCGAAGACATCAGCCGTAGTGGCATGATGGGTCGAGAAGGGTTCGCCGTGTTTCGCCACCTGGCGGTCATAACGCGACCAGAAAGCCGCGAGGGAAAGCCAGTCGGTGACGTCCGCGCTTATCGCGATGCCATCGGAAGGATCGGAACTCCATAACACGGGGTTTTTGTCCAGGGCAACGGC
>CACZQM010000154.1 GCA_902783285.1 uncultured Desulfovibrio sp. | reverse complement strand
GGATAGCGTATCCATGAGGGGGACAAGGTCCGTCTTATGCGGCATGGTGGCGTTGAACCCCGCAAGGGGGCCTTTTTCGGCCTGTTCAAGCCATGCTGCCGTTTCCCCTGCCCGCACGCGGATGCGCCCGTAGGTGCAGTGCACGCCCAGGGCGTCCAGCATGGCCTGATGGATGACCGGGGAAAGGCTGTGCCTTATGGGATCGCCGATGACGGCGAGCTGCCTGCCTTCGAGAATGTTCATGCTGCGTCCTGCAAGGCCTTTTGACGCGCCATGTTCCAGCGGCGGATGATGCGCAGGGCTCCGCGACTCATGCGGCCGTTCATGGAGCGTCCATTGACGAGGGTATAGTCCGCCCATTGGCGGTACAGGGCGATGCGCTCAGCGTAGAGGCGGTGCAGCTTTTCACCGTCCGACTTCACCAGCGGCCTGTCATCCAGCGAAGTGGAGCGCAGGATCAGCGAAGGGTGCCGGTCTATGAAGCAGATGAAGCCGTTTTGCGCAAGGGCTTCCATGTTTTCACGGCGGAGCACCATCCCTCCGCCCGTGGCGATGACCACGCCCTTCCGGGCAGCCGCTTCACACGCGCAGGCGCTTTCCAGCCCGCGGAAAAAAGCCTCTCCCTCCCGGGAGAAGATATCGGCGATGCTGCGCCCCGTTCTCGCGACGATCATGGCGTCCGTATCCAGAAGGGGCATGCGCAGGCGGCTGGCAAGGCGCCTGCCCAGGCTGCTCTTGCCGCAGCCGGAAAGGCCGATGAGGACGATGTTCTCCTTCATGCCAGCACTCCGGGGAGCTCGCTGATGGCGAGGGCCGCAGCCGCCTCCACCACGGGCACGGCGCGGGGGACGATGCAGGGGTCGTGCCTGCCGGAAACGGAGATGCGGGCAGCCTGCCCGCTGCGCATGTCCACAGTGTCCTGTTCACGGGCTATGGACGGCGTGGGCTTTACCGTGACGGTAAAGACCACGGGCATGCCGTTGGTTATCCCGCCGTTGATGCCGCCGTTGTTGTTGGTGGACGTGGCAGGCCCTGCCTCCGACGGCACAAAGGGGTCGTTGGCCTGGCTGCCGCGCAAGGAGGCGAGATCCGTCCCCGCACCGAACCCCAGCGCTTTGACAGCAGGTATGGAGAAGACATGGCGCGCTATGAGCGATTCCACGCTCTCGTCGAAATCCGGGCCCCCCAGTCCTGCGGGGATCCCAAGGACGAAGCACTGGATGCTTCCGCCGACAGAATCGCCTTCGGCGCGCGCCTTGAGTATGGCCTGGCGCATGGCTCCGCCCCGCGTTTCGTCCAGCACGGGGAAGGCGGATCCCTGCGCTCTGCGCAGGCAGGCGGCGTCCGGGGCGGCTAGGTCGGCGGGGGCGTCTGTTATGCCGGCGACGCTTGCGATGCGGGCAAAGATCTCTATGCCGCGGCCGCGCAGGGCGAGCTTGGCCACGGCCCCTGCAAACACCATGGGCGCGGTGAGCCGGCCGGAGAAATGCCCCCCGCCGCGGTAATCCTCAAAGCCCTTGCAGCGCACATGGGCAGTGAAGTCTGCATGGCCTGGACGTGCGAGCCAGCGCGTTCCGGCGTAGTCACGGGGCCGCGTATCCGTGTTTTCTATGATCCCGCACAGGGGAGTCCCGCAGGTCTTGCCCTCAAAGACGCCGCTCAGCACGCGCACAGCGTCCTTTTCCGAACGGGGCGAGGTGAGCGCCGACGCCCCGGGCGCCCTCCGCGCCATTTCCGAAGCGATGAAGCCCATGTCCATGTCCAGTCCGGGCGGGACGCCCTGGAGGACGACGCCGATGGCAGGGCCGTGGGATTCGCCAAACAAGGTATAGCGCATGTCAGCTCCTTTTATGCAGTTCATCGTAGGCCGACTGCCTGGCGATGCATTCCGCGTCTTTGTGCAGCTGCCGTTTTTCCCCTCCCTCTTTCCACCACCACTGGGCGCGGTGGAGGATGAGTTCCGCATCGCCGGCGGCGGCGAGCCCGAGCATGTTGCGGAAGCGGCGCACCATCTGCTGGCTGTGGGGATTGGCCTCGAACATCCAGGTGAACAGGGGACCGTCTTCCATGAGCTGCTTGCGCGCGGCGTTCATGCGGCGCATGAAGGATGGCGTGACATAGCGCAGGAGCCCCGGATCTTCCGCGGTCATGGCAAAGTACACCGCCGTGGTGATGAAGTTCATGCCTTGTATGCGGGCTTCGGCGATGTCGTGTTCACCGGCCGTGGTCCTGAAGGTCACGCTGCCCAGGATCCTGAAAAGGTCCTCGATGAACCCCACGTCTGCTTCCGAAGCCGCGCAGCCGGGCACGATGGCGGTGCGCAGTTCCAGCCCTTCGGCCTGCAGGGGGCCGAACAGGGGGTGCGTGCCCACGACGGGGCCGGCCCACGCTGCTTCCATCTGGCGCATGGGCAGTTCCTTGACGGAAGTGATGTCGGCAAGGATGGTGCCGGGCTCCATGTGCGGGACGAGCTTTCCGGCCGTTTCCGCCAGCGCTTCGGGCGGAACGCAGAGGATCACGGCGCGCGCCCCCCGGCAGGCATCCTCCACATCCCGGGCCCTGTAAGGGCGGCTCAGCCCTGCGGGCTGGATATCCTGGGCCCGGGCAAAGCGCTCCATGAGCATGGCGCCCATGCGCCCGCGGCAGCCTGCGATGACGACGCGTTTCATGGCAGCATGCTCCATGTGTCCCAGAATCCGGGGAAAGATTTGCGCACCACGCCGGGATCGTCCACCCTGGCGGGCGTACCGCAGGCAAGGCAAAGCAGGGCTGCGGACATGGCGATGCGGTGGTCGTTGTGCACCAGGAACACCGTTCCTGCGGGCAGGGATGGCCGTTGCGGACCCGCCCCGCGGATGACGATGGAGCTTTCCGTTTCTTCCGTGCGTATGCCGGCGCGCGCCAGTTCGCCTGCGCAGGCGGAAAGGCGGTCGCACTCCTTGATGCGCAGGTGCGCGACGTTCCTGATCCTGGTGGTGCCGGAGGCGCAGGCGGCAAGCATGGCCACGGTGGGCACAAGGTCCGGGCAGTCGCCCATGTCCGTGTCGATCCCGTGCAGCGCTGACGGGGATACGAGGATCCCCTCCGCCGTTTCCCGCACGGATGCCCCCATGCCTTGAAGTATGCGCAGCATGGCGCGGTCGCCCTGCAGGGAATCGGTGCGCAGGCCCTTGACCAGCACGGGGCTCTTGCCCACGGCGCCGGCGGCAAGCAGGTAGGACGCGCCGGACCAGTCGCCTTCCACGCCGTATTCGCCGGCGCGGTATGTGCCGGGGGACACGGTGATGCGCAGCTCGCCCGGGCGTGCGTGGCGGATGCTGCGCCAGGGGACGCACCTCCAGGCATCGCCGCCAGGCTGCTCAACGGCAAAGCGGATGCCAAAGTCTTCCAGCACGTTGAGCGTCAGCCCCACATAGGGCCAGGAAACAGCCTTGTTCCCGGCAAGGGTGATGCGCAGCGGAGCGGAGCAGAACGGGGCGGCGAGGAGCAATCCGGACAGGTACTGGCTTGAGGAGTCGATGCTTATCTCCACGTCCCCCCCCGCGAGCCCGTGCGCATGGATCTGCAAGGGGGGGAATCCTTCTTCCTGGCCGTAGGTGATGGAGGCACCAAGGGAGGTGAGCGCCTTGGCGAGCGGCCCGATGGGGCGCTCGCGCATGCGTTTGGCGCCGTCGATGATGAACTGCCCCTGCCCGGCTGAAAGCACGGCGGTGAGCAGGCGGCACGTGGTGCCGGATTCCCCTGCGTCGCAGAGCAGGGGGGCGTCTCCTCCTCCGCGCGGGCCGCCTTCCATGCCGCGTATGCGCCATGTGCCGCCGCCCAGGTCCTGCATATGCGCGCCGGCAAGGCAGAGCAAGGAGCGCGTGCGTTCAAGGTCTGCGCTGTCCAGCACCCCGCGCACCAGGGACGGGCCGGGGGCGAGGGAGGCGGCGATGACCGTCCTGTGCGATACGGATTTTGATGGCGGGGCCTGCAAGGTGATCATGGGGGGCCTTTTTTGCGGCATGCGCGTTAAACGTCCGGCGTGCCGGGATCGCCGCCGGATCCCGGTCCGGCGCAGGCTGCCCCGCACGTTTTTTGCAGATCCCTGGAGGCAGACAGCACCTCCCTCCAGATGGCGTTGACATGCGTGTTCTCCAGAGGGCCGGAGTTGCGTTCCTCCAGCCTGCGGAGGAGGCTCTGCTCACGTTCAGGGTCCCAGATCCCTGCCCCCGGCACCCGCGCCTTGGCAGCGCCGATGGCCAGGCTGATGCGCGCCCTGCGGTTGAGCAGTTCCAGGATCCGGGCATCGGTCTCGTCGATGCTGGCGCGCAGTTCCGCAAGGCCGGGGATATCCAGATCGGCCATGCCTCATCCCTCCTGTATGTCTTCCTTGATCCGCATGCCGAAATGGCGCCCCGCTTCGTCCAGGCGGCAGAGCACGCGGTCGCCCGGCTTCAGCGAGACGACGCTCAACGGTTCGCCTTCCGGCGAAGTCAGGCGTATGGTCTCGGCATCCTGCAGGAACACGGTCCCGGTCTTCCCGTTGCATTCCGCCTCGATGAGCAGCATGGGGCGCACCTCCACCTTGACCCTGCCTGCCGTGGCAAGGCTGCCCTGCCCCTTATGGTCCACGATGAGCAGCTGTGTCCCGGCCTCCACTTCGGAAAGGTAGGCGGTGGCGTCACCCGGCAGGCGCACATAGGCATGCACGGCTCCGGCGTTGATGCGGAAGGGGCGGGATGCGACGTATTCGTTGTGTTCTGTTTCGGCATGGACAAGGAAGGTGAACGCACTGGAATTGCCCGTCAGCATGCCCTGCCCTTTGCGGAGCATGGACGTGGTGTCCACGCATACGCGGTGTCCCAGCCCGGCAGGCGCCACGCGCGTGATGACCGCGGGCTGCAGATCTTCCTTCTGCGTGCATGTCTTGCAGCGCGCCACGATCGTTTTGATGTCGCCGATGGCCTGCGGCAGGACGACGATCCCCTGCACGCCGCGCTGCAGGATGCCGGAGGCCAGGACGGCTTCGTCCAGGCTCCCGGCTTCGGCGACCACGCGCGGGCATTGCGCGAGCAGGTTCTCCACGGGGATGACCTCCCAGCCGCGCGCCAGGACTGCAGGCTTGCCGGCAAGCAGCAGGTCACGCAGATGTTCTTCGTCTGCCTTGGAGGACAGGGAAAGGGAAGGGATCTCTTCATCAGTGGATACGGGGATGCGCGAGAGCCGGGATGCGGCATCGGCCATCTCCGCAGGGACGATGATGCCGTCCACGCCGGATTCAAGGGCCAGGGCCACGTCGCCCTTGCAGAAGGGAACGCTTTTGAAATAGATGTCCATGCGCCGGGTCCTCCTTAGTCTTCGCCCACGATCTCCATGCCTTCCTGCACCGTGGCTCCATGGTGCACCATGGCATGGAGCGCCTTCATCAGCGCGACGCGCCGCGGATGGTCGAACACGTTGCGTCCGATGGAGACGCCGGCGCTGCCGGCCTGCAGGGATCCCCATGCCATCTCCAGCAGCCTGCGCGTAGAATCCATGCGCTCGCCGCCGGCTATGACCACCGGGCAGCAGCAGCCCGCGGTGACGCGCTCGAAGGTCCCGGGGCTGCCCGTGTAGGAGACCATCACGATGTCGGCGCCCAGTTCGGCGCCTACGCGGGCGCATTGTGCCACGACCTCCACGGCAACGTTGTCGCGGATGAGCCCGCCGCGTCCGTAGAGCATCATCAGCAGGGGCATGCCCCAGCGGTTGCAGTGGTCGGCGATCTTGCCGGCGTTCTCCAGCATGATGCGCTCGTTGGCGTCGCCCAGGTTGACCTGCAGCGAAACGGCATCGGCGCCCAGGCGTATGGCCTCTTCGACAGTGCCGGTGAGCACCTTGGTGCTGCTGGCGGGGGAAAATTCCGTGGAGGCGGTGAGGTGCATGACGAGCCCCATGTCGGTATTGGCGTTTTCCAGCCCGGAGGCGCGGATGAGCCCCTTGTGCATGATCACGGCGCTGGCGCCGCCTTCGTGCATGTCATCGACCGCCTTGCGGATGTCCCAGATGCCCTTGGGCGCGGGCATGGCCATGCCGTGATCCATGGGCACGAGGACCGTGCGCCCGGATGCGGGATCGAAGATGTGAGTCAGCCTTTTTTTGGTGCCCAGTTCCATAGTGTTACCTCACGTTCATATATCTATCTTGAATGATTATAGATATTCTTATCTGTCTGTCGCTGTGGCCTGCGCTTCTCCCATGATGGCGAGGGCGTCTTCCACAGAGGCGTTGCCATGCACCATGGCGCGCAGCGCCTTCATCAGCATCACGCGTTCCGGGTGCTCAAAAACGTTGCGCCCCACCGAAAGCCCAGCTCCCCCGGCGATGAGCGCACCATGCACCATTTCCAGCAGCTTCCTGGTGGAATCGAGTTTGGGACCGCCGGCAATGAGCACCGGCACAGGGCAGTCGTCCACCACGTCGGCAAAGGTCCCGGGATCTCCGGTATAGGGGACTTTGACGATGTCTGCGCCCAGTTCCGCACCCACCCGGGCGCAATGGGCGATGTTGCGCGGGTCATAGCTGTCCACGTCGTGCCCGCGGGCGTAGACCATCATGAGCAGCGGCATGCCCCACAGGCTGCACTCCTTGGCTACCTTGCCGGCGTCGGCCATCATCATGCTTTCGTATTCATCGCCCAGGTTGATGTGGATGGAAATGGCGTCTGCGCCCAGGCGCACGGCCTCCTCCACGTCGCCCACCAGCATTTTTTTGTTGGGCCGGCTGGAAAGGCTTGTGGAGGCGGAAATGTGCATGATGAAGCCCATCTTCATATGGTCTTCGTAGCGTGCCTTGTGGATAAGGCCCTTGTGCAGGAGCACGGCGTCGGCGCCGCCCTCGTCCATGTCGTTGATGGCCTTCGCCATGTCGCGCAGTCCGCGGGGCGCGCCGTCGGAGACGCCGTGGTCCATGGGCACGATGATGGCGCGGCCGGTCGCAGGGGAAATGATGCGGTTGAAACGTCTGAGCGAACCGATGTCCATGATGCTAACCTCGATTGCGGGCTGCCGGTCAATAAAAAAGCCGCCGGCTTGCTGACCCGCGGCTTCGATCGTGTCTGTTCACAGGGTATGTCAGCAGGCACCGCCGCGGCAGAGCGTAAAATAATAGCTGCGGGCATGAATGCCCGTTGCAAAACGGTACGCGCTGCAAAAGCTGTGCTGCATGATCGGACCCTCTTGCCCCTTGTCTATCCTACGGGGCATGGGCTGTCAACGGAAAATGCCCTGTGGAGGCAAGCCGCAGCAGGAACGATGCGCGCTGCCGGGGCGCGGCGCTTGACGGCATCAAACAGCCATCGCCGCGCTTGCCCTGTCCCACATGGCGTGATAAGGAAAGGCAAACATACAATGAAACCCAGGAGGTTCCCGTGTCTATTCTGGATGTTCTCAACAGTGAAGTTTTGGGCGGCGCCCTTCAGCAGATGTCCCGCCAGGCCGGCGGTGCGGTCCGTACTGCAGGACGCAATGCTCCCGGCGGCATGGGCGGCCTCATGGGAGCGGGCGCCATCGGCGCCATTCTGGGCAGCATGGCAGGCGGATCCGGGAGGGCTCCGGCCGGCGGCGGCAACTCCATGGTGCGGAACGCCGCCCTTCTCGGCATGGGCGCCGTAGCGCTGAATTTCTACCGCAAGTGGGCGCAGGCCAAGCAGGCTGAGGCCGCCGAGCCCCAGCGCGCTCCGCAGCAGGACCCGTACATGCGAGATCCCTTTGCCCAGGCCGGAAGGGTGCCTGTCGATCCCACGTCCCTGCTCATCATGCGCGCCGTGATCTTTGCGGCCAGGGCCGACGGCAGCATCGATGCCGCTGAACAGCAGCGCATCGGCGTGCTTTTCCAAAGCCTCCTGCAAGGGCAGAACGTGGGCCGTGAACTGGAGCAGATGCAAAAGGAGCCGCTCGACCCGCGCGCCATCGCCAGGGAAGTGCGTTCCGAGGAGCAGGCCGAGGACGTGTACCGCCTTTCCTGCTGCGTCATCGACATCGACCAGTTCATGGAACGCACCTATCTGGACGCTTTGGCCGCGTCCCTCGGCATCTCCAGCGCCCGCAAGAGCGAGCTGGAGGCTGAAGCCAGCCAGGGCCGCCGCCAGCTCGATGCCGCAGTCAGGGGCTGATCCTTTCCAGGGCGGCGGGCTGCGCTGGCGGTCCGCCGCTTCCATTGCCAGCCGCGGTGTCGTGAACGCCGCCGCACAGGAGGCTCCATGTTCACGTTTTCGTTTGGCGGCAAGCCCCTGTTCTGCGTCGATAATGCCGCCCCCCTGTTCTTCATAGCCGGCCCCTGCGCCATTGAGGGGCGCGCCCATGCGCTCGAGGTCTCAGCCGCCCTCAAGGAGATATTCTCCAAGGCCGGCATGCCCTTCATCTACAAGTCCAGTTTTGACAAGGCCAACCGCAGTTCCGGTTCTGGATTCCGCGGCGTCGGCATGGCCGAGGGGCTCTCCATCCTCGCCGAGGTGCGCGAGGCCCGCGGCATCCCTGTGCTCACCGACATCCATACGGCTGAGCAGGCGGCGCCCGTGGCCGAAGCCGTGGACTATTTGCAGACCCCGGCCTTCCTCTGCCGGCAGACTGACCTCATCCTGGCCGCAGCCTCCACGGGCAAGCCCGTGAACATCAAGAAAGGTCAGTTCCTTGCCCCATGGGAGATGGAGAACGTGCTTAAAAAGGCGCAGTCCACGGGCAACAGGCAGATCTCCCTCTGCGAGCGCGGCACCAGCTTTGGCTATGGGAATCTCGTCGTCGACATGCGCGGGCTGGAGATCATGAAGCGCTTTGCGCCCGTGGTGTTCGACGCCACCCATTCCGTGCAGCTGCCTGGAGCGCAGGGATCGTGCAGCGGAGGCCAGCGGGAATTCGTGCCCACGCTGGCGCGGGCTGCGGCCGCCGTGGGCGTGGCGGGCATCTTCTTGGAAGTGCATCCCGATCCTGACAAGGCGCCGTGCGACGGACCCAACATGCTGGCCGTCCGGGACCTTCCGGCGTTCCTTTCCATGATCAGGGAATTCGACCGCGCCGCCAAACGCTTTGCGGAGGTATAGCCCATGAGCATCATCGCAGTCATCCCCTCTCGCTATGCGTCAACGCGGCTGCCGGGCAAGCCCCTTGCCGACATCTGCGGCAAGCCCATGATCCAGCATGTGTATGAACGCGTGCGCCAGGCGGGGCTTTTTGACGAAGTCATCGTGGCAACGGACGACGCCCGCATTGCCGCTGCCGTGCAGGGTTTTGGCGGCGGCGTGTGCATGACCAGCCCGGACTGCCCTTCCGGTTCAGACCGGCTCATCGAAGCGGCGAACGCGCACCCTGCGGACATTTACGTCAATGTCCAGGGCGACGAGCCGCTCGTGGAACCCGGATCCATCGTGAAGCTCGCCCGCGCCATGCTGGACGACGGCTCCCTGCAGATGGCCACGCTGTGCTATCCCGTCTCCGCTGAGCGGGCTGCCGACCCCAACCTGGTCAAGGTGGTCCGCGCCCACAGCGGCAATGCCCTCTACTTCAGCCGCAGCCCCATCCCCTTCCCCCGAAGCGGGGGCATCCCGGCCCAGTACTTCGGGCATCTCGGGATCTATGCCTACCGCCGTGAACTGCTCATGCGCTTTGGCAGCCTGCCCTATTCCCCGCTGGAAAACACCGAGAAGCTGGAGCAGCTCCGCGTGCTGCAGGCGGGCATCGCCATCCGCGTGCTGGAAGTCGAAGCCATGGGCCCAGGCGTGGACACGCCGGAAGACCTGGAGGAAGTGCGCCGCATCATGGCCGCGCAAAGCCGGGGCTGAATATCACAGCACATTAAAAAGCATGCCGCCGGTATCCCCGGCGGCATGCTTTTCATATGTAGCGGTGCGTGATCAGGCTTCGCGGCGCACTTCGTCGTTGTAGGCATGGGCCACGATGGCCAGCACCAGCATGAAGATGCCCCCGCCCACATACCACCAGTTCAGGGGCGGCCAGATGATGGAATAGGCGCCTATCCCAAGACCTCCAAGCACAAGCAAACGTTCCACCAGCACCATGTTGGGCACGATGAGCTTGAGCAGGAACAGTATGCCGCGGAAGATGGCCGCAATGCATATCCCGATACCCCTGAACAGCTTGTACAGAGGCCCGCGCTTCTTGGGCAGGGCGTCCGCCAGCATCTGCTGGCTGGTTGCTTTTTTGCGCTTCCTTCCGCGCAGCCAGAGCCAGAAAACAAAGAGGATGACGAGCACTGCGGCAGCCGCAGCTGCCTGGGGGGTGTACTGATTCAAAAGCTCCATGGCGCGTGACCTCGCAGCAAAGGGGTAAAGCGTGATGTTGGGTCCAACTTCATACTAGGCGGAACAGCCTCCTTTGTCACCATTTTTTTGCAATGCCCTATGCAACGCTCTTTTTCCGCAGACTGTCCATGCCGGCTTCCGCCAAGGCCTGCTCCTCCTCTCTTGTGCCTTAGCTTGCCCCTCTGATCCTGCCGGATGCCCCCGGCTAAAGAATCTTTGCTTTTTGGCTGCGGAACAGGTATGTCTATTCCCATCCGGTGTCCCCCTGTCCTCCATCCGTTTTTCTGCAACCTGTCAACTGGGATAGCCATCATGCCGAAGCTGCGCATCGTTTTCATGGGCACGCCCGATTTCGCCTCCATGATCCTGCAAGCCGTTTCCCAATGGGAAGGAGGTGAGATCGCCGGCGTTTACACGCAACCAGACCGTCCGGCCGGCCGCGGCAACAAATTGCGGCCGTCTCCCGTGAAAGAGATGGCGCTCAGCCTTTCGCTGCCTGTGTTCCAGCCCGAAAATTTCAAGAGCGATGAGGACGTGAAGACGTTGGCTGCGCTCGCTCCCGATATCCTGTGCGTGGCCGCTTACGGACTCATCCTTCCCCAGAAGGTCCTCGACATACCACGCTTGTTCGCCCTCAACGTCCACGGATCGCTCCTCCCCAGGTACCGCGGCGCTGCCCCCATACAGCGCGCCGTGATGAACGGAGACGCCATTACGGGGATAACCATCATGAAAATGGAAGCGGGCCTGGATTCCGGCCCTATGCTCCTTCAGCAGGCCACGGCCATCGGATCCGACGAGACAGCCGGCCAGGTCTTTGACATCCTTGCCCGCCAGGGCGCAGATCTCATGGTGAGCGCATTGCGCATGGCTGCCGAGGGACGAGCCGCCTTCACCCCGCAA
The DNA here is from genome assembly GCA_902783285.1 of uncultured Desulfovibrio sp. Lineage (GTDB taxonomy): Bacteria > Desulfobacterota > Desulfovibrionia > Desulfovibrionales > Desulfovibrionaceae > Mailhella. Next base: position 3,880 of record CACZQM010000154.1, on the reverse strand, counting down.
AATCCTTCCCTTGCCACCTACGCCCACAAGCTGACGGCGCAGGACCAGCGGATCGACTGGAGCCTGCCTTCCTCTTCCGTACACAACATCATCCGGGGGCTGTCCCCTTCTCCCGGTGCACGATCGACACTTATCCTCGCCGGGAAAGATCCCCTGCCCCTGCGCATCGAACCTGGCATCCCTCTTACCCAAGACGCTGGCGGGAGCCCCGGCACGGTCGCAGGCATGTCTGAGGACGGGCTCATCGTTGCCTGCGGAAAAGGCTCCTACTGCGTCACCCGCCTGCGTCCCGCTGGCAAGCCGACCATGCGCGCCACCGACTTCCGCAATGGCTGGCTCAAAGGTCTTGCCGCTCCCTTTGGTGCCTTTGAGATCCGTTGACCAAGCGTTCTTTCATGGATGTCCCTGATGCCCAGAAACCTGCCGAGTGACGTCCGTATGGCTTCGAGCCGCCTGAATGTGCGGGAGGAAGCCCTTGGGCTGCTGTTGAACATCGTCTGCGGCAGGGACGACGCCGTGCCTCTTCCTGTCCTGCTTTCCCATCTGTCGTCTTGCAAAGGGCTTTCCTCCATCCAGGAAGCGTTCCTGTCCGAACTCACCTATGGCGTCCTCCGCCTTTACTCCCTACTCGATCTCTGTGCGGTCTTGCATATCGCACGGCCAGGCAAACTGTCTTCCATGATGCGCATGCTCCTGCGCATCGCCGTCTTTGAGATCCTTTTCATGGAGCGCATACCCAGCCGCGCCACAGTGGATGAATGCGTATCCATCGCAAAACGACGTTTTGGCCAGCGTGCCGCTGGCTTTTGCAATGCAGTCCTTCGCCGGATCTCCCAAGAAGCATCCCGTTTAACTGATGGCATCCATGAACGTGTCAGCCATCTCTGCGGTTCTTCCACTTCCGAAGATATCGCCCTCTGCGGTTCCATCCCTCCATGGCTTGCCGAACGCTGGTCGTCACATTACGGCCAGGCTGTTGCCGCCTCCATCGCCCGCGGGCTCATCCATGCGCCACGTCCCTGCTGGCGTGTCAATACTGCACGTTTCGGCTGGAACCGACTCATGGCAGAATGTTTGTCTTTGGGATGTGAACGATGCGCCCCGCACGGCTTTTTTGCTCCTTTCACCGGCAAGATGCCTGCAGATATGCAGGAGGCGCTTTGGGTGCGCCTCCATGCCCTTGAAGCATCCGGCGCTGTTTCCCGCCAAGGCAAACCTTCGCAGATCGTAGCCTCCGACGTGGCCGGGAGGATGATCCGCTTCCGTAGCGGGCATGCCGGGATTTGGGACTGCTGCTGCGGCAGGGGTGGCAAGACAGCTGCGCTGATGGAGCAAGGCGTCCGCGTCATCCTTGCCAGCGATCCCTCATCCTTCCGCCTTGAAGAACTGCAAAAGCAGTTCTGCCGTCTGGATATCCCCTGCCCCTCTGTTTTGCACAATGCAGCTCAGGAGATCACGGGCAGATCCTTCGATGCCGTTTTCGTCGATGCCCCTTGCAGCGGCACAGGCACGCTTGCACGCAATCCCGAGCTGAAATTCAGGCTCTCACCGGAGAAGATCAAGGCCGTCTCGACCGTTCAAAAAGCCATTTTGGATTCCATCTGGCACAGCCTTCTGCCGGGCGGCATGGTCTTTTATTCCACCTGCGCCCTTGACTCCTCGGAGAACGAACTCCAGGTCAGGCGCTTTGCCTCGCTGCACCCCGGGGCTTCGATCGAATCCATGCGCACCTATTTACCTGATTCCCCTGGCCAGGATTCCCTTTTCCTTGCTGTGGTGCGCAAAGACGCTTAGCCTGGATCGTGGAAGGGATCCGATATTTTCTGCGCTCCCAGCAGCTCGATAAGCGTCTCCAGTTCCTCTTCGGATGCATACGGCATGGACACTTGCCCACGTACGCCATCCCCGCTGATCGTGGCTTTTTTTCCGCTGCGCTCGCGCAGGAGCTTTTGCAGATCCTTCACGACCTGGGGCTTGGTGCCGTGCTTCTTCTTTGCGGTCCCCGCGAGGCCTGCCTGCTGCAGATGCTCGGGCAACCTCCCTTTCTGCCTGCATGAATCAGCAGCGGATTCCGCTTCCCGCACCGAAAGGCGGTGTTCGATGACAGCTTTGTACAGTTGATCGCGCAATGTCCCGTCGGGCACGCTGAGCAGCGCCCTTGCATGTCCTGCGCTTATGTCACCGTTCAAAACACCCTCGCGCATCGGCTCAGAGAGCTGCATCAACCTCAGGGCATTGGCTACGGCAGAACGGCTTTTGCCCAGTTGGGCAGCAAGTTCCTCCTGGCTGAGCCCATGCGCGTCACGGAGCATGGCCAAGGCTTCCGCTTCTTCCATGGCGTTCAGATCTTCTCTCTGCAGATTTTCCACAAGGGCCACGGTCATGGCTTCCCTGTCGCTGTATTCCGTGATGATGACCGGTAGTTCCGTGATCCCTGCCTGGCGTGCGGCACGCCACCGCCGTTCACCGGCTACGATCTCATACCGTTGCGGCATGCTTTTGGGTATCAGCCTCACGATAAGCGGCTGGAGCACGCCTTGTTTTTCCATGGATGCCGCAAGCTCGCTTATGGCAGCGGTGTCAAAGCGCTTCCTCGGCTGGAACGTGCCAGGCACGAGCTGCGTTATGGCCAGCTTTTCGATCGCCGAATCTTTTTCCTCATCCGCTGAGTGGAAAAGAAGGTTTTTCCCTCTTCCTCCTAATCCGCGTTCCATGGCGCCTCCCTTGCCCCTGTGCTCTGCGTCAAGCGCAAGCCTTGCGCTTGACGACTTCCCGTGCGAGATCCAGATAGGCTTCCGCACCCTTTGAACGTATGTCGTAGTTGATGATGGTCTTTCCGTGGCTGGGAGCCTCGGAAAGCCGCACATTGCGCGGCACGACCGTCTCGAGGATCTTGCCGGGAAAACATCTCTCTGCCTCGGCCCTGACCTGCCGTGCCAGCTTGTTCCGCGCGTCGTACATCGTCAGGAGCACGCCGAGGATCTTCAATTCCTTGTTCAAGCGCTTCCGGACCTGCTCATACGTTTTCATCAGCTTGAATATGCCCTCCAGTGCAAAGAACTCGCATTGCAGGGGTATGAGCACTTCGTGAGAAGCACAAAGCGTATTGATGGTTATCAGCCCTAAGGATGGCGGGCAATCCAGGATGACATAGTCATAATTCCCTGCTGCCGGTCCGAGGAGATCGGCCAGATAGTATTCCCTCAGCATCTTATCGACCAGTTCAATCTCCATGCCTACCAGGTCTGTCGTAGAGGGAAGCAGGGAAAGGTAAGGTATGGCGGTAGGCAGCAGGGCATCTTCAAAATTCGACCTGCCGCATAATGCGGTGTACAGATTGCTTTTGAGCTTTTGCTGGTCGAACCCCAGGGAACTTGTCGTATTGGCCTGGGGATCGCAGTCAACGAGCAGCACCCTGTTTTCCATGACAGCAAGCGATGCTGCAAGATTGACGGATGTCGTTGTCTTGCCGACGCCGCCCTTTTGATTTGCTATTGCTATTATCCTAGCCAATAATGATCTCCTTCATACGTTTTTTCAATAATCGCATATAGAGTGAATAGCAAGTGTTTCACGTGGAACATTTTTGACCGTTTTTGACCATGGATCTATATAAATCATAGGGATCGTACGTTCGTGCCAGAGATATCCGTATGTGCCTTGAAAAGCGAAATGCAAGATGTTCCACGTGAAACATATGCAAACAAAAATAAATGATATCAATAGATTGAATTAAAAAACGACCGGTCATGCCGGCCGTTGAAGGGGGGTGCGGGAAGGGCGTCAAAGGGGACGGAAAAGAAGGTCAATGGCCTATCAGGTTATACTTTTTCAATTTGTAGGACATGAGGGTGCGGGAGATGTCCAGCAGTTCGGCAGC
>CACZQM010000153.1 GCA_902783285.1 uncultured Desulfovibrio sp. | reverse complement strand
GGTCTTCGATGACGGGATCCGAGGGGATGGCCATGCCGAAATGCGCAAAGGCCGGACTTGCGGTCAGGCAGAGCGCCGCCATGAGGAAGAGCTTTTTAACCATGCGCTTGCTCCTGAAAAGTAATACGTTTTTATAAAAAATAGCACTACCTGTTCTGCCCCGCGCTGTCAACAGAAAAAGCGCGCGGACGGTGCCGGTGGGGAGCTCGCCCCGCAGCCATGGGGGACGTGACAAGGTGCGGGATGGATGTTATGGAAACGCCATGGAGCCCGTTCCCGTGCCCGGGGCTGGGCTTGATGTTTTTCATGATCCTTTTTTTCCTTCGGGAAGGGGGGATGGAGGATGCGCATGAGCTTTGCAGAAAAGGTATTCAGGCTTTCTGAGAACAAGACCAGCGTGCGGCAGGAAGTCATGGCAGGGATCACCACCTTTGTGACCATGGCCTACGTGATCTTTGTCGTTCCGTCCATGGTGTCCGAGACCGGCATGCCCCGGGATGCCCTGTTCGCCGCCACCATCTGGGCCACGGCGCTGTCCACGCTGTTCATGGGGCTGTGGGCAAACATGCCCATAGGGCTTGCGCCGGGCATGGGCATCATCGCATATTTCACGTATTCCGTCGTCCTGGGCATGAGCCTTCCCTGGCAGACGGCGCTGGGCGCCGTGTTCATCTCGGGCGCGGTCTTCCTCTTCCTTTCCGTGACTAGGATACGGAGCCTGATCATCTCTTCCGTGCCGAAGAACCTCACGATGGCCATATCGGTGGGCATCGGTCTGTTCATCGCGTTCATCGGGCTGCGCAGCGCCGGGATCGTGGTCTCCGATCCTGCCAATTCCGTGGCGCTGGGCGACCTTAGCAGCACGCCCGTGCTGCTCTCCCTGTTTTCGCTGGTGTTCACGGGCGTATTGCTGTCCCTTCATGTGCGCGGCGCCATCCTCATCGGCATCCTGGTCACGACGGGCATCGGCATGATCGCGGGGGCAGGGCCGGTGCCCCGCAGCGTCTCCGACGTGGTCAACTTCAACGTGCCCAGCATCATGCCCACCTTCATGCAGCTGGACGTCATGGCTGCGATAAAGCACGGGCTCATCTCCGTGCTGTTCACCATGACCATGGTCGACCTTTTCGACTCCATAGGCACCATCATCGGCGTTTCGCACAAGGCCGGGCTGATGAACAGGGACGGCTCCATCAGGGGGCTGGAAAAAGCGCTGGTCGTGGATTCCTGCGGCACCATCTGGGGCAGCTTCCTGGGCACGCCGGCCGTGACAAGCTATGTGGAAAGCTCTGCCGGCGTGGCCGAAGGCGGACGCACGGGGCTGACCGCCGTGACCGTGGGCGTGCTTTTCATCGTCTGCCTGGTGTTCGCCCCCATCGTGGGCGTGGTGCAGAGCTATGCCACCGCCCCGGCGCTCATCATCGTGGGAGCGCTCATGGCCGAAGACATGCCGTCCATCGACTTCAAGGACATGACCGAAGGGCTGCCTGCCTTCCTGACCATCATCAGCATGCCGCTCACCTACAGCATCGCCAATGGCTTCGGCATCGGCTTCATCAGCTACGTGCTGCTCAAGACCTTCACGGGCCGCTTCAGGGAAGTCAGCCCGGTGATGTTGATCGTCTCGGTTTGCTTCGCCATCAGCTTCGTGATGCGCTGACCAGGCGCACCCCATGCCCTGCCTGGAGCCTCTCCGCCATCTCCGGGGAGGCTCCCGCATCATGGGGGCATCTTTGATCTTCCGTGACGACGGGACCATGGGGCCTTGCCGCGACGTGCGGCAGGGGAGTGCCCGGCGCCGTTGCGCGTGCCCCGCCCAGGGTCAGCGGCTCCTCAGGCGCTGCAGCAGGGGCCGCGGCAGGATCCATGCCAAAACCACAGCGTATTATTGGGCATATCAATGTCGCATCGCGTTAAAAACGATGCCCCGGTGATTGAGATTTGAACACTGCCGCATAATCATATATAGTGCCCTGCGACCATCATTTCCGGGAGTTTTCCATGCGCCTTTTCCTGCTCACGTTCCTCTGCATGACGATCTTCGCGTCCAATTCCATCCTCTGCCGCTCGGCGCTCATCACCTTTGGCATGGGGCCCCTGCAGTATACCGCCATACGCGGGCTGTGCGCCGCGGCCATGCTGGCCGGGCTGTGCATCATGGGCATCATACGCAAAAAGCGCGAAGGTGCGGGCACGCTGGTCCAGGCCTGGGAACAGAGCTCCTGGAGCGGGGCGGCAGGACTTTTCCTCTACATGCTCTGCTTTTCCCTCGGCTATGTGGACATCCCCTCTGCAGCCGGAACGCTGGTGCTGAACACCGCGGTGCAGTTTTGCATGGTGGGCTGGGGGATCTTCCACGGCATCCGTCCCGGCAGGCAGCAGTCGCTGGGGTTGTTCACGGCTTTTGCCGGGCTGGTCTGGCTGGTCTTCCCCGGGCTTTCTTCGCCGCCGCTCTGGAACGCCTTCCTCATGGCGTGCAGCGGCTTTGCCTTTGGCTGGTTCAGCCTGGTGGGGCGCAAGTCCACGTCCGCCGCGCTGGCCACGGCAGGCAACTTCATCCGCTGCGTCCCCGGCGGGCTTGCGGTCGCCGCCGCCGCCCTGTGCCTTGAGCACGGAGCCCCCTGGCAGGCTGTGGCCTGCGCCGTGGTTTCCGGCGGCATAGCCTCATCGCTCGGCTACATCCTGTGGTACGCCATCGTGCCCCGCTACAGCCTGGTCTCCTCATCCATCATCCAGCTGTCCATACCCGTGATCACCGCCCTGCTGGCCGTGATCTTCCTGGGGGAAGCCATCACCTGGCATCTCGTCTTCTGCTCGGCGCTCATCCTCGGAGGCATAGGGATGGCCACGCTGGCCCAGCGCCAGAAGGGATAGGGCTGCTTTAAACGACCTTGAGCCCGTGCCTTTCCAGGTCGCGGATCTTGCGGAACATGGTGCTCCTGTCCATCTTCAGGAGGCGGGAGGCGGCTGCCATGTTGCCCCCGCATTGCCCGATGGCCGCCTTGAGCATCCTGCACTCGAGCCCGCGCATGATCTCGTGGTAGTCCGCACCGCCGAAGCGGAACTCCTCATCCCGGATCTCCGGCTGCACGGCGGCGGGGGGGACGGATTTGCCCAGGGAGAGATGCTCCGGCAGGACGGCGTTGTCCGGGCAGGTGACGACGAGTTCCTGCATCATGTTTTTCAGTTCGCGCACGTTGCCTGGCCAGCCGTATCGCAAAAGCGCTTCCTGCGCCTTGGCCGTGAGCTCCATGGGGCGGTTGTAGCGCCTGGAAAAATGCTCGAAGAAGAATTTCGCCATCAGGGGGATGTCTTCGCGCCGCTCCCGCAGCGGGGGGATGTTGAGCACGGCGATCTTGAGGCGGTAGTAAAGGTCGCTCCTGAATCCCCCGGCGGCAACGGCTTTCTCCAGGTTTTTGTTGGTGGCGGCAATGACGCGGGCGTCCACCTTCCTGGGCGTGTTCGCCCCCACGCGCACGATGACGCCTTCCTGCAGGAAGCGCAGGAGCCTGGTCTGCAGCTCGAGCGGCAGTTCGCCGATCTCGTCGAAAAACACGGTGCCGCCTGCAGCCGCCTCGATGAGGCCTATCCTGCCCCCGCGGCTCGCGCCGGAAAAGGCGCCTCCCACATAGCCGAACAGTTCGGATTCGATGAGGCTCGACGAGATGCTGCCGCAATCGACCTTGATGAACGGCTGGTCAGAACGCGTGCTCATGGCATGGATGCGCTTGGCCATGACGTCCTTGCCCACGCCCGTCTCCCCCAGCAGGAGGATGGGCACATCGGTGCGGGCCATCCTGCGCGCCTTCTGGATGAAGGCTTCCATGGCCGGGCTGGATATGAAGTCGCTGTCGTCCCCGGCGGAGCGCAGGCCGGCCGTGTTGTTGATGCGTATGAGCGTGTTGAGCAGGTCCTTCTGCTGGGCCAGCTTGTCTTCCATGTGGGTGATGGTGCTGATGTCCCGGATGAACGTGATGCACATCACCACATTGCCGCCGCTGTCGAAAATGGGATAGCCGTCAAGGGAGAGCAGCCTGCCGTTGGACAGCTTCTGCACGCCGCTGACATGCTCGCCCTTCTTGATGACATCGGGATTGACGGCAACGTCAAAAATGCCTTCGGCCACGATGCTGGTGGCCTTCCTGCCGATCATCCATTCCTTGGAAAAGCCGCTCAGTTCCTCGTATTTTCTATTGACGAAGAGGCATTTTGAGTTCCAGTCGCTGATCCATATCCCGTCCTGGAAGGCATCGAACACCTGCTCGATGTACTTAACAAAAAAAGGATCCATCCAAGGCCTCCAGTTTTTGTTCCGGAAAGCAACACCTTCTTTTGCGTATAGCTCCTTTGCCGGAAAAGCGCAAAGCGTTTTTGCACAAAAAGGAAGCCTCGGCATGCCTGCCGGCTGCCGGGCATGGGTTCACGCCGCGCTGCCGCGCCTTGCGCGCTGCTTCCCGGGGAAGATGACCAGCAGGAGCACACCCGAGAGCATGAGCGCCATGCCTGCCAGGGTGGCCGTCGTCAGCGGTTCGTGGAGGGCGAAGATGCCGAGGCAGGCGGCGCCCAGGGGCTCGGCAAGCGCTACAGTCGACGCCGTGGATGCGCTCGTCGTTCTGAATCCTGCCAGGCACAGTGAAAAGGCCATCGCCGATGTCACCACGCCCAGCTGCAGCGCCACGGAGATCCCTCCCGGGGTGAGCAGCCACCGGGCGGGATAGAAGAACAGTGAAGGCAGCATGATCACCCCTACGCACAGCGAAACGACCGCCATCACCGTGTCCGGGGCATGCGCGCGCGTCAGTTCCCTGCTGAAGACGATGAAAAGGGAATAGGACACGCCCGCGCCCACGGGCAGGAGCAGGGCTGCGGCGTCAACGGGGCCAAGCCCGGCGCGGTTTATGAGGACGAGTCCGGCAACGGCCATCGCCGTGGCAGGGTACCACGCGGTGCGCGGCCTCTCACGCAGGAACAGCCAGGCCAGGAAAGCTGCGGAAAGAGGCGTCACGCCGATGGAAACGACCGTTCCCACGGCGACTCCGGCCAAAAGCACGCCATTGAAAAACATGAGCTGGAAGCCGAGTATGGCAAGGACGCAAAGGGCGAGGCTCGCCTTCGGCCAGCCATCCCTCCGGGGGAGCCGGCCGCGCACGGCGCACCAGGCAAAGAGGGCGGCTCCGCCAATGAGCATGCGCACGCAGCCAATGACATAGGGCGTGGCCCCTTCTGGAGCGACAGCCTGCAGATAGCCCGTGGTGCAGAAGCAGAGCGCGCCAAGCAGGATGAGCACCGGCCCCTGCATGCCGGAAAGGGAACGAGACATCACCAGCCTCCCGAGCCAGATGTGCCGTGCAGGCGGATGCCAGCCCGCACGTCCCTGGCAAGATATTCCACCTGCACGCGCTTTTCAATCCTCCTGTCCTGCTGCGCATGGTCAGGCACCGGTCCCTTCGCGCGGACCGCAAGGCCGTTTTATGGAGGTGCTCTCCATCGTTCCGGCAGGCTCCCTGCGGAGGGATCTGCAGCAGGCCGTATGCCGCCGTTCCTGCCCCTCAAGGGGATCACGGGGCAAATGTCCTTTTCTCAATATTAAAAGTCCATTTTGGAAAAGCATTGTCCGGCGAAACAAAATATTATTATGGAGACTGTAAAGTGAAAAATTTCCCATGTTGCATTTTGCAGCCGTTCACCGTAACCAGGAAATGCGTCATCACTTCTCACCATCCCAGCAGGAGGAAGATATGGAACAGCTTGTCATCAGGAACTTCATCGACGGCAAGTGGTGCGAGCCGGAAGAGAAGAGCGAACCCCTCTACAATCCCTCCACGGGCGAGGTGATCGGCTCCGTGCCCATCTCCGGACCCAAGACATGCGAAGAAGCCATCGCCACAGCGGCAAAAGCCTACGAGACCTGGCGCCTCGTCCCCATTGCCAAGCGTGTTTCCTATCTGCATAAGATACACGCCTGCATGGCGCGCGACCTGGAAAAGCTCGCCTGGGGCATCGCCTATGACCAGGCTAAGCAGATCGGTGAAGCCCGCGGCGAAGTGCAGCGCGTCATCGAGATCGTGGAATCCGCCTGCTCCGCCCCCACCACCATGCAGGGCGAAAGCCTCGACCTGATCTCCGGAGCCATCGGCGTCAAGGTCGTCAAGCAGTCCCTTGGCGTCTTTGCCGGCGTGGCCCCCTTCAACTTCCCCGCCCTGGTGTTCGGCTGGTTCATCCCCTATGCCATCGTTGCCGGGAACACGTTCATCTTCAAGCCTTCCACCCAGTCTCCGTACTTCATGCAGATGATGTGCGAGATCTTCCAGGAGATCGGGCTGCCTGATGGTGTCGTGAACGTCATCCACGGGCACAGGGACATCCCGAACACATGGTATGAAGACCCACGCATCGCAGGCGTCTGCCTCGTCGGCTCCACCCCCACCGCCAAGAAGATGGCCGAAGGCTGCGCCCGCGGAGCCAAGCGCTCCATGCTGCTCGGCGGAGCCAAGAACATGCTCGTGGTCATGGAAGACGCCGATATCGACGCCTTCATCCCGCAGTTCCTCAACTCCTGCTTTGGCTCGGCCGGCCAGCGCTGCCTTGCCGGATCCATCGTGGCCATCGTTCCCGAGCTCTACGAAAAAGTCCTTGACCGCATGATCGAAGCTGCCAAGACCGTCAAGGTCGGTGATGCGCTCGATCCCGATGTCTACATGGGACCGCTCATCTCCCGCAAGGCGGCGGACAAGGTCATCGAATACGTGGACATCGCCCTCAAGCACGGCAGGGGCTGCAAGCTCGTCCTCGACGGACGCCATCCCGAACTGCCCGAAAAGAACAAGAACGGCTATTTTGTCGGCCCGACCATCATCCGCGACGTCACGCCTTGCAACCCCCTGTTCACCACGGAGGTGTTCGGACCGCTCGTCGCCGTCATCAAGATCGAGGACATGGACGACGCCCTCGAGCTCATACGCAAGTCTGAATACGGCAACGGCGCCTGCATCTTCACCCAGAGCCAGTTCTACGCCGAAAAGTTCAGCCGCATGGCCGATGTGGGCATGGTCGGCGTGAACGTGGGCATCTGCGCCCCGCATCCCTATGTCCCCTTCGGCGGCATCAAGGGGTCGCTCATCGGCACGAACAAGGCCCAGGGCAAGAACGGCATTGAATTCTTCACCCAGAACAAGGTCACCACGATACGCACGATCGATCCGAACGCCGCCGGTGGAGATGCTCCCGCAGCTCCCAAGAAGGTGCGGTCCTGCGTCGCCAGCTGATAAGCCTTGGCCCTGGCAAGACAAAGCCGGCTTTCCCAGGGGAGCCGGCTTTTTCCATGGGGCGCCGAACCTTCGGCACGTCCTGTCCATGCCGTCCCGTCAGGCAGGCGTTTTTCCCCTGTTCCCCTGCGCCCTCCTGCCCGCGCTGCTCCCCTCCCTCGGATCCGGGCATCCTCTGTCCGTCCGGCTGCAGCGCATCGACGTCAGCAGAGCTCCGGATGAAGTTCGGCACAGGCTCCTGCCATTGACTC
>CACZQM010000152.1 GCA_902783285.1 uncultured Desulfovibrio sp. | reverse complement strand
TCGGCGGGCATGATACAGTAGGATAACCTATTGATTTTATTGGAGCGGGCAACGAGATTCGAACTCGCAACCTTCAGCTTGGGAAGCTGACACTCTACCGTTGAGTTATGCCCGCTTATGAAAAAGACTTGCCCGGGGCAAGCCTTCCATGGTGCTTCTGGAGCGGGAGACGGGATTTGAACCCGCGACTTCAACCTTGGCAAGGTTGCACTCTACCACTGAGTTACTCCCGCATGGAGGCGACAACCGGATTTGAACCGGTGATCAAGGTTTTGCAGACCTTTGCCTTACCACTTGGCCATGTCGCCACGAATGGAGCGGGAGACGGGATTTGAACCCGCGACTTCAACCTTGGCAAGGTTGCACTCTACCACTGAGTTACTCCCGCGCGGCGTGAGTGAATGTATAGGTCAATCGCTATGGGCTGTCAACAGGAAAAGGCGGTAAAAAATTTTTTAACGGAAGCGCCTCCACCGGGCAAACGGTCCCTGTGCATCTTCAGGGCGCGGCCATCCCGCCCTAGGCAGCACGGTCCTGCCGGCCGCCATGGACGGGGCATCACGGGAGCGTCCGGATCACGAATGCCTGCTGTCCTCCTGCGCCGGAGATGACTGCGGTGCATCTCCTCCGGCAGAAGGTCCTCCCGAAGGCTGCTCCGGCATTCCGGCGGGGCCCTGGGGCTCCTCCCCGGATAACCCGCCCTTCTCCCTGCGAAGCTCTTCCTCCTGCTTTTTTTCCTCTTCTTCACGCAGGGCCCGGCGCAGCACCTTGCCCACCAGAGACTTGGGCAGCTCGGTGCGGAACTCGAAGATGCGCGGGACTTTGTACGAGGCCAGCTTTTTGCGGCAGAAGGCGGCTATTTCGGGAACGGTGATCGTCTCGCCGTCTTTGGGGACGATGTATGCCTTGAGCGTTTCGCCGCGCGAACGGTGCGGCACGCTGAGGGAGATGGCCTCCTTGATCTTGGGATACTCGTGGAGCACTTCATCGATCTCCCTGGGAAAAACGTTGTATCCTCCGACGATGGCCATGTCTTTTTTCCTGTCCACGATGAAATAGTAGCCGTCTTCATCGCGGTAGGCTATGTCGCCCGTATGCAGCCAGCCGCCGGCCAGGGTGGAGGCCGTCTCTTCCTCCTGGTTCCAGTAGCCGCGCATGACCTGCGGCCCGCGCACGGCGAGTTCGCCGATCTTGTTGTCGCCCAGTTCCTCGTTCCCGTTTTCCAGGTCGAGGATGCGCGCTTCGGTCTCGGGGATGGGTATGCCGATGGAGCCGGTCTTCTGCAGCCCGTACAGGGGATTGGCTATGACCACGGGCGAAGCCTCGGTGAGCCCGAAGCCTTCGGTGATGTTGGCCTTGGTCATCTTCTGGAACAGTTCCATGCTGGCCTGCGGGAAGGGCGACGAGCCGGAGATGCACAGCTGGATGCAGGTGAGATCATAGGAGGAGATATCCTTTTGCTGCATCAGCGAAATATAGATGGAGGGGGCGCCGATGAAGAACGTCGGCCTGTGCCGCTTGATGAGCTCCAGCACGTCGTGCGGGGAATAGCGCGGGACGGGGATGGAGCATGCCGCCATGGACGCCGGCAGGACGATGTTCCCCACCAGGCCGAACACATGGAAAAAAGGCATGATGCTCAGGTAAACGTGCGAGGAATTTTCGGATGTGCAGTGGATGAGCGCGATGAGCTGCTGCACCTGCGAAGAAATGTTGGCATGCGTGAGCATGGCCCCCTTGGAAAAGCCTGTCGTGCCGCCGGTGTACTGCAGCAGGGCCAGATCTTTCTGCAGGTCCTGGGGCGCATGGTTGTAGCGCTCCCGGGTCTTGAACATGGACTTCCAGGGCACGACGCTCCTGCCGTCGAAGGGCACGGCGGGGTGGTTGCCCTGCCTCTTCGCCTGGAAGCTCTGCAATATGTTGAGGGGGAAAGCCAGCCCGTCGGAAACGCGGGAAACGATGTATGCTTCCACGCCCAGCTGGCCGCGCAGCGGCTCAAGCTTGCTCCAGAAGAGGTCGAGCACCACGAGGAAGCGCGGCGTGCAGTCGCCAAAATGGTGCGTCAGCTCCTTCTCCATGTACAGGGGATTGGTCATCACCACCGTTGCTCCCGCCTTGAGAGCGCCCCAGAAGGCGATGATGGTCTGCGGCAGATTGGGCATCATGATGGCCACGCGGTCGCCGGACTGCAGCCCCATGCTGCGGAGCGACGCCGCAAAATGTTCAGCCTTTTCCCTGAGCTGGGCGTAGGTCAGCGTAAGGTTCTGGAAGCAGACGGCCTTGCGCTGGCCGAATTTTTCCGCGGCTTCATCCAGGAAGGACTGGAGCGGGCGGGGGACGATGTTGGGATGCAGCGGTGCACCTTCCTGTATATGCGCCTTCCATGCAATGTTTTCTTCGCTCATGCTTAGCCCCTGGGTTAGAAAAATACGCAGCAATCATAACGGCAACGGGATGGCTTGTCACGCATTAACTGCCGGCCGGCTGCAATAAGGACGGCGTGCATCGCCTAGGGGACTGCGGCTTTTTTGTTCCTCATGGCCTGGCGGTAGCGCAGCACGGCGGCATTGTGCTCCGCAAGGTTCTTTGAGAAGGCATGCCCGCGGTCTGTGCCCGTGGCGACGAAATACAGGAAATCATGGGATTCCGGAGAAATGGCCGCCTTGAGCGCAGACGCTCCAAAGGAACATATGGGGCCGGGAGGCAGACCGGGATTCTGATAGGTGTTGTAGCGGTTGCCGGGATCGTCCAGGTGGCGGCGCAGGAGGGGGCCCGAAAAATGGCTCCCCAAGCCATAGATCACCGTGGGGTCGGCCTGCAGCAGCATGCCCTGGCGCAGCCTGTTGGCGTAAACGCCGGCCACGCGTGCGCGCTCCGCCGGGACGCCCGTCTCCTTCTCCACGATGGACGAGAGGATCACCAGGTGCCTGAGCTCAGCAGTGGAAGGACGCGCCTGCCAGAGCTTGTCAGCCTTTTGCCAGAAGGTGTCCACGAGGCGGTTGGCCACGGTGCGCGCCGCCTCCATGTCCGCTTCTTCGGGATGCGGCAGGAGGTAGGTATCGGGGAAGAGAAAGCCTTCGGCAGATCCGAAGGGGATGCCCCAGTGCCGCAGGAACTCAGGATCGTGGATCACGGTGGTGAAATCCGACGCCTTGCAAAAGCCTTCTTTCTCGAGCAGGTCGGCCACCTCCCACCATGCCATCCCTTCGCGGAGGGTCAGCCTGTAGAGCATGGCCTTGCCCGTGGCAAGCATGTCCAGGACCTTTCCGGGCTGCCAGTCGGTGCGCACGAGGAAGCGCCCTTTCTGCAGGCTCCTGCCCTTGTCTTTCCACCGGGCAAGGAGGGAAAAGCGCAGTGCATCCGTCACGACCCCTTCCTTCTGCAGCATCGCGGCGATCTGCTGAAGGGTCATGCCCTGCCGGATGTCGATGACGAGCGGCTTGCCCGAAGAAGAAGGCGCCGACTCCAGAAAATGACGCGCGTCCTGCCATGCATAGAGCGCCGCGGCCGCGCAGGCCAGGAACACCGCCAGGAGCATCCAGAGCAAGACATGGCGCTTTTTACGGGGAGGCGCGGCAGGAGAAGGTGCCCCGGTTGTGCCGGCGGCGCCTCCGGCGGCCGGTCCCGGCGGATCCGTCACGGCGACGCTTCCCTCCGGTGGTCCCTGCTCGTCCTCAGTGGCGTCATGGGACGGCTGGGCGTCCATGGCGTTTTTCGCATCCTGTCCGGGCTGCTGTTCAGCTTCCGTGCTCATGCAAGGACCCTCCTGCCTGCAGGCTGGTTGAGGAATGATTCCAGGATCAGCACGGCGGCCTGCTGATCCACGACGCTTTTCACTTTTGCGGGGGAGAGCCCCATGCCCGCAAGCTCGCCTTCGGCCTCGGCGCTGCTCAGGACCTCGTTCATCCAGAACACGGGAAGCGTCGTCCTGCGCTTGAGGGATTGCACGAAGTGGCGCGTCTGCGTGGTCATGAGGCATTCCGTCCCGTCGGTGTGCAGGGGCAGCCCCACGACGATGGCGCCGGCCTGCTCTTCCTCGACAAGATGCAGCAGTTCTTCAAAAAAAAGCGCCTTTGTCTTGCGCTCCAGCGTGCGGCGCGGAAAAGCGAAGGACTCTCCGGCGTCAGAAACGGCGATGCCGCAGCGCTTGATCCCGTAGTCTATGGCAAGAAATCTCATGGCAGGGCCCTGTTTTGCGCCCGTCCGATACCGCCGGGCTCCACCCCCTAGGATAAGCGCCGGCGCACATGTTGGCAAGGATGTTTAATCCTGCCCGCCCTGCCCCGCCTTTGACCTTGCCGGGGGACATCACTCCCGCGGCTTGCCGCCCCGCATGCGGGACAGGCGTTTCCTGCCAGGCAATGCAACGAGGCTTAAAAATCAAGCCCCCGCAGATACGTTCCGTATCAAGCAGGGGCTCACTGTTAAATAAATTGGCGTCCCCAAGGGGATTTGAACCCCTGTTGACGGCGTGAAAGGCCGCTGTCCTGGGCCGGCTAGACGATGGGGACGCATTGCGTGGCTGGGCTACAAGGACTCGAACCTTGATTATCGGAGCCAGAATCCGGCGTCCTGCCAATTGAACGATAGCCCAACGTGGAAAAGATGGATATCAGAATTTAAAAATATGTCAAGCAAAAGCCCTGAAGAAAAATCGGCATGCGGGAAAAATAGCGCAGCGCCATCATGCCGCACGAAGCCTGGCCGTGCAGGATCCCCGGCGTGGTGCATGGCAAAGGTTGGCCGGGCACATGGCGGCAGCTGGTCAGGCGGAAGGGGGCGGCAGCCGGCGGTGCGTGGAAAAGCGGGCGAAGATGAGGTGGCAGGACCACCATACGGCAATGACGGACAGGATGCCGATGATCCAGCCCACGGCGATGTCAAAGGGATAGTTGCGCCCGAGGTAGACCTGGGAATATCCGACGCCAAACGGCAAAAGGAAGACCCAGGGGTTGGAACGGTAAAAAAGCATGGACAGCACGATGGCCAGCGACATGCATGCTGCCGCGGGGGGAGACGGCATGGAACCGCCCATGTTCTGCGCCGGGGAGGCATCAACATGGGTCACGACCCATTCCCCGGTCTCCGGCACGCAAAAGTTCGCCCCTTCCACGGCAACGCAGGGACGGTCCCTGCCGATGGCATGCTTGAGGGCGCTCGTGGTGGCATCGCAAACGCCTATGGACAGGCCGAGAAGCAGGATGAGCATGAAGACACGCCCCACCGGCTCCAGGGACGACCTCCAGCAATGCACGGCATAGGCCACGATGAACAGGATCGCCCCCGCCCACATGATCCAGGCCTGGGAGAACAAGGGCATGATGAAGTCGAACACTCCGTTGTGCCCGCTGATATTGATCAGCTCAAAGAGCTTCGTATCCAAGGATTGAAACATAAGGCCCCCGATAGCCGCCGCAGCAACGGCGGCGCTGCGGCATAGGAAAACTGGGCAAGGAATCAGCTTACTGCTTCTTCGCCGTCTGAGTCAATCTTCGCATCCGCCCGGGAATCCAGGGCGAACTGCCAGCGGGCCAGTCCGTTGTAGATGTTTTTGCGCCGTGTTTTATCGCCTCCGCACATGGCGTCGAGCACGTCCATCATGCCGGCGCGCGCCGTCCTGCCCGCAGATGGGCAGGCATTGGCGAACACGGGCAGCCCCCATTGCCTTGCGGCCCGGGCGATCACCGCCTTGGGCAGGAGCATGAGCGGGCGGATGACGCGCAGGCGCCCTCCAAAAAACGGCTCGCTCATGCCCATCCCGGAGACCTTCCCGGTCTGCACCAGGTTCATCAGGAAATTCGTGACCAGGTCGTCATTGTTGTGCCCGAAGGCCAGATGCGTGAGCCCGTACTGCGCGCATAAGGCAAAAAGGCGCTTGCGGCGCAGCCTGGCGCAGTAAAAGCATGGGGAATTGCGGAGGTTTTCCGGCGAATGGCCGCGCGGGCCGAAATCGGTGACTTCAAGATGCCCCGCGATCCCTTCGGCAGCCAGCCATTCCGCCAGGGGCGCATGGCTATCC
This sequence comes from uncultured Desulfovibrio sp., assembly GCA_902783285.1. Classification (GTDB taxonomy): domain Bacteria; phylum Desulfobacterota; class Desulfovibrionia; order Desulfovibrionales; family Desulfovibrionaceae; genus Mailhella. The sequence goes on along the minus strand of CACZQM010000152.1, from coordinate 6,119 downwards.
GGCACGAATCCGGGATTGAGATGCAGGGCCATGAACTCGAAGCGGAAAGGAACGATGCGCTGCCGCAGCTGCATCACCTTGAGAAGGACAAAGCTGTCCACCCCGCCGGAAACAGCCACGCCGACGCGCGCCCCCTCGCAGAGCATGCCTGCGCCCTGCATGGCCTTGCCGACCGTTTTCACGCACGTCTGCTGTGCGTAGGTGGTGACCGCGTTAAGCCTGGACAACCTGCTCCTCCTTGTTTCGCCTGCCGGGACAGGAGATGCTACGCATGCCATGCCGCGCTGAGCAGCGTGCGCACGCCGAACCCCGTGCATCCCTTGGCGTTGATGGGGGAATCATCATGGTCCGCGCCGGCCATGTCGATGTGGGCCCAGCGCACGCCGCCCGCAAACTGCTTGAGGAAGGCCGCGGCATGCAGTGCCCCGCCCTCGCGCGCCCCCGAATTCTGCATGTCAGCGCAGGCGCTCTCCAGCACCTTGAGGCTGGAGCTCTCCCAGAGGGGGAGCCTCCAGTTGCGCTCGCCAAGGCGCGTCCCATGTCCATGCAAGACCTCGGCCAAGGCATCGTCGGTGGAGAACAGCCCTGCGGCCCGCTTGCCCAGGGCGACCTCGCATGCCCCCGTGAGCGTGGCGATGTCTATGATGCATTCGGGATCGTACTGCTCACGCGCCCAGGCGAGGGCATCGGCAAGGACGAGCCGGCCTTCTGCATCGGTATTGACGATCTCGATGGTCTTGCCGTTCTTCGCCCTCACGATGTCGCCGGGCCGGGTGGCATGTCCGCCGGGCATGTTTTCGGCGCAAGCCATGATGCCGACCACCGGACGCGCAGGGGCATGCGATGCCGCAAGGATGCCCAGGGCTTCCATGACGCCCAGCACGGCGGCAGCGCCGGACATATCCGCCTTCATGTCCTCCATGCCTTTGGCGGGCTTGAGGCTTATGCCGCCGGAATCGAAGCACAGCCCCTTGCCCAGGAGGACCAGGGGGGGCTTTCCTTCCGTACCCCTGGGGAAATACTCCACGACGGCCATGCGCGGTTCTTCCGATGAGCCCTTGCACACGGCAAGATAGGCTTCCATGCCCTCGGCCTTCAAGTCGTCAGGACCCAGGCAGCGGAAGGACATGCCCCGCCGGCGGGCGACCTCCCCGGCCCTGGAGGCAAAGTCCACAGGCGTGAGGGCATTAGCCGGGGCGTTTGCCAGGTCGCGCGCCAGCGTTATGCCGGCGGCTTCGGCTTCTCCCATGCGCACGGAGCCCCGCAGCCCATCCTCAACGAATGCATCGGCAAGCAGGAAGGTCAGCCTGCGGGGCGCGTTCCGGACTTCCCTGCCGCTCTTCCACTGGTCGAAGCTGTACAGGGCCATGTGCGCAGCCACGACGGTCTCGCGGGCGGCGCCATCAAGGTCGAGCCCGAGCTCCGCAGCAACGCGCCTGAGGGACGTCCCGTCGATGCCCACGAACTCCAGCCCCAGTTCCCTGCACCAGCGCATGGCACGCCCCACAGCGAAGCGGAATCCTTCGGCGTCAAGGCTTCCGTGCTGTCCGAGCCCTATCCCCAGGACACGGGGGATCTCCATGCCCTGCGGACCATAGAACATGACGGACTGCTCCTTTTTCGCCCTGAAATCGCGCCATGCCGGGGCTATGTCCAGCCAGACGGCCCTCTCTGCCAGTTCGGGGCAGGCCTGGGCCGTCCCCTCCCCTTCAAAAACAAAGGTCAACGCCACGTCCGCCTTCCACGCGGACGGACCGCCCGTCTGAAAACCCGTATCCATAGAGACCTCGCACCGATCTGAGTTCATGTCTTCATCGTTCAGCGCGCATCCAGTCCGGCGGCCCTGCGCAGGGCACGCACCTCAGCTGCCGTGAGGGGGCGCGCGCATCCCTCGGGCAGGCTTCCCAGCGAAAGCGGTCCTTCTGCAATGCGGCGGAGGCGCAGCACCGTCAGCGAAAGGTCGCGGCACATGCGCCGTATCTGGCGGTTCACTCCCTGCCGCAGCACGAGTTCCAGGAGCACGCCGCGCCCGCTCCAGGGCAGGCGCTGGCATTCCACGGGCAAGAGGCGGTCCCCTTCAGCAAGGGTCATGCCGCTGCGCATGGCGCTGAGCGCCTCCTCCACGGAGCCCTCCCCGTTTTCCGGGCGCACGAGCACGCGGTACGTCTTGGGGAGATGCCAGCGGGGGTGCGTAAGGCGGTTGGCCAGTTCGCCGTCGTTGGTGAGGAGCAGCAGCCCCTGGGAAAAATAATCGAGCCGTCCCACGGGATAGAGGCGCAGTCCGCGCCACTGTTCAGGGACGAGGTCGATCACGGTGGTGCGACCCTGGGGGTCGCTGGCCGTGGAGACCACGTGCACGGGCTTGTTGAGCATGATCCAGCAAAGGGGCTCTGCGGATCCGGCGCGCAGCACGCGTCCGCCGACTTCCAGCTTGTCGCCTGGAAAGACCTTGACGCCGGGGCTGTCCGCGACGATGCCATTGACCCGCACCTGCCCGGAAAACACCAGGTCATCTGCGGCCCTGCGCGAGCAGACGCCCGCGTCTGCCAATGCCTTGTTCAACCGGATGCCTTCAGCCACCCTGCCCTCGCTTTGCGCCAGCCCAAAAAAAATGCACCCGGGGGCTTGGCACTTCCCGATAATGTGGGCTAAGATAGATCGCGTCAAGCATATTCTTCCACCGCAGCCTGCCCGACCGCCTATGCACCTCCCCCCTGCGCTCACATCTGCCATCTGCTCCTCCATCTATACCGTCCTCTGCGCTTCGCTGAGGATACGGGAGGAGAACAGGCAGCCCGCGGACGATCTGCACGACCGGGGACACAGGCTCATCGTCTGCCTGTGGCATGACGAGATGTTCGCCCTCATCCCCCATGCAAAGCAGCTCAAGCTGGCGGCCATCATCAGCGCGAGCCGCGACGGCGACATGCTGGCGCGCATCCTGGCTTCCAAAAACGTGGGCGCCGTGCGCGGCTCCAGCAGGCGCGGAGGCGCCAACGCCCTGCTTGCCATGGCGCACCTGATGCAAAACGAAGAGACGGATGCCGTCATCACCGTGGACGGGCCTGCCGGTCCTTGGCACAAAGCCAAGGATGGCGCGCTGTTCCTGGCCCACCAGACCGATGCGCATATCCTGCCGGTGCGGATCCGCCACAGCTGCGCATGGCATGCGCCCACATGGGACAGGTTCCAGGTCCCGCTGCCCTTCAGCAGCGCCGTCGTGCGCTACGGCACGCCCTGGGAGGCCGGCACGCTGGCCGTTCCCGGGCTGGATGAAGATTCCATAGCTTCTGCCCGGGCCCGCCTTGAACGCGACATGGAATCCCTTGGATCCGGCTGGAAGGACCGCCCATGACCGCCCTTGAACGACTGCGGTTCCTTGTGCTGCGCTGCCTGGGCGCAGCCATAGGCTCGTGCGGATTCAGAGGCATCCGTTTCCTCGGCGGCGCCGTGGGCGGCATGATATGGCTCGCAGTCCCCGGACGCCGCGCCCTCGCCACAAGGAACGTGCACGAAAGGCTCGGCCTGCCTCCCGGGCAGGCAGCGGACGTGGCCAGGGAAAGCTTCCGCTCCGCCGGACGCGCCTTCCTTGAAATGCTGCTGACCCGGCGGTTCGGTTTCGATGATCCCCATCTCCGCATGGACCCGCCGGACTCCCTGGACCGCCTGCGCGCCTGCGGACGGCCCATCGTGGCGGCAACGGCGCATTTCGGCGCGTGGGAGCTTTTAGCCTCCCTGCTGGGCCAGCTTTACGAGGAGCCCCGCCCGCGGCTCGTCGTCGTGCGCAAATATTCCGATCCGGCAGTCCACGCCTTCATCGAAGGCCAGCGCCAGGCGAAAGGCGCGCAGATGGTCGGCCACCGCCAGGCTGCCATGACCGTGCTGCGGGCCTTGCGCAAAAACGCCATCGCCGCCTTCCTTGTGGATCACAACACGAAACCGGAGGAAGCGGTGTTCCTTCCCTTCCTGGGGAAAGAGGCGGCCGTCAACCTGGGGCCTGCCATACTGGCCGTGCGCGCCAAAGCCCTGATATGGCCCGTTGCCCTGGCCAGGGAAGGCCGCAGCTACGTTTTCAGGACGCAGGAACCGATGGATACCGCCATGCTCGACGGCAACTTTGAAGAACGCGTGTTCCAGGCAGCGGAGTTTTATACCAGGGCGGTGGAGCACTTCGTGCGCAGGGAGCCGGAGCAATGGTTCTGGATGCACGACCGCTGGAAGACGAGGCCCGGGCAGCCTGCAGCTGCCGGCGGACAGGAAAAGGACAGCGGCGCATCCCGCTGAGGGCACAGGATATGAAAGCGACCCCCTTTATCATACGCGGTTTCCTCATCGGCAGCTCCATCGGGATCTTCGCCGTGCTCCTGGGTTTCATGACGACATCCGAAGGCATCGTCTTCGGTTCCGCCATGGGCGTGCTCGCGGGCTATACCAGCGCACGGCTCGCTGCCAGGTACAGGAAAGATCCAGACAAGAGATAAGGGAGATGGCTGCGCCCCGTCATTCAGGACGGCGCACCTGCCTTGCCGCGCAAAAACGCAGCACCGAAGCCAGGAATGCCTGCGTGCTGCTGAGGAGCGCATCGTCGGAGGCCAGGCTTTCCGGACGGTGGAGCTGGACGACCAGCCGTCCCCAGAGCATCCTGTGCGCATAGGGGCGCATGCTCCTGGGCAATCCCAGGGCATCACGGGACTCCGACCCCAGGACCATGACCGCACGGGGCGAAAGCATGCCCACGGCTGACCAGAACACCGGGGCCGCATCACCCTCCCCCGGCAGCCGGTGCGGCCAGAAGACATGCGTCCCAGACGGGTGGGCCAGCCCTTCCAGGATGCTCCTCATCACCCTGCGGCGTCCCGCATCAGGGTGGCCGGTCAGATCTTCGCCCAGTCCGGGATACGTCCAGACCACAAGGGGGCGCGGCGGTATCTTATGCCTGCGCCACAGGTCCTGCCAGGGGGCGCTCCACTTCTCAAGCGGGATGACCTCCGGCGCTTCAGGCGGTGCGGCAACGGACCTGGACGCGGCCGCCCTGCTTTTTTCCTGGCCATGGGCCTGCGCCGGGGGAACAGCAGGTGCACGGCTCCCCTTCCGGACCGGGGAGGGCGCTGGCCCCCCCGGGGGATCCTGTGCGCGCTGCGGCTCCGTTCTTCCCCTCAGCTGGCCGGCACGCAGGGCATCTTCTGCCAGCAGGTATTCAAAACCCGCGTTGAGCCACGGGCGCAGGAGGATGGATGCGCTGTTCATGCTCCCAGCGTCCGCACCCAGTCGAGTATCTTCCAGGCGACCTGTGTCTTGGGCATTTCCGGCCATTGCTCTTCACGCCCCTGGGCATCGGCAGCGTACACTCTGTTGCTTGCCCGGCCAAAGCCGTCGGATATCCTGTTGCCCACGATCATGTCTGCCCCCTTGGAAGCCAGCTTGCTGCGGACGGCAGAGGCAAGGCTGTCCATGTCGGGGGAGCTTTCCGCCGCGAAACCGACGGCGATCTGCCCGTCAGAGCGGTCTTCGGCAAGCGTGCGCAGGATATCGGCGTTGGGCAGGAACTCCAGGCTGAATCCATGCTCGGCGCCGGACTTTTTAAATTTGCCCGGTCCGTGGGGCGCAGGACGGAAATCGGCCACTGCGGCCGTGAAGATGCCGACATCCATGTGCGGCCACAGACCCGCAGCCGCGTCCATCATGGCAGCGGCGCTCAACGCATCGTGCCGCTGGAAGCCGGCATCGGAGGGCAGCCAGATATCGACCGCCCCGCATACGGCATGCACCTCGGCACCGCGCAGCCATGCCGCTATGGCGATGGATGCCCCCATGGAACCCGTAGAGCCGTTGGTCCAGAAGCGCACGTCGTCCCAGGGTTCGCGCGTCGGCCCCAGCGTGACGAGGACGTTCCTGCCCTCCATGTCCTGGGGGGTCAGGGATTTGAGCCCGGCAAGGTAGATCATGCGCAGGTCTGCCAGGCGCCCATGCCCTTCGTCATCGCAGGCCATGCGCCCGCTGTCCGGTCCGACAAAGGTGACCCCCCTTTCCTTGAGCAGGGCCACGTTGGCCTGGGTCGCCTGGTTCTGCCACATGCGGGGATTCATGGCCGGCGCCACGACGACGGGGCCGTCAAAAGC
>CACZQM010000151.1 GCA_902783285.1 uncultured Desulfovibrio sp. | reverse complement strand
TTGTGTCCCTTGTAGCCGCCATACTCGCGCATCTCGAAGGAACCGAAGCCACGAATTTCTATGCGGCCGCCGTCCATGAGCTGCTGCTTCATCATGGCAATGGTCGTTTCCACGATGTCACGGGCCAGCTCGGGGGCAATGCTGCTCTTCTCTGCCAGTGCTTGGATGAGTTCGGATTTGGTCATGCCGGTATGAGTGCCGCAGGAAGGTGAGGATGGCAAGGGCGGTCTCTGTCTGCCCTGTGCTTGTCTTGCTTGTCACGCCTTAGAGCAGCAACGCTTTTCGGGGCATCTCTGCTGCCTGGCTTGTCACGGCAGCGTGACAAGCAGCGTGCTCGGAAGAGAGGCCTGAGCCAGTTGCGCCGCTCTGCTGTGACAAGAGTGACAAGGGGATGGACAGGGTCAGCACTTCACCACGACAAGTTCGTCCCACTCGGTTGTGTATGCGGGCGACTTATGGTCCTGCTTCAGCGCCCATACGCCTCTGCCGAATCCTTCGATGCCGAACTTCACGGTGCCGCGACCATAGCGATGGTTGACAGTATCCAATGATGCCATGAGCGCGTTACGTTTTGCCGCATCATCTTCAGCCGCCATCGTGAGAAGATTGCCCTGGGTCTTATTATGCTCGCACAGGGCGAATAGCATGACGCCAGCCTTCCCATAAGGCGCACCGGCTTTGAATATGCATAGCAACGATCCATAACTGCCTCATCAAGTTAGGCTAAGCCAGCCTTTATGCCTCATACCTGCCTGCATGCTTGTATTTCGATCATAGCTGTTTCCTTTTGGATGCCATAAAAATAAGCAGGACAGGTGCACATGGCAACTCCTGCTCTGCGATGATGAAGTCCGGATCAGGTCGTGGCCGCTTTGATCGGCTTTGATCGCATCGCACACATAGGCGCAGGTGCTCCATGCAGGCGCGGGTTTCGTGCTTGCCATCTCCTGTAATATGAGGCATTTTCGCTTGGCACGCATGTTTCCTGGTCTTTAAGACCACGCGATGCTTTCGGAGAGAGGTCGATATGCATAAGGAATTTCTGATGGGAAACGCCGCCATAGCCTGCGGAGCCCTGGCAGCAGGGATCGATCTTGCCGCCGGCTATCCCGGCACGCCTTCCACGGAAACGCTTGAAAACGTGATCAGGCGCCGGACGGATAATGTTTACGTGGAGTGGTCTGTCAACGAGAAGGCGGCCCTCGAACTTGCCGCGGGCGCATCCTATGCCGGGGCCAGGGTCCTCGTGACCATGAAGCAGGTGGGGCTGAACGTGGCTTCCGACCCTCTGATGAGCCTGGAGTACATCGGCGTCAAAGGCGGCATGGTGGTCATGGTCGCTGACGATCCGGGACCGATCTCCTCACAGACGGAACAGGACACCCGCCATTTTTCCCATTTCAGCAAGATCCCCTGCTTCGATCCTTCTTCCGTGCAGGAAGCCTACGACATGATCCAGGACGCCTTCGCCCTGTCGGAAAAATACGGGACCCCGGTGCTCTTCCGCCCCACGACGCGCATTTGCCATGCCTATGCCTCGATCGATGTAAAGGACGCTGATGAACGGACCGCCCATGCTCCCGGCGGATTCGTCAGGGACAGCTCGCGCTGGGTCATTTTCCCCAGGCTCTCCCACGCTGCCCATAACCGCATCGAGGAGCGCAACATCGCCCTTTCGGCAGAGTTTTCCGCCTATGAGCGCAACCGCATCTTCCCGGAAGGCTTCGAAGGGTGCCGCACGGGCATCGCAGCCGGGGGCGTCAGCTTCTCCTATGCCGTTGAAGCACTGAAAGGCTTCCCCGAGCATGCGCCCCGGCTTTTCAAGGTGGCGACCCCGTACCCGTTCCCCGAGCAGCTCGCACTGGGATTCCTGTCCGGCCTGGACAGCGTGCTTTGCCTGGAAGAACTTGACCCCGTCATCGAAAGGGAGCTCGTGTACCTGTGCGGCAAGCACCATCTTGATGTAAAGATATATGGCAAGCTTTCGGGAGACAGGGGATTCGCGGGCGAGAACACGCCGGACAGCATAGAGCAGGGCATCCGGCGCCTCCTGGGCATGCCGCAGCCTTCCGCGCTCGTCCTGCCTCCGCCGCCTCCCTTGCCCGTCCGTCCGCCGGTGCTGTGCGCCGGCTGCCCGCACCGGGCGTCCTTCTATGCCGTCAAGCGCGCCATGAAGGGCAGAAAGAGCATTTTCTGCGGCGATATCGGCTGCTACACCCTGGGCAACGCCATGCCCCTGGACATGTGCGACACATGCCTCTGTATGGGGGCGGGGATCAATATCGCCCAGGGCGTGGGCAAGGTCGAGCCCGACCGCGCCTGCTTCGCCTTCGTCGGCGATTCCACTTTTTTCGCTTCCGCCATCACGGGCATCGTCAATGCCGTGTACAACGGGGCGGACCTGACCGTCGTCATCCTGGACAATTCCACGACGGCCATGACAGGGCATCAGCCGCATCCGGGCACGGGGAAGACGATGATGGGACAGACCGTACCGGGCATCAGCATGGAAGGGATACTCAGAGGGATAGGGCTTACCTGTGTTGAGACCGTG
>CACZQM010000150.1 GCA_902783285.1 uncultured Desulfovibrio sp. | reverse complement strand
GGCGGGCAGCTGGTCTGCGAGTTCGGAGGCAAGGGCAACGCAGAGGCCGTGCACGCCGCCCTGGAACAGAGCTTTGAGCGGCGCGGGCTCATCTACCGGCGGACATTCTTCTTTCCGGACATGATCGATTACGGCAGGCTGCTGGCCGGGGCGGGGCTTGCCGCTGCCTACGCCGCCCTTTTTCCGCGGTGGACGAAGGTGACGGGCGTGGACGACTGGATACGCATGTTCGTCAAGGCCCCCTTTGAAGGCATGGAGGAAGGGCTGAAGGACGAGATCATCGCCGAAGCGCAGGAAGCCTGCCGCCCCGCCCTCTTCGACGGCGAAGGCTGGCACGTGGACTACGTGCGCCTGCGCATCAAGGCGGTGAAGAGGCTGGAGCAGGCGTGAGCCCGCCCTGCAAGGATGGCATGCTGAAATAACGGAGGACCAGGGGATGAAAATGGCTTGCGCATGGCTTTTGCTGCCGGCATTCCTTTGCGTGATCCCGCTGCCCATGGCTCATGCGGATCAGGACGCGCCCGCAGGATGCGAGGCCTACAAGGGCACGGAACGCTACGGCACCTGCATGAACGCCCGGGAATACGGGCTCTCCATGAGTGCCGCCGCGATGGTCGAGGGCCTGGCGGAACATGACCACGCCGTCAGGTTCTGCGGGCACGAGCCCGACCCGGCGGACACGCGGCATACCGAATCCATCCTTGCCGGCGGCGCGGCATTCCGCAGCCTGTATGACGCACACCGGAAGATGCTGGATGCGCGCTGCGTTTACGACCCGGCCGGCTGGTGCCGGTCCATGGGCTTTGAACGGCGTTGACAACGCCGGGGCAGGACGGCCCCCGGCCCCTGCATCCTTTTTTTCCAACGGAACGCACAGGGAAACGACATGGAAGACAAAAAATTCCCGGTATGGAAGGCCTTCTGGCAGATATTCTCCGGATACTGGAACTCCGAAAAAAAATGGGAGGCCAGGGGCCTGCTGGCCGTCGTCATCGGCCTGAACTTTGCCATGGTCTATCTGCTGGTGCGCTTCAACACCTGGCAGAATGAGTTTTTCGCCATGTTCGAGACCGGCGATTACGGGCTGTTCTGGTACCGCCTCGGCGAATTTTCCCTCATCGCCTTCCTGTTCATCTTCATCGCGGCCAACGCCCTCTACCTGCAGGAGATGCTGCGCCTGCGCTGGCGCGTCTGGCTCACCGGGCGCTACCTGCAAAAATGGATGGGCAGCCAGTCGTACTACCGCCTGCAGGTCCTGGGAGGCGAGACCGACAACCCCGACCAGCGCATATCGGAAGACGTGGGCAATTTTGCCCGGCACACGCTGGGCCTGATGATCGGCTTTTTGAACAAGGCCACGAGCCTCGTGGCTTTTTCCGTCATCCTGTGGGACCTCTCGGGCACGCTCTCCTTCCGCATCGGGGGTACTACCTTCCACATCTACGGCTATATGTTCTGGGCATGCCTGGCCTATTCCGTCATCGGCACGTACTTTGCGCACGTCGTAGGGCGCAAGACCATCGGCATCAAGTACGACCAGCAGAAATACGAGGCCAACTTCCGCTTCAGCATGATGCGCGTGCGCGAGAACTGCGAGAGCATCGCCTTCTACGGCGGCGAGCAGATGGAGCTGGCCGGTTTCGACCAGGACTTTGGCAAATGCGTGAAAAACTACCTCAAGCTCATGCGCCAGCACAGGCTGCTCAGCCTCTATACCAACACCTACTCGCAGGCAGGGGCCATCATGCCCATGCTCATGGCCGCCCCGCGCATGTTCAACGGCAGCATGCAGATCGGGCAGTTCATGCAGCTCACCCATGCCTTTGGCATGGTCAACGACGCCATGTCGTTCTTTGTCAATTCCTATACGACGATAGCCTCGCTGGCCGCCGTCATACGCCGCCTGGGGCTGTTCACCGTGCGCATAGACGAAGTGAACGCCATCAGCGACGGCGTCCGGATGAGGGAGGGCGAAGACGGGCACTTCAGCACCATCGGGCTGAACGTGCAGCTGCCCGGCGGACGCACCGTGATGAAGGACTGCACCATCACCCTGCGCCGCGGCGGGCGGGTGCTCGTCACAGG
>CACZQM010000149.1 GCA_902783285.1 uncultured Desulfovibrio sp. | reverse complement strand
CTTGCCCGCGCCGTCCGGACCGACGAAGGCTGACATGCCGCCGGCGGGGATGTCCAGGCTGAGCCCGTCCAGAGCCTTCACCGCCGCGCCTTTTGTCCGGAATTGATAAGACAGTCCCTTCGCGCTCACCGCAGGATCACCGCTGAGGCACGCTTGCAGGCAGCTGGCGTTCGTCTGGGCGTGGGACATGGTCATTCCTGGATGTCGATGCTGACAGGCATGCCGAGGCGCAGCCTGTCCTGCGGGTCATCGGTGATGATGCGCACCTCGTACAGCAGCGATGTGCGCAGTTCTTCGGTCTGCACGCTTTTGGGAGTGAATTCGGCCGTGGGGGAGATGAAGCCGATCCTTCCGTCGACAGGTTCCCTGAACGAATCGCAGGAGATCCGGGCACGCATGCCCGTGCGTACGCGGCCGAGGTTCGTCTCGGAAACGTAAGCCCGCGCCCATTTGGGGCTGGTCAGGGAAAGCCGGAACACCGGCGTGGCCGGAGAGGCCATGTCGCCAGGCTCAAGCAGGCGGGACGTGACGACGGCTTCAAGCGGGGCGCGCAATTCCCCCTGAGAGATGCTGTGGCGGATCATGGCGAGGGATGCACGGAGGGAATCCAGCTGGGACCCGGCAGCGGCGAGGTCTTCCTCGCGCGTGCCGGCGCGCAGCAGGGCCAGGGTCTGACGCGCTTCGTCGGCCTGGGCGGAGGCGACGCGCAGCGCTGTCTGGGCGTTTTCCAGATCCTGCTGGCTGATGGAATTCTGCGCCCTGAGCTTGCGCACGCGCTGTTCATTTTTCGCCGCTTGCTCCTGCGCAGCCGCGGCGGCATGCAGCGCGGCTTCTGCACGGGCGGTCTCTTCGACCCTGCTGCCGTTGCGCATCCGGCGCAGCATATGTTCCTGCGCCTGGATATCAGCCTCCACCTTCTTTTCCTGCAGGGAGAGCGCCGTCGTGTCGATCCTGGCCAGGAGCTGTCCGCTGCTCACGGGATCGCCTTCCTCCGCCAGGATCTCCGTGATGCGGCCGGAGATCTCGAAAGCAAGGGAAACCTGGCGGATATCGATATTGCCGTACAGCCGGAGGCCCTGCCCATCCCGGACAGGAGACTGCTGCTGCCATTGCTTCCAGCCCCATGCCGCAGCTGCCGCAGCCGACAGCAGGAAGAGGGCGAAAAGGAGTTTTTTCATGCCTGTTCCTCTGTTCCTTTTGATGCTTAAACCTTATGCAGGGCTGGTCATAAAGTCAAACATAAATTTGAATTGTAAATTTCATTTTGACATTTCAAATATCATGGGGCAATTTGAGCGCATGGAAAACACCAGCCATGCCATCCGCAGGCGCAGGCCGTCGCAGCGGCGCGACGGAGCAAGTTCGCGCGCAGCCATACTGGATGCCGCCGGCCGCGTCTTTGCCCGGAAAGGATTTGCCGAGGCGACGCTGCGCGAGATCTGTGCCCTGGCAAAGGTCAACAGCGCCGCCGTCAATTATCACTTTGGCGGGAAGGAAGAGCTGTACGATGAAGTGCTCGTGGAGGCGCACCGCCAGATACTCCGCCTGGAAGTCATCAGCGGCATCGTCGCCTCCGACCTTCCGCCCCAGGAGAAGCTCGGAGCGTTGTTCGGGGTGATCGGCAAGGCTGCCGCCTGTGCAGAAGACCTGTGGGGGGTGGGCGTGCTCGCGCGCGAATTGACGTTCCCCTCACCCATGCTGCCCGAGGCGCTCGTCGCCGAGATCCAGCCCAAGGCAGCGCTGGTGCGCGCCCTTGTGGCATCCCTGGCCGGTGTGCCTGGCGACTCTCCCGTTGCGGCGCAGGCTTTGCAGATGGTGATTGCTCCCTGCCTCACGCTCCTGCTTTTTTCCGCCAAGATGCGGAGCGTCCTTCCCGGGGCGGTGCGGCCGGACGAAGCGGATTTCCGGCAAAACATGCTCGCTTATGCCCTTGGCGGATTGCAGGCGCTGAAGGAAAGGCATGCCGGCCTTTGCCCCGGGCAGACTGGAGGTCCTGAAAAACATGCAGGATGACCAGAAGGATGCGCCCACCGGGCTATGCGGGACTAGAGCTTTTTCAGCGAATCCGCGATGAGTTCTGCTTTCTTCCTGCCGATGCCCGGGAGCTTCATGAGGTCTTCGACGGCGGCGGCCTTCATGTCGCGCACAGAGTCGAAATGCTCCCAGAGCAGCTTTGCCGTGTGCATGCCGATGCCCGGCATCCGGCTCAGTTCGCCGCTGAAAGCCTGCCTTTCCCGCGCCCGGCGGTGGCGCCCGATGGAAAAATCATGCGCGGCGTCGCGCACGCTCTGCAGGAACAGCAGTTCCGGACAGCCGTCGTGCAGGGGAAGCGGATTGCTGCGCCCCGGCACGAAGATGCGGTCGGCGACATTGCCTGCGCGGCGGTCGGCCATCCCCCGTTCGTTGCGCGCCTTGGCGATGCCGGCCAGCAGGAAGGGAAGCGACCCCTCTGGTCCGTCAGCCAGGGAGCTGCGCAGCGCCCTCTCCACGGCGTTGAGCTGCCCCCTGCCGCCGTCGATGAGCAGCAGGTCAGGCCAGGGTCCGCCATGCTCCAGGCGCTTCTGCGCCCACAGCCTGAGAGCCGCATAGTCATCGCCTCCGGCGCCTTCGATGTTCCATATGCGGTAGTCGCTCCTGACAGGCTGCCCGCCTTCATATGCCACCACCCCCACCTTGGTGCATTCCCCGCTGGTGTGGGAGACATCGGCGCATTCCACGCGGTCCACAGGATGTCCATGGCGGAAGGCGGCCGCCAGCTTTTCACCGATGGACGGACCGTTTTTCTTGAGCGCCGCCTCGCGCGCATTGCTCCGTGCCATGTCCAGCAGGCGGAGGTCTTCGTCTGCCTGCGGCGCAACGATGCGCACGGTCCCTCCCCGGAGTTCGGAAAGCAGGGCTTCCACGGCTTCCCGGCTGCCTTCACCGCTGTTCCCGTCCCCGCTTTCTTCCCATCCTGCGTTTTCCGGCTGTTGCGGCGGGGACGTGTCCATGGTGCAGGGACTGCTGCCTGCCGGTGCGGAAAGATCCTTGTCCCTGGTGCAGAAGGCGGAAGAAGCGCCTTCCATGAACGGGGAATCCATGGGCGCCGATGACCCCGGAGCGATAAGCGCGCTTTGGGAATCCACAGCGCGCGGCAGGCCGTCCATGTCCCCTTCCCAGGGCAGGAAGGGCAGGAGGATGCGCGGGGGTATGGAGCGGCCGCCATGGTAAAACTGGATGATGAAGCTCACCAGCAATTCGGAGGCTTCCTCCATGCCGAGCCCCGGCCAGTAGAAGGCGCTGCGATCCTGCACGAGCCCGTTGCGTACGAAAACGATGCCCAGGGCAAGCCCGGCGGGAAGATCCACAAGCCCCAGGGCGTCCATGTCTCCGCTGCGCAGCACGATGCCCTGTGCCTCCACGGTCTTCTGCACGGCGCGGATCTGGTCGCGCAGGGCAGCTGCTGCTTCAAAGTCCAGTGCTTCGGCCGCGCGTTCCATGTCGAGGCGCAGGCTGTCCATGAGTTCCGTGGACCTGCCGGAAAGCAGCATGCAGACGCTCTTCACCAGGCGGTCGTAATCCTCACGGGATATCTGGCCTGTGCAGGGCGCCGAGCAAAGATGGATATGGTGGTACAGGCAGGGGGCGGCACGGTTCTTCATGGCGCGCAGGGAGCAGCGCCGCAGGGGGAAGATGCGATGGATGGCCTTCCAGGTCTGCCTGGCTGCCAGACCTGAAGTGTACGGGCCGAAATAATGCGCCCCGTCGCGCCGCTTCATGCGCCGTACGATCTCCAGGCGGGGGAAGGGCTCCTTGTCCGCTATCCTGAACATGATGTACTGCTTGTCGTCGCGCAGGGTGATGTTGTAGTGCGGACGGTGCTTTTTTATCAGGCTGGCTTCCAGCAGCAGGGCGTCCTTCTCCGTGGTGGTCGTGAGGAATTCGACGGCTGCCGCATGGCCGATCATGGCTGCGGTCTTTGCCGTGAGCGCCGAGGCCGGGCGGAAGTACGAGAGCACGCGCCTCCGCAGGCAGCGCGCCTTGCCCACGTAGATGATGCGCCCGCCGGAGTCCTTATAGATATAGACGCCCGGCGTTTCCGGGATGGCAGCGGGATCTGGCCTCTCCATGCCTTAGCCTTCTTTCTGCGGTACGGGAACAGGCAACGGCCTGACCGCATGGTGAAATGCAAGCGTCAGCCTGGCGGAAACAGCGGGATGCGGATGGCTCCCCGGAGTGTCCGTGCGGAAAGCCGGGCAGGTCACGGCCCGGACAGGCGGATCAGCTTTCCACGATGTCGTCCTGGGAGCCAGCCTGCTGGTCAGGATGGTATTCCTTGGGGTCGTCGAAAACATGGATCCCATGGGGATAATTGGCATGTTGCGGGCGCGGCAGGATGTTGCACACGTAGTCCACCTGCTCGCGCAGGTCCTCCGCTGCGCGCGTCCACAAGGGATCCAGCACGACCTTGATCCCCTCTTCGCGGGCAAGCATCACAGCGGGCACGTAGTCTGCATCGTTGGCGACGAGGACAAGGCGGTCTGCCTGGCGCTTGAGGGCGATGGTGGCGATGTCCAGCCCAAGGCGCATGTCCACGCCTTTCTGGCGGATGTCGGGATAGATGTCGCCGGGTTCGATGTCGTTGACGCTGATCTCACCCGCCATGAGCTCGCCCAGGCGGTTGGAATCCAGCTGCCACTGCCCGGCCTGCCAGGCTGAGCGCCCGAGCCTCAGGGTGATCTCCGGCGTGACGCGCAGGGTCTGCAAAAACTGCTGCTTGCGCGAGATGAGCGCCGTCTGTGAAAAATCCATGGGGCCGCTGATGGGATGCTCGCCCTTGCCGGTGAAGGGCAGGGCGTCATAGAACAGGATGCGGCCGATGCTCTCTCCGGGCAGGAGGTGGGAGAGGCAGTGGCGGCGTATGCCCGCGCCGTCGAAATAGAACGCCTTGAGCGAAATGATGCGTTTGCGCATGAATTCGCCGTCAACAATAAACGTGACTCTTGTCATGCAAACCTTCTTTTTGCCGGGATGTCCCCGAAAACAGGATATAATGCGGTTCCGCCTGCCGCAGCCCTTCGCGGGCTGAGGACACGATAGGTGCAGCCGGGCGTTATGTCAAGGCGCATGGGACCCGGGCTGAAGCCTGGTCCCTGTCCCGCTGCATGCGCGCTTGCCCGCTGGGGAAGTTAAGGCTATGCTCCCTGGAGGAGGCGGCATGGACGGAGAACTGCGCGTGCTTTACTTGAGGGACGCGGCCGAGCTGTACGGCGGCGGCCTGGCTTTTGCCACGCCGGGATCTGCCGGGCTCGACCTGCGGGCCTGCATGGATGAGGATTCCCTGGTCATCGGCCCCGGCGAGCGCATGTGCGTGCCCGCAGGCATCTGCGTGGAGCCCTGCGTGCCGGGGACGGCGGGATTCATCTATTCCCGCAGCGGCCTCGGGGCCGTCAAAGGGCTTTGCGTGGCGCAGGGAGTAGGCGTTGTCGATGCCGACTACCGCGGAGAGATCATGGTCTGGCTTCTCAATACGTCCCGGGAACAGCGCATGGTCCTGCGCGGCGAGCGCGTGGCGCAGCTTGTCTTCCAGCCCGTCCTGCGGCTTGCGCCGGCAGCCGCGGAGGAGCTTTCGGATACCGGGCGCGGCAGCGGCGGCTTTGGCCATACAGGACGGCAATGATTTTTTCGGAGCAGATCGATGTTGCCACCTTTGCATTTTCCACCTGCTAGGGGATGGAGCATCCCCGACGAAGCGGAATGCGTGCGCCTGTGGGACAAATATGCCATGCTTTCCAATATCCGCGAGCATTGCCGCAGTGTGGCGGACGTGGCCTGCCATATCACGCGGCGCGCCGCGGAACGGGGGCTCGTGCCTGCCGGGCGCTCCCTGGGCGAGCCCTTGACCCGTGCAGCAGGGCTTCTGCACGACCTTGCCAAGACCTACACCATACATCACGGCGGAAGCCATGCCCAGCTGGGGGCGGCCTGGGTGCGCGACGAAACGGGCAATCCCCTGATCGCCCAGGCGGTCCTTTTCCATGTTTCATGGCCGTGGCAGGGCGGCGAGCTGGATGATGTGGCCGACCCCCTGCGCCTTCCCGTGATCGTGGCCTATGCTGACAAGCGCGTGCGCCATTCCGAGGTCGTCACCTTGCAGGAACGCTTTGACGACCTCATGGACCGGTACGGCATATCGCCGGAGCACGTGGCCCGGATAAGCGGCTATCTTGAACATACGCGCGCCGTTGAGCGTGCCATTTTTGACAGGATCGGAGAATTTTGATGGAAGCGATGCGCATCCTCCTGGTGGCCGGAGGCTGGTCCACCGAACGAGAGATCTCCCTCATCGGAGCTCGTGCCATTGAGCGGACCCTTGCTGCCCTCGGGCATCATGTGACCCTGTTCGACCTTAAGGACGGGTTTGAACCCTTGCTGGAGCTGGCGCGCAGCCACGATGCCGCGTTTTTGAACCTGCACGGGCAGCCGGGCGAAGACGGGCTGGTCCAGGCCCTGCTGGACCGTGCGGGATGCCCCTACCAGGGGGCGGGGCCGGCAGGGTCTTTCCTCGCCCTGAACAAGGCGGCAGCCAAAGCCCTTTTCCGCATGGCAGGCATCCGGACGCCGCGCTACGTGTTCCTGCCGCGCCGTCCTGAGGACGGCTGGCGCCCCCCCATCCCCTTTCCGCTTTTTGTCAAGTCCAACACGGGCGGCTCGAGCATAGACCTGTTCCGCGTCGTAGACGAGGGCGGCCTTAGAAAAGCCCTGGACACGCTTTTTGCCCAGCGCCAGGAAGTCCTTGTCGAGGAGATGATCCCCGGGCGTGAAGTGACCTGCGGCGTTTTGGGGCGGCTCGGGCAGGAGCGGGCCCTCCCTCCGGTGCTCATCGTGCCCAAGCGTGAGTTTTTTGACTACCATGACAAATACGCCGACAACGGCGCAGATGAGATATGCCCGGCCCCCCTGGATGGGGATACGGTGTCCCGGGTGCAGGCCGCGGCCCTGGCTGCGCACCGCTGCCTGGGGCTCACGGGGTACAGCAGGGCCGACTTCCGCCTGCGTGATGACGGGGTACTGTTCATCCTGGAAGTGAACACGCTGCCCGGCATGACTTCCGCCAGCCTGGTGCCCAAGGAGGCCGCCGCATCCGGCATCTCCTTCGGAGGGCTCCTGGAAAGCCTCATCGATGTTGCCGTGGCGGAACGCGGCCGGCGCACACAGGAGGATTGACCCCTGCCGCATTCTCCAGCGGCATTTCCCGCTGGGCGGAAACGGTCATGCTCCCTGCGACGGGGGCGGCAGCATCCTGATCTTCAGGAGATTTCACTGTTAAACAGCGAAGGCGGGCATTGCCCGCCTTCGCTTTGCATCCATGCCTGACGGCTATTCGTTGGCGATGCCTGCGGCGAGGTCGCCGCGGGTGATCGTCGGCGCATCCACCACGTCTTCAAGGAACTTGCCGGGCAGTTCTTTCTGTTCCGGCACGTCGATGGACTGGTTGACGTATTCGCGGTAGCCCGTGCCGGCGGGGATGAGCCGCCCGACGATGACGTTTTCCTTGAGCCCGCGCAGGTAGTCCTGCTTGCCGCGCAGGGAGGCTTCGGTGAGCACCTTGGTCGTTTCCTGGAACGATGCCGCGGCGACCCAGGAGAGGGAGCTCAGGGAAGCCTGCGTGATGCCCAGGACGAGGGGCTCCGCAACGGCGGGGGCGCGGCCTTCGGCCATGGCCTTTTCGTTCTCTTCCTTGAACTCGCTCTTGTCCACCTGCTCGCTCATGAGGAACGTCGTCTGCCCCGGATCCACGATGGTGACTTTTTTGAGCATCTGGCGGACGATGACCTCGATGTGCTTGTCGTCGATCCCCACGCCCTGGGTGCGGTACACTTTCTGGATCTCCTCGACGATATAGCTCGCCAGGTACTTCTCGCCGCGCGTATGCAGGATGTCGCGCAGTTCGGGCAGGCCTTCAGTGAGCGGCTCGCCGGCTTCGACGTATTCACCGTCGGGTATGACGATGTGCTTGCTGCGGGGGATCAGGTATTCCTTGCCTTCGCCGACTTCGGGGCGCACGAAGATGCGGCGCTTGCCCTTGGTCTCCGGACCGTGTTCGACGATGCCGGAGATCTCGGAGACGATGGCCAGTTCCTTGGGCTTGCGCGCTTCGAAGAGCTCGGCCACGCGGGGGAGGCCGCTGGTGATGTCCTTGGTCTTCGAGGTCTCGCGGGCGCGGCGGGCGATGATGTCGCCGGCCTGCACGGGAGACTTGTCTTTGACCATGATGAGGGCCTTGATGGGCAGGGGGTAGTGCGCAAGATCGGAACCGGAAGTGCCGCGCTTCACGGGCTGCCCTTCCTCATCCACGATCTCGAGTGCTGCGCCCGGGGCGATGACTTCATACGAAGTCTTGCCGGTCACCTCGTCTTCCTTGGACTGGACGTTGACGCCGGCAGTGATGTTGGCGAAGTGGATGAAACCGGAAACATCCGCGACGACGGGTTCGTTGTACGAGTCCCATTCCGCAAGGAGCGTTTCCCTGCTCACCTTCTGACCGTCATGCACATACAGGGTCGCGCCGTTGGGCAGCTTGTACTTTTCGATGTCGTGCAGCAGCTCGTCCTTGATGCACACCTGGCCGGTCTTGCCCACGACGATGGTGTTCCCGTCCTTGTTGATGACGGACTTCACCCTTTCCAGGGAGATCGTGCCGGGGTTCTTGGCGACGTATTTGCTCTGTTCCGCCTTGGCGGACGCCGTGCCGCCGATGTGGAACGTACGCATGGTCAGCTGCGTGCCGGGTTCGCCGATGGACTGTGCCGCGACGATGCCCACGGTCTCGCCTACGTTGACGAGATGCCCGCGCGCGAGGTCGCGTCCGTAGCAGAGCGCGCACACGCCGCGCTCGGCATGGCAGGTGAGGGCGGAGCGGATGGTCACGGTGTTGACGCCCGCTTCGTCAAGGACGTCGGCCACTTTTTCGTCAACGAGGGTGTTGGCGGGGAAGAGTTCTTCCCGGGTCACGGGATGGACGACAGGATAAAGGAAGGCCCGTCCCATGATGCGGTCGCGCATGGCGACCTTGACCTCGCCGTCCTCGATGAGGGCCCCCATCTCGATGCCGTCCGCCGTATGGCAGTCCTGGGTGGACACGATGACATCCTGCACGACATCGACGAGGCGGCGGGTGAGGTAGCCGGAGTTTGCCGTCTTGAGGGCTGTGTCGGCAAGGCCTTTGCGCGCGCCATGCGTTGACGTGAAGTACTGGAGGACGGTCAGCCCTTCGCGGAAGTTGGCCGTGATGGGCGTTTCGATGATCTCGCCGGAAGGCTTGGACATCAGTCCGCGCATGCCGCCCAGCTGGCGCATCTGGTCCTTGTTGCCTCGGGCGCCTGACGTGGACATCATGTAGATGGGGTTCAGGCTGGTGTCCTGGGCCGTTTCGCCCTTGCCGTTGGTCACGGTCTCGGTGGAGATCTCGCGCATCATTTCCTCGGAGATGTCGTCCGAGGCCTTCTGCCATTTGTCAACGAGCATGTTGTAGCGTTCGGAATCGGTGATGATGCCTTCGCTGTGCTGCTTGATGATGTTGTCCACTTCGAGCTGGACGCTGGCCAGGATCTCCGCCTTCCTGCTGGGGATGGTCATGTCCTTGAGGCCGATGGAGATGCCGGCGCGCGTGGAGAACTCGTAGCCGATGTTCTTGAGCTGGTCGCACAGGAGCACGGTGTTCTTGATGCCGGCTTTCTTGTACACGCTGCCAACGAGCTTGCCGATCTCTCCCTTGGTGAAGATCTTGTTGACTTCCGTAAAGGGGACGACATGGGGCAGGCGCTCCCACACGAGGATGCGTCCGCATGTGGTGTCCACGATCTGCTGGGCGCCATCGCCGTTCACGTCCATGCGGACTTTGATGCGGGCATGGAGGTCCAGCTTTCCTGCGTCATAGGCCGCCTCCACTTCCCAGGGGGCGCAGAAGGTCATGCCTTCGCCCTTGCAGAAGGAGCGGTCCACGGTCATGTAGTACAGCCCGAGGACCATGTCCTGCGACGGGATGATGATGGGCTTGCCGTTTGCCGGGGACAGGATGTTATTGGTGCTCATGAGGAGCACGCGGCATTCCACCTGGGCTTCCACGGAGAGCGGGATGTGCACGGCCATCTGGTCGCCGTCGAAGTCGGCGTTGAAGGCCGTGCAGACCAGTGGATGCAGGCGGATGGCCTTGCCTTCCACGAGCAGGGGCTCAAAGGCCTGGATGCCGAGCCTGTGCAGCGTGGGGGCGCGGTTGAGCAGGATGGGATATTCGCGGACGATGTCGGCAAGGATGTCCCATACCTCTACCTGTTCGCGCTCCACCATGCGCTTGGCGCTTTTGATGGTCGTCGCATAGCCGCGCTTTTCCAGTTCGGAATAGATGAACGGCTTGAACAGCTCCAGGGCCATCTTCTTGGGCAGGCCGCATTGATGCAGCTTGAGCGTGGGCCCCACGCAGATGACGGAGCGGCCGGAATAGTCCACGCGTTTTCCCAGGAGGTTCTGGCGGAAGCGGCCCTGCTTGCCCTTGATCATGTCGGAAAGGGATTTGAGGTCGCGTCCGTTGTTGCCCGTGATGGCCCGTCCGCGGCGTCCGTTGTCGAACAGGGCGTCCACGGCTTCCTGGAGCATACGCTTTTCGTTGCGGATGATGATCTCGGGGGCGCCGAGCTCCATCAGGCGCTTCAGGCGGTTATTGCGGTTGATCACCCTGCGGTAGAGGTCATTGAGGTCGGACGTGGCGAAGCGCCCGCCATCCAGGGGGACCAGGGGGCGCAGATCCGGCGGGATGACGGGGATGACTTCGAGTATCATCCATTCCGGCTTGTTGTTGGATTCCAGGAAGGACTCGACGATCTTCAGGCGCTTGGTGAGCTTTTTCTTCTTCGTCTGGCTCTTGGTCTCCTGCGATTCCCTGCGCAGCTCTTCCTTGAGGGTGGGCAGGTCGAGTTCTTCGAGCAGCCCGCGGATGGATTCCGCGCCCATGCCGACTTTGAGGGTGTCGTCGGTATTCTCCTGGATGTAGTCAAGATAGACATCTTCGGAGATGACCTGCATCTTGGTGAACTTGCCGCTCTTGCCCGGGTCAAGGACGACATAGGAATCGAAGTAGAGCACCTTTTCCAGATCGGCCATGGTCATGTCGAGGATGGTGCCGATCTTTGAAGGCAGCGTTTTGAGGAACCAGATGTGGGCGACAGGAGCAGCCAGGTCGATATGCCCCATGCGCTCGCGGCGGACTTTGGCGGCTATGACTTCGACGCCGCACTTTTCGCAGACGATGCCGCGGTGCTTCATGCGGCGGTATTTTCCGCAGTTGCACTCATAGTCCTTGGTCGGTCCGAAGATCTTGGCGCAGAAAAGGCCGTCGCGCTCCGGCTTGTAGGTCCTGTAGTTGATGGTCTCCGGCTTCTTGACCTCGCCATACGACCATTCGCGGATCTTCTCCGGGGAAGCCAGGGTGATCTGGATGGAATTCAGGTTTTTGATCCCGGCTGCTCCCGAAGCCGCCGCGGTGTCACGGACAGTGAAAAGATCGTCCATGCTCATTATGTTTCTCCCTTGGCAAGAGGGTTGTAGTCTGTGCTGGCCTGCGTGGTTGCGCAGGCGGACGCCTTAAACGCTTTCCGGCAGTGAATTCTGGAAAAATGGCGTTTTCGGCGGTTTCTGGGGTTCTTCCTGCTCAAGGTTGACGTTCAAGCCAAGGGACATGAGTTCCTTGACAAGGACATTGAAGGACTCCGGCAGACCGGATTCAAGGAAGTTGTCGCCCTTCACGATCTTTTCGTACATCTTCACGCGGCCGGAGACGTCATCCGATTTGACGGTCAGGAATTCCTGCAGGAGGTACGAGGCGCCGTAGCCTTCCAGCGCCCACACTTCCATTTCGCCGAGACGCTGCCCGCCGAACTGCGCCTTGCCGCCCAGCGGCTGCTGCGTGACCAGGGAGTAAGGGCCCGTGGAGCGCGCATGGATCTTTTCGTCAACGAGATGGTGCAGTTTGAGGTAGTACATCACGCCCGTCGTGACCTTGTTGGCAAAGGGCTCGCCCGTGCGCCCGTCGTACAGCTGCGTTTTGCCGTCTGTGGGGAGGCCGGCGCGTTCGAGCCATTCCCAGATCTGCTTCTCCTGGGCTCCGTCGAACACCGGGGTCTTGGTGATGATGCCTTTGCGCAGGGCACGCACGGCATCCCTGAGCTCGTCATCGCTCATGCTGTCGACGAGGTCGTCGATGAGCATGCCCCCGGAACGTACGGAGGGGAGGTCGGCGGCAAAGATGTCCTTGACTTCGCTGCGCAGCTTTTTCATGGCCACGCCCTTGTCGACCATGTCGGCGAGCTGGCGCCCGAGTTCCTTGGCGGCCCATCCCAGGTGCGTTTCCATGATCTGCCCGATATTCATTCGGGAAGGCACGCCCAGGGGGTTGAGCACCACGTCCACGGGACGTCCGTCCTTGAAGAAAGGCATGTCCTCTTCCGGCAGGATCATGGAGACGACGCCTTTGTTGCCATGGCGTCCTGCCATCTTGTCGCCCACCGAGAGCTTGCGCTTGATGGCCACGTGCACCTTGACGCTCTTGAGGACGCCAGCCTGCAGGTCGTCACCCTCTGTGGCTTTCTCCCGCTTGGAATCATAAAGCTTTTTGAGGATGTCGATCTGGCGGTCGTATGTGGCGAGCATCTCGAAGACCTGGGCGTTGATGTCACGGTTTTTAAGGATGCCGCCCAGCTTTTTGACGGGCAGCTGCTCCATGACTTCCCAGGTGAGGGGCTCGCCTTCCCTGGCAAGGATCTCGCCCTTGCCCTTGCCCGGGATGTCCATGCCCAGGGCCTGCCCTTCCATCAAGGGACGCATGCGTTCGCGCGTGTTGTCGGTGAGGGCACGGATATGGTCGTGTTCCTTGCGGTCTATGCGGGCGATCTCGTACTCTTCTATCTCGCGGATGCGGTCGTCCTTCTCACTGGAACGGCGGTTGAACACCTTGACGTCGATGACGGTGCCTTCGATCCCCGGCGGGACTTTGAGGGAACTGTTCTTCACGTCGCGCGCCTTTTCGCCGAAGATCGCGCGGAGGAGCTTTTCTTCCGGGGTGAGCTGCGTCTCGCCCTTGGGCGTGATCTTGCCCACGAGGATGTCGTCTGCCTTCACCGAGGCTCCGATGCGGATGATGCCGCTGGCATCGAGGTTGTGCAGCATATCCTCGCCAAGGTTGGGGATGTCGCGGGTGATCTCCTCCGGTCCCAGCTTCGTGTCGCGGGCGAACACCTCGAATTCTTCGATATGGATGGAGGTGTAGATGTCGTCGCGCACGGCGCGCTCGGAAATGAGCACGGCGTCTTCGTAGTTGTATCCGCACCAGGGCATGAAGGCCACGACAAGGTTCTTGCCCAAGGCAAGCTCGCCGTTCTCGATGCCGGGCCCGTCGGCAAGGATGTCGCCCTTGCGCACGCGCTGTCCGGGCTTGCAGGTGGGCTTCTGCCCGAAGCAGGAGTTCTGGTTGGATTTATGGAACTTGAGGAGGTCGTAGCTGCGGATGCCGCCCTTGTCTTCCAGGTACATGTCGTCGTAGGCGACGATGATGCGGTCGGCATCGGCATAGCGCACGATGCCGTCGCCTTCGGCGAGAAGGCAGGCTCCGGAGTCCCTTGCCACGTCATATTCCATGCCCGTGCCGACAAGGGGGCGTTCAGAGCGGAGCAGGGGGACCGCCTGGCGCTGCATGTTGGATCCCATGAGGGCGCGGTTGGCGTCATCATGCTCCAGGAAGGGGATGAGGGCTGCGGAAATGGAGACCATCTGGCTCGGAGAGATGTCCTGGAGCGTGACTTCGTCGCGGTTCATGATGAGCACGTCGCCGTTTTCCGTCGTGCGCACGGTGAGGTTCTCTTCCTTGAAGCGTCCGTTTTCCACAGGCTCATCTGCCTGGGCGATGATCTCGTTTTTCTCGCACGAAGCGTCCATGAAAACGATCTCATCGGTCGGGCAGCCGTCCTTGACCTTGCGGTAGGGGGTCTCGATGAAGCCGAACTCGTTGACCTTGGCATACGTCGTCAGCGAAACGATGAGGCCGATGTTCGGACCTTCGGGGGTCTCGATGGGGCATATGCGCCCGTAGTGCGAGGTGTGCACGTCGCGCACTTCAAAGCCGGCGCGCTCGCGGTTGAGCCCTCCCGGTCCGAGGGCGGAGAGCCGGCGCTTGTGGGTGACTTCGGAAAGCGAGTTCGTCTGGTCCATGAACTGGGAAAGCTGCGACGTCCCGAAAAATTCCTTGAGGACCCCAGAGACAGGCTTGGGGTTGATGAGGTCGTGCGGCAGGTACTGCGAAACATCCTGCTGGATGTTCATGCGCTCCTTGATGGCGCGTTCCATGCGCACCAGGCCGATGCGGTACTGGTTTTCGACAAGTTCGCCCACAAGGCGCACGCGCCTGTTGCCCAGGTGGTCGATATCGTCGGGCTTGGCGTTGGTGTCCTTCATGCGGACAAGGATCTTGATCGCCGTGATGATGTCTTCATCGGTGAGGGTGTTGACGTCCTTGTCGATGTTCAGCCCCAGGCGGAGGTTGATCTTGTAGCGTCCGACAGCAGAAAGGTTGTAGTACTCGTTGTTGCGGAAGATATTGTCGAAGAAGGTCTTGGCGGCTTCGGGAGTGGGCGGGGAGCTGGGGCGCATGCGGCGGTAGATCTCTTCCTGCGCCTTTTCGGTGCTGGCGATCCTGTCGAGCTTGAGCGTGTCGATGATCGACGTCGACGTGTCCTTGCCCCTGGTATGCAGCATCCGCAGGCTGGAAATGCCCAGTTCACGGACTTTCTCGATGATGCCCTCACGCACTTCTTCGCCGGCTTCCGCAATGATCTCGCCGGTCTCGCTGTTGAGGACATCCTGGGCCAGGTACAGGCCCAGGGGGTAGTCGGAAGGGATCTCCATGCGTTCGACGCCGGCCTTGGCGACCTTCTTCCAATCGAGGCCGGAGAGCCTCTTCCCCTGCTTGACGATCACTTTGCCGTCGGGGGCGGTGATGTCGGAATAGGCCTGGAACCCTTCGAAAAGTTTTGCATCAGGCTTGACGAACACGCGGTCGCCGTCAAAATGGTACTCGACGCTGTCGTAGAAGGTGTCGAGTATCTGCTGGCTGGTCATGCCCATGGCCTTGAACAGGATGGTGGCGGGCATCTTCCTGCGGCGGTCGATGCGGGCGTAGAGCACGTCTTTATGGTCGAAATCGAAATCGATCCACGAGCCCCTCATGGGGATGATGCGGCAGGAATACAGGATATGGTGGGAGCTGTGGGTCTTGCCGCCGTCGTGTTCAAAGAGGATGCCGGGGGAACGCTGGAGCTGGTTGACGATGACGCGTTCCGTGCCGTTGACGATGAAGGTGCCCTTTTCCGTCATCAGCGGGAGCGTGCCGAAGAAAATGTCCTGCTCTTTGCCGTCGCGGTAGGTGCGGCCGCCGTTGTCGTCCTTGTCGTATATGTCAAGGCGCACCTTGATCCGCAGCGGAGCTTCGTAGGTGAGCCCGTTGGTGATGCACTCCGCCTGGTCGAACTTGGGTTCGCTGATCTCGTAGCCCAGATATTCGAGGCTGGCGGTTCGATTGTAATCCTCAATGGGGAACACGGAGCGGAAGACGCCTTCGAGACCGGCATGCGGGTCACGTTCTTCCGGCTTGCGCCCTTCCTGCAGAAAGGCGTTGTAAGAGTCCACCTGAAGATTCAAAAGGTGCGGAATGGGAACGGATACTTTGATCTTGCCGAATTGCTTTATAAGCTGGCCCATTACTCTACCTCTGAATGTCTTGACCGGCTGTGCCGGGGCATGATCGGACGTGACGCTGCAATACGGAAAAAAAGCGCAAAAAAGCGACCTTCTTCAAGAAAGAAGGCGCGTTAGAACAGCATTTGTTTCCGCCTGTCTGGGTGCTTCAAAAGAAAGACCGCGTTCCCGTCCGAAAAAATTACCTTTGAGCAGGAAAAAATAAAAAAATTCGAAAAAAAAAGCAAGATAAATTTTGCCTAAAAAAAAGCCCCCTTGCGGGGGCTTTCCTATCGGCATGGCAGAGCCTACTTGATCTCGCAGACGGCGCCGGCTTCGGTGAGCTGCTTCTTGGCTTCCTCGGCATCTTCCTTGGAAACGCCTTCCTTGAGGGTGGCGGGAGCGCCGTCGACCTTGTCCTTGGCTTCCTTGAGGCCAAGGCCGGTGAGGGCGCGGACGACCTTGATGACGGCGATCTTGTTGGCGCCGACTTCCTTGAGGATGACGTCGAACTCGGTCTTTTCTTCTTCGACCGGGGCGGCTCCGGCGGCGGGAGCGGCGGCGACGGCAACGGCGGGGGCGGCGGCGGAAACGCCGAACTTCTCTTCGAGTTCCTTAATGAATTCGGCAAGTTCGAGAACGGTCATGTTGGCAATGAATTCGACAACCTGTTCCTTGGTGACATCAGCCATGGTAGTGACTCCTTGATATTCGTCTTTGGGGTTGAGGCGGAGATTCGCCTGGCGGTTATGCGGCCTTCTTCTCTTCTATGGCCTTGAGGGCGTAGAGCAGCGGGCGGATCATATTCGCCATGAGGGAAACAAAGTTGGTGGGAACGGCGTTCATGGTAGCCAATGCCTGTGCCAGCAGCTGTTCCTTGGAAGGGAGCTTGGCAAGGTCGCCGACCTGGGCGGGCGTGAGGCCCTTTCCGTCAAGGCTTCCCTGGCGGATCTCCAGTTTGGGCTGTGTCTTGGCATATTCCGTGAGCGCCTTGGCAACACCAACAGGATCATTGAACCCAAGGGCAATGGCACAGTTGTCTTTCAGCGAAGGAATGACAGACTTGTGCCCGGTGGAGTCCAAAGCGATGCGGGCGAGCGTGTTTTTGACGACGTGGTATTCGCCGCCTGCGGCGCGCAGCGCCACACGGAGCCCGGTCAGCTCTTCCACCGACATACCCTTGAAGTCGGTCACGACCGCAAACGAGGCACGGGAAGCGTAATCCTTCACCTGCTCGATTATGACGGCTTTTTCAGACCTGTTCTTCACGTGATGCTCCTCACGATAGAGGGTTTGCCTTGTGGAATTGCCGAGCCAAAGATTTGGTCTGAGCAGGAAATTAAGGCTTTCGCCGCCTGCTGTCTTCGACTCGAAATTCCGCCTCTAGCCACATTGAAGGCGCTTATGCAGCTAGCCTTCAATAAATTTTTTCAGCAGGGCCATGTCCACCTTGAACCCGGCGCCCATCGTCGTGGTGACAGCCATGGATACAAGGTACTGCCCCTTGGCCGAAGAAGGCTTCAGCCGGTTGACGGCATCAAGGAAGGCCTTGAGGTTGCCGAGGATCTTTTCCGGACCGAAAGAAACCTTCCCGAGCGGGGCATGGAGCACGCCGGCCTTGTCGACTTTGAAGTCCACGCGGCCTGCCTTGAGTTCCTGGACGGCCTTGGCCACATCGAACGTGACGGTGCCCGTCTTGGCATTGGGCATCAGGCCGCGGGGGCCGAGGATGCGGCCGACCTGGCCGACGAGGGCCATGACGTCAGGGGCGGCCACAGCGGCGTCGAATTCGAGCCATCCGCCCTTGATCTGGGCGACGAGGTCTTCGGCGCCCACATAGTCAGCGCCGGCTTCCTTGGCTTCAGCCTGCTTGTCGCCCTTGCAGAAAACGGCGACGCGGACGGTCTTGCCAAGCCCGTGCGGCAGGGAGACCGCGCCACGGACCATCTGGTCAGAATACTTGGGGTCCACACCAAGCCTGAGAGCGACTTCGACCGTCTCGTCAAATTTTGCGAAGGATGCGCCGAGCGCCTTGGCAACGGCATCCTCCACGGAAAAACGCTGGGTCAGGTCTATGCCTGACAGAGCGTTGCGATAATTTTTACCATGCTTTGGCATGTTTGTTTCCTTTTCGCTTGTCGTTCTGAATCTCCTGCGCCATCATGCGCAGTGCTGCCGAATCCAACTAAACAGGCGTGACGCGTGATGCGTCCCAATCATCTCTGATACGCTGCCTATTTAACTTCAAGCCCCATGCTGCGGGCAGTGCCCATGATCGAACGGACAGCGCCGTCAAGATCCTTGCAGTTCAGGTCGGGCATCTTGAGCTTGGCGATCTCCTCGATCTGTGCAGCCGTGACGCTTCCGACCTTGTTGCGGTTCGGTTCGCCGGAGCCCTTTTCGACCTTGGCGGCCTTGAGCAGGAGCACCGGTGCGGGCGGCGTCTTGGTGACGAAGGTGAATGAACGGTCGGCATAGACGGTGATGATCACGGGGATGATCATGCCTTTCTGGTCCTGGGTGCGGGCGTTGAATTCCTTGCAGAAACCCATGATGTTGACGCCCTGCTGACCAAGTGCGGGACCGACCGGCGGAGAGGGGTTTGCCGCTCCTGCGGGTATCTGCAGTTTTATCTTGGCCACTTCTTTCTTAGCCATTTCCCTGTTCCTTATAAAACGCCGCCGGGCGGCGGATTACATTTTAGACTTTAGACCGTGTCAGCCCTTGGCGACCTGGGTGAATTCAAGCTCCACGGGCGTTGACCTGCCAAAAATGGAAACATTGACCTTGAGCTTGCCCTTGTCATAGTTCACGTCGTCGACCGTGGCGTTGAACCCGCTGAACGGTCCATCGATGACGCGGACTTCCTCCCCATGCTCGAAATTGAACTTGGGGCGAGGCTGCAGCTGGCTTGATTCCATGATGTTGAGGAGGCGTTCGGCCTCTTCCTGATCCATGGGCGCCGGTTTGTTCTTCCCGCCGACAAAGCCCGTGACGCGCGTCAGGTTCTGGATCTTGAGCCAGGACATGTCTGAATCGGGGGTGATGGTCATGCGCACCATCACATATCCCGGAAACAGCTTGCGGGTCACCGTTCTTTTTTTGTTGTTTTTCCCCAGCTCCTCGACCTTTTCCGTCGGTACGACGACCTCATATATGGTGTCGCCAAGTTCGCCGTCGACCATAAGCTGACGGATCTCCTGCTCCACCCTCTGCTCAAAGCCAGAGTACGTGTGCAGTATGTACCAGCGCCCCTTGCTTCTATCAATGGGCCTGGCTTCTTCCACGCTGCTTACGGTTTCATTTTCAGCCATAACTTAAACCCTTCGGATTCGACAGATGATGGGAACTATGAGAGCACGAGCCTGATCAGGCCCGACAGGATAAGGTCCACCAGACCCAGCAGGATCGCCATGACGGCCACAAAGCCAAGCACGACAAGGCTCGTCTTGCGTGTTTCTTTCCAGTCCGGCCAGCTGACCTTGTTCAGCTCGCGGCGAGAAAGGATAAGATATTCCTTAAACTCCGCAATCCGCGAGGAAAGGCTGCGGCGATCCTTGACGGCGGCATTGCCAGAAACTGGCTTGTCCGCAGCAGTCTTGGATGCCTGTTCCGCGGTCTCATCCTTCTTTTTGCTCATATTAGCCTCAAACTGAAAAGACAAAAGAAATGGCAGGCCAGGAGGGATTCGAACCCCCAACATGCGGTTTTGGAGACCGCCGCTCTGCCGTTGGAGCTACTG
Organism: uncultured Desulfovibrio sp.; assembly: GCA_902783285.1. Lineage (GTDB taxonomy): Bacteria > Desulfobacterota > Desulfovibrionia > Desulfovibrionales > Desulfovibrionaceae > Mailhella. Next base: position 9,743 of record CACZQM010000149.1, on the reverse strand, counting down.
GCCTGCGCTATGAAGCACTACTTGGACTCGCGATGAGTCGTATGTTTCTTATCCCACGGACAATACTTCTTGACCTCAAGACGGCCAGTAGTGTTCTTCTTGTTTTTGACAGTGGCGTAGTTGCGGCGCTTGCACTCAGTGCATGCGAGCAGGATATTGACGCGCATGTGCTACTCCAGGATTTCCGTCACAACGCCGGAGCCAACGGTGCGGCCGCCTTCACGGATAGCGAAGCGCTGGCCCTTGGCCATGGCGATGGGGTTGATGAGCTCGGCGATGAACGTGGCGTTGTCGCCGGGGAGCACCATGCCCTTTTCGTCTTCAAGGCGGATGGTGCCGGTGATGTCAGTGGTGCGGAAGTAGAACTGCGGGCGGTAGCCGTCGTGGAAACCGGTATGGCGGCCGCCTTCTTCCTTCTTCAGCACGTACACTTCGCACTTGAACTTGGTGTGCGGGGTGATGGACTTGGGCGCGGCAAGGACCTGGCCGCGTTCCACGTCTTCACGCTTGATGCCGCGGAGCAGGGCGCCGATATTGTCGCCGGCCTGGCCCTGGTCGAGCAGCTTGCGGAACATTTCAACGCCGGTGACGGTGGTGCTGACGGTGGGACGGATGCCCACGATCTCGACGACGTCGCCGACCTTCACGATGCCGCGCTCAACACGGCCGGTGACGACGGTGCCGCGGCCGGAGATGGAGAACACGTCCTCGATGGGCATGAGGAAGGGCTTGTCCACTTCGCGGACGGGATCGGGGATGTAGGAGTCGCAGGCGTCGAGCAGTTCGAGTATGCACTTGGCCTTTTCGTCGTGCCAGTCTTCGCAGTGCAGGGCCTCAAGGGCGGAACCGCGGATGACCGGGACGTCGTCGCCGGGGAAGCCGTTGTCGGAAAGCAGTTCGCGCATTTCCATCTCAACGAGGTCCAGGAGCTCGGGATCATCGACCTGGTCGCACTTGTTCATGAAAACAAGGATCTGCGGCACGCCGACCTGGCGGGCAAGGAGGATGTGCTCACGGGTCTGGGGCATGGGGCCGTCGGTGGCGGCGACCACGATGATGGCGGCGTCCATCTGGGCGGCGCCGGTGATCATGTTCTTGATGTAGTCGGCGTGGCCGGGGCAGTCCACGTGGGCATAGTGGCGCTTGTCGGTCTCGTACTCAACGTGAGCAGTGGAGATGGTGATGCCGCGCTCTTTTTCTTCGGGGGCCTTGTCGATGTCGTCATAGGCGACATACTTGCCCTGGCCCTTCAGGCCGGCGATCTTGGTGATGGCGGCGGTGAGGGTGGTCTTGCCGTGGTCGATGTGGCCGATGGTGCCGATGTTGACATGCGGCTTGCTGCGATTGAATTTTTCCTTGCCCATGGTGAACTCCCTGAAAAAAATGTTTCTAATGTTGCTGCGCCCTTTGCTCGCCAGCATCCGCCATGCATTAAAGATAAAAAAAGTCCTGCAAAACGGACTGACGCGCACGAGAAAAAGGAAGCGACTTTGTTTCGACGGTGGAGCGGGAAACGGGATTCGAACCCGCAACCCTCAGCTTGGAAGGCTGATGCTCTAGCCGTTGAGCTATTCCCGCCTGTTGCCGTAGTCCTTTGACAGCGCGCACTGCCTCCTACAGCCAAACCAGCTTTCGCTGGTGGTGGGGGGTGGATTCGAACCACCGAAGACTTACGTCGACAGATTTACAGTCTGTTCCCTTTGGCCGCTCGGGAACCCCACCACGCTTCGCAGGGATATCATCCCTGCCTCATCCTGCAGGAGAAGCGTGCTTCCTGCAAGATGCCCGGAAGGACCTTCCGGGAAATATCATCCCAGCCTGCCAGCCCGGGAAAAATGGAGCTGGCGATGGGAGTTGAACCCGCAACCTGCTGATTACAAATCAGCTGCTCTGCCAGTTGAGCTACGCCAGCAGCAGGTAGGAACATTACACGGAAAGAAACGTCATGGCAAGATTTAATTTCCTGCACTGTTCCCTGAACGGCATCCTCTTTACCCGACAGGCGTTCCTTTGTAAAGCTTTTTTTGCCCGCCGGGCAAAAATTGTTTGCCTGCATCATCCCGGACCTGGAGCCACCGTGAGCTCATAGCAGGATCCCGTGTCGAGATACTTCCTGGCGGCTTCCCGCACGGCTCCTGCGCCCACGGCCTTCATCTCACGGAGCTTTTGCAGGGAATGGTCCATCGGATAGCCATCGAGCACGGCGGCCGCTCCTTCCGCGGCCCGCGCGGCCCGGCTCTGCCGCGACTTGACATAGCCGGACTCGGTCACGGCCTTGGCCCTGTCCAGGGCTTCCTGGGAGAACAGTTCTTCCCGGATCTCCCTGGTAAGGCGCACAAAGGATTCCCTCGCCCTGCCCAGGTTCCCGGGGGCGGCGACGATGCCAAAGCCGATGAACCCCGCCTTCCTGTCCGCCCAATCTATGGGGAAGACGGAATAGCCCAGGCTCTGCCTTTCGCGCAGGTCCTGGTAGAGCTTCCCGGTGAATCCGTCCAGCACGGCGGCGAGCAGGCGCACAGCCTGGCGGTCGGGCGCATCTGCATCCGCCGCGGGAAAGAGCATCAGGTACACGGCCTGGTCCCGGCCCGGGAGGGTCATGGTGAGGGTCTTGTCCGCGCTCCAGGAAGGCGCGGGGCACGTTGCTTCCGGTGCGGATGGCCTGGGGAGCGACTGCGCATAGCGCAGGATCTCCTCGCGGTCGAAATCGCCCGCGACGGAGAGCACCCAGGGCTGGGCGGACTGGCGCTTCCAGAAGGCGATGATGTCGTCCCTGGTGGCTGCGCCCACCGTTTTGGCATCCCCGTCTGCACGATGCGCATAAGGGCCGCCGGCAAAGAGGAAGCTCCTGAGGTTGCGTCCGGCCATCCCCATGGCGCTTTCTTCTGCGGATGCGATGGAAGCGCATTGCTCGACCTTTATCCTTGCCACGTCCTTTTCGCGGAACGCGGGTCCTTCGAGGACTTCCTTGAGCAGGGAGAGGACTTCCGCGGAAAACCGTTTGGGCGCATCTGCGCTCAGGGAGAAGGAGCGCGTGCCGCTCCCCGCCGTGAGGGAGGAAGCACGGCTTGCAAGGAAGACGCTCATGTCTTCGTACTGCTTCGCATGCGTGCCGGCAGTGAGCGCGCCGGCGGTGAGCCTTGCAAGGCCTTCCCGGCCTTGCGGCACCAGCAGCTCCCCGCCGCGGAACATGAGCGTCGCCGAAACGTAAGGCAGCGTGCGGTCCGGCCGGAGCGCCAGGGAACATCCTTCGCCGAGGACGATGACCTCTTCCTTTTCCGCCCCGGACGTTCCATCCGCCAGGACCTGCGGCTTTGCGGTCAGGACTTCCGGCCATCCCTGCGCAAGGGCATGGCGCAGGGATCTCTCGTCCGCCGCCGCACCCTCCTGGTGGTCGGGGATGAGCGCCGTGAGCGAGAGGGCTTCCGGCTTCAGCCATTCATCGATCACCCGCTGCAGTTCGGTGCGTCCCACGCTGCGCACGGCATCCAGGTATTTTCCGCCTCCAAGGGAGGCAGGGTCATAAAAGTATTCATGGCCGATGGTCTCGGCGATCGAGGCGATCTTTTCGAGCCCCCGCAGGTAGTTGTCCTCGATGTTGAGCTTGACACGGGCGATCTCTTCATCGCTGAAGTCGGCCGCCCGGAGGGAGCGGAGCTTTTCCCCCGTGATGCGCAGGAAGTCCTGTGCCTTGGCCGGATCCATCTGCGCAGTGATCAGCAGGGCACCTGCGCGCTCCAATGCCATGGGGGAAGCGCTCACGCTGTCCACCACCTGGCGCCTGATGCGCAGTTCCCGCTGCAGCAGGCTCGTTTCTTCGCTGTCCAGCAGGGCGCAGAGCACGTCCAGGGCAGGCTGCATGCCATGGTTGGCCCCGCCGATGGGGAAGGACAGGGCGGCGAAGACTTTTTTCCAGGGGCCGGGCTCCACGCCCGCGGAAAAGCCCCGGGCGAGCCGGCGGGGATCGAAGGTCTGCGGTGCTTCGCAGACGTTGCGGTTGGCGTAGCCCCCCAGCAGGGCCTTTGCTTCGTCCAGCACTTCCCGGGCATGGATGTCGCCGACGACGCACAATGTCATGTCGCGCGGATCGTAGCGCCGGTCGATGTAGGAGCGCAGCATGCCGGGAGTCATGGCGCGCAGGGCCTTTTCGTTGCCGATCACCGGATATTCGTACGGCGTGCCCTTCAGCGTGCTTGCCATGGCGGAAAGGAAGAGCCTGGTCCCGGGGATGTCACCGCGCTGCTTCATTTCGGCGATCACGACTTCCCTCTCGGCATCCAGGTCGGATTGGCGGAGCAGGGGGTCGAAGGCCAGGTCCCGGACGGCCTTCATGGCCTGGCGCCATTTGGAGGCAGGCAGGTCCGTAAGGAAGGTGGTCATGTCGTACGAGGTGTAGGCGTTCATGGAGCCGCCGGCGTTTTCCACAAGCTTGTCCACGCCGGGGCCGCTGGTTTTGGAACCCTTGAAGACCATGTGCTCGAGCAGGTGGCTCATGCCTGCCTCTTCCGGCTTTTCCCATGCCGAACCGGCCCGCACGAAAAGGCGCACGGACACCAGGGGGAAGCGCGCGTCTTCCCGGATCAGGACGGAAAGGCCGTTTTCCAGGCGGAAAACATGCGTTTCGCCGGCGCCGCAGGCTAGGGGGGCAAGGCATATGAGCAAAGAAAACACAAGGCAGGCTTTCAGGCGTTTTATCATAGGCACCTCGATTTGCAGGAGCGCAGGTAGCATGGTCGGTCCGGGGTCTTGGCCCCTCCAGGTGAATGTGCCACACTTTCCCGTGTTGCGCCATCCCCTGCCGCGCATTTTTCCGTGACAAAGTGTTGCCCGCTCGTTTGACCGGGATGGCATAGCTCGGTATAGTGCTTGCGGCAGGCCATGCCGTTTCCATGGCCGGCCGGAGGGGGTGCAATGGCAGGCATTTACTGGTTGGCGCTGGCTGTGGCATTGCTCGTCATCGAACTTGCCACGGGCACGTTCTTCTGCGTGGCCCTGGCCGCTTCCGCCGCCGTGGCAGCCGTGGTGGCGTTCTTCGTGCATGACATCCTGTGGCAGGTCTGCTGCGCTGCCGTGCTGGCCATCCTTTTCTGCTCTTTCCTCGGAATGTGGAAAAGGCGTTCCGGCGCCGCCGCGCAGGGCAATCCCGATATCGGCAGGCTCGTGCATGTGGAGCACTGGGACGGGGACCATGCCACGGTGCATTACCGGGGGGCGGACTGGGACGCCATCTTAAAGGAAGGCTGCACGCCAAGGCCCGGGACCTGCACGATAACGGGCTTTGATTCCAACACGCTCATCCTTGAGCCGCACGATAAGGGAGGGACTCCCCATGCCTGATGTCGAAATGACTTTCATCCCGCTGGCCGCCACGCTCGCGGTGCTTGCCGTGTTCATCATGTTCCTGGGCATACGCATCGTCCCGCAGCAGCAGGGCTGGGTCGTTGAACGCCTGGGCAGGTTCCATGGCGTCCTCGAGCCCGGGCTGAACTTCATCATCCCGCTGATCGACCGGGTCGCCTACCGCCATTCCCTGAAGGAGATCCCCATGGATACGGACGCGCAGGTCTGCATCACCAGGGACAACACCCAGCTGAGGGTGGACGGCGTGCTTTATTTCCAGGTGACCGACGCCCGCCTTGCCAGCTACGGGACATCCAATTACAGGCAGGCCATCACGCAGCTGGCGCAGACTTCCCTGCGGTCGGTCATCGGGCAGATGGAGCTGGACAGGACGTTTGAAGAGCGCGACGAGATCAATATGCAGGTGGTCAGGGCCGTTGACGAGGCGGCCAAGAACTGGGGCGTCAAGGTGCTGCGCTATGAGATCAAAGACCTGACGCCGCCGGATGAGATCCTGCGCGCCATGCAGCGCCAGATCACGGCAGAGCGCGAAAAGCGCGCCCTCATCGCTGCCTCTGAGGGCAAGAAGCAGGAGGCGATCAACCTTGCCGAAGGGCAGCGTGCCGCGCTCATCTCGCAGTCGGAAGGCGAAAAGCAGTCCGCCATCAACCGCGCCGAAGGCGAGGCCCGTTCCATAGAAGCCGTGGCCAGCGCGCAGGCGGAGGCCATACGCGTAGTGGCAGCCGCGATCGGGCAGCAGGGCGGCATGGACGCCGTCAACCTGCAGGTGGCGGAAAAATATGTGGATGCGTTCGCCAAGGTGGCCAGGCAGGGCAACACGCTCATCCTGCCGGCCAATATGGGCGACATGGCGTCGCTCGTCGCTTCCGCCCTGTCCATCGTCAAGGCGCAGAAGTAGATGGCAGTGCAGGGCGGCAGCGTGGAAAAGTCCGGGCACCGCAGCGGATGCAATGCCATCCTGGTGCGGTGCCATGCACTGCAGGCGGACTGAGCCCTTCTCCGCGTGCGGGATGCGTGCAGGACCACCCATGGCCATCCCCGCCCGGAGAGAGAGTGCGGCCGGCAGGACGGTCCGGTCAACGCTGGGCCGCTGCAGCAGAAAACATCCTGGATGAGGACCGGCATGGAGCAGAATCCCGGCGCAGTCCCCGAGCATTCCCGAAGCCTTCTGGAGGCGCTTTCCGGCGGCCGTTCGTTCACGGAAGGGCGCTACCTGTTTGCATCTGCCGATGACTGGCTCCTGTGCGTGGGCTATCCCCTGGAGGGCGCTTTTTCCCTGGGATCGTTTGAAAAAGCGCTGCATGCCGCGCTGCAGCGCACGGAGCCCCGCAGCTGCTTTGCCATCGCGCCCGATCTCCCGGCACGGCTGCAAAAAAACATCATTGACAGCGACGTCTATTACCTCCTGCCTGCGTCTGCCCCAGTCCCGGCGAAAGTGCGCGGGCCGGTCCGCCGGGCAGGACTGGCCCTGCGCGTTGAGGAGGACAACAGCTTCACCGCCGCGCACCGCCGCCTTTGGACGGAGTTTTTCAGCGGCAGGCCGCTTCCTCCCCGGATACGCCAGCTTTACGCCGCCGTGCCTGCCGCACTCCAAAAAAGTCCGGATCTGCGTTTCCTCAACGCCCTGGATGACCGGGGAAGGCTCGTTGCCTGCCTGCTCATGGACTGGTCGCTGCCTGACAGCGCAAGCTATGTCCTAGGCGCCCATTCGCGGGAATGCTATGTCCCGCATGCCCATGACCTGCTTTTTGCGGAAATGCTGCGCATGGCACGCGAAAGAGGAAAAACGTCCGTGCTCCTTGGCCTTGGCGTGAACGAAGGGATAACGCGGTTCAAGCGCAAATGGGGGGCCGTGGAGGGCATGCCTTACCATATGGCGGCATGGGAGGAAGAAGGCGGCGGCAGCGCTGCATCCCTTGCCGTGGCGGCGCTGCTTGGCAGCGGAGCAGGCGTATCACGCTGGAAATATTTTGAGTCGCTGCCGGAACAGCGCCCGTGCGCCATGCTCTGGAAGCTGGAAAAAGGCGGGCGCGTTTCCTGGCTCGGCGGCTCGGCGCATTTTTTCTGCTGTTCCTTTGAGCATTCCCTGCGCCGCCTGTTCGAAGATGTGGACACCGTGCTCCTGGAGGGGCCCATGGACAGCGCCAGCCTTGATGAAGTGGCGCGGACAGGAAAGGCGCCCGGCCCGGATTCCCCCCGTGCCGGCGCATTCCTCAGCGAAGGGGAGATACGGCGCCTTGAGGACATGGTCTGGGGTCCGCGGGGCTTTTGGGCGCGCCTTGCGGGGATGGAGCAGAAGGAAAGGATAGACCTGCGCAGCATATTGTTCGGCTGCCGCCACTGGTATGCCTTTTTTGCAGCATGGACGGCCTTTCTGGAAAGGAACGGCTGGAAGCAGTCTGTGGACCTGGAGGTGTGGAACACCGCCCTGGACATGGGCAAGGCGGTCATGGGACTGGAAAGCATTGCGGAGCAGATCGCCTCTCTGGAGTCCGCACCGCTGGAGCGTGTCGTCAGGTTCCTGCAGAACTGCGCTTCGTGGCCGCGGATGATGCGTTCCAACCGCTCCCGCTACCTCGCAGGCGACCTGTCCGGCATGATGGGGACCAGCGCGGAATTCCCCACGCGCACCGGGACCATCATCGGCATGCGCGACCAGCGCTTCCGCGAGCGCATGCGGCCTTATGTGGAGCGGGGGGGCACAGCAGTCTTCCTGGGGACTGCGCACATGCTCAATCTGCGGCGCATGCTCGCGGAGGACGGCTTCACCGTGTCCCGCGTCCTGCCCACATGGCGGCACCGCTTTTCCGCCTGGCTGCATCCGGATGCCGAGGATGTGATGCAGGGAGATCCCCATGCCCTCCCTGCTGGAGGGAAAGAGGCACCCGTGCGGCCTGCCGGGGCCGCTGCGCCCGCCATGCAGGCATCCGCCGGCACGGGTCCGGCTTCCCTCCTTGCCGGCATGGAGGCCGGCGCCCTTGTCCCCGAGCAGATCCCCGCCTATGTCAGGGCTGTCTCCGGGCGGCGGCTTTGCGAGTGCGGCGGATTCGCCGCCTGGGTCTCGGACAGCGACATCGTCCTCACGGCCTTTCCGCTCCGGGGCGAAGAAGGGCAGCCGGGCTTTGCCCAGAAGGTGGAAAGGGCCCTTGCCGTGGCCCTGACGGTGCCGAAAATGCAGCGGATCACCGTGCTTTCCACGCTGGTCCCGGCTACGGCCCCGCCACGGGCTTCCGTAACGTCCGATTCCTGGCATGTGATCGACCTGCCGCACGTCCCCGGCCAGAAGCTGCGGAACATGCTGCGCAGGGCGGAGCGCGAAGTCTGCATCAGCCGGGAGGCATGGTCGGAGGAATGCGAGGAGCTCGTCCACCGCTATTTGATGGAAAAGCGCCTGGATTCCGGAACGCGCCATATCTTCAGCCATGTGGGCGCTTATGTCCAGAACGCCCCCCTCGCCATCCTCTATGCGGCCAGGAGCCAGGGAGGGCGGCTGGAAGGCATCGCCGTAGGCGATCACAGCGCGCTTGAGACCGCCTTTTACATGTTCGCCTTCCGGCGCAGGGACAGCCCCCCCGGCACGGGCGACGCCCTGCTGCATGCGCTTGCCGCCGGAGCCGCAGAGAGAGGGCAGAGGTCCCTCAATCTCGGGCTCGGGATCGATGAAGGCATCGCCTTTTTCAAGAAAAAGTGGGGCGCCCGCGTGCTCATGCCGCACAAGGAAACAAGCTGGAGCCTCGCATGAACAGGCTTTCACCCGAAGCAGAAAAGGCTTTCACCGGATTGCGGGAGCCGGGGATCATGGAGTCGCTCCGCGACCTGGTGCGCCCTCGCAGCCTGGAATGCATCCAGGTGGAGGTCTCCTCGCGCTGCATGGGCAGATGTTCGTATTGCCCCCATACCGTGGATGCCCCATGCTGGAAAAGCAGGGATATGTCCCTGGAGACGTTTGCCTCGCTGTGGCCGGCATTGCGCTGCGCGGAGCGCGTGCACCTGCAGGGCTGGGGCGAACCGTTCCTCAATCCGCATTTCTTTGATCTTGCAGAGCTGGCCCGGCGCGCGGGCTGCCGTGTTTCCACGACGACGTGCGGGATGGTCATGGATGAAGCCGTGGCGGAGAAGATCGTGGAGAGCGGCATCGACGTCATCGCCTTTTCCCTCAGCGGCACGGACGCGGCCACGGGTTCCGCACGGGCAGGCATCTCCTTTGAGAAGCTGGACCGGTCCGTGCGCCTTTTGCAGGCAGTGCGCAAAAAACGGGCTGCGGTGCATCTGGAGATCCATATCGCCTACATGCTCCTTGCGTCCCAGGTGCAGGCGGTGCGCTTCCTGCCGGAGCTCATGGAGGAATGGGGAGCGCATGCAGCGGTCGTCAGCACCATGGATCT
>CACZQM010000148.1 GCA_902783285.1 uncultured Desulfovibrio sp. | reverse complement strand
GTGTCGGCAAGATTGAGTTCAACGGGAAGAAGGTCAACCACGCTTTTGAACTGGGATTCTTCATCGCGTATCTCAAGAGGGAGGTCATCGACGTTGATGATGTCTCCGGGGACCATGACCATGCACCGTTCGAGGATATTCTGCAGCTGGCGGATGTTCCCGGGCCATTCGTAACTGCAGAGGTAATTCTGGGCTTCCATGGAAAAGCTTTTCAGGGAGATGTTGTTCTCTTTGGAGATCTTGTCTGCAAAATGGGCGATGAGCAGCGGGATGTCTTCACGGCGCTCACGCAGGGGGGGGAGCGGGATCTGGACCACATTGAGACGGTAGAAGAGATCTTCGCGGAAGGTGCCCTCCTCCACCATCTTGGAAAGGTTTTTGTTGGTAGCGGCGACGATGCGGATATCGACGTTTATGGGGTCGGTGCCGCCGACGCGTTCAAAAACGCGTTCCTGAAGCACGCGGAGGAGCTTTACCTGGAGATCGGAACTCAATTCTCCGATCTCGTCGAGGAAGAGCGTGCCGTGGTCTGCCTGCTCGAAGCGTCCGCGGCGTGTTGCGACAGCACCGGTGAAGGAACCTTTTTCGTGGCCGAAGAGCTCGCTCTCGAGCACTCCGGCGTTGAATGCCATGCAGTTGACGGAAACGAAGGGGCCTTCCTTCCGCGGGGAACTGAAATGGATGGCTTTGGCGACAAGTTCTTTTCCCGTGCCGGATTCGCCGGTGATGAGAACCGTGGATTTGCTTTGCGCCACCCTGTCCACGATGGAAAGGGTGTCACGGATGGCTTTGGACTTGCCGATGATATGATGCAGCTTATAGCGGTCTTCCAAGGATTCCTGGAGGAGTTTGTACTGCTTGTGGGAGCGTGAAAGCTCGACGGCATTATGCACGGTCAGGAGCAGCTCATCATTGGCAAAGGGCTTGGTCAGGTAGTCAAAGGCGCCGTAGCGCATGGCGTCGACGGCGCTTTCTATGCTGCCGAACGCCGTCATGATGAGCACCGGTATGTCCGGCCAGGATTTTTTGATGCGCTGCAGGACTTCCTTGCCGGTGAGCTTGGGCATCTTCATGTCGGTGATGACGACGTCGACCTCGGATTCGTCCAGGTAATAAAGCGCAAGTTCCGGGTCGTTGAGGGAAGTGACTTCGTACCCGGCATCTTTGAGCATGGCCTCCATGATCAGGAGGTAATTCTTTTCGTCGTCAATGACCAGAATCCTGGAACTGTCGCTCATGGCTTGCTTCCTTGGTCAGCATCAGGGGGGCGGGGGAAGCTCAGGGTGATCAGCGCACCGCCTTCGGGTGCGTTGTCCAGGCGCAGGCTTCCGCCGTGGGACTGTATGATGGATTGCACGATGGGGAGGCCAAGGCCGGTGCCATGGTCTTTCGTCGTAAAAAAGGGATCACCGGCCTTCTTCAGCGCGTCCGGGCTGAAGCCCGGACCTGTATCGCGGAAGGACACGAGGATCTGACCGTCGGGAGAGAGGGCGCTGCTGATGTAGATGTCGCCGTTCCCGTCGATGGATTGCTGCGCATTGATGAGGATGTTGATGAAAGCGCCGCGGAGCAGGTCGGGATCGGCGTTGACGATGAGGTCCTGGGGGACATCAAGATGGATGGCCACACCGCTGCTTTCAAACTGGTTGCCCATGAATGCGAGTATCTTGGCGATGACGTCGCGCACGGCTATGGGCTCACGCCTGGGCTCCCTGGGGCGTGCGTAGTCAAGGAAATCGTTGACGGTGACGCTCAGGCGGCAGGATTCATCGTAGATGGCAGAGAGCATGGACCGGGTCGTTTGATCGCTGTCCTTGTTCCTGCGGACGAGGAATTCGGACGTGGAGCGGATGATCCCCAGCGGGTTGCGTATCTCATGCGCTATGGAGGCCACCATGCGACCCATGCTGGCGAGCTTTTCGGATTGATGGAGCTGGGTCTCGAGCATCCTGTTGTGCTCTATCCTCCTGCTCAGGCTGCGTTCCGCCTTGCGGGCGACGAAATTGAGGAGGAAGAAAAGCACCAGAGTGGAAAGGAGGAAGGCCCCGAGGATGAGGTGCTGCGCGCGGATGGCGATGCGGAACTGGGGGGTCATGTCCTGGACGATCTCCAGGACCCCGAGCACCATGTCGGGATTGCCCATGAAGCGGACGCTTTTGAAATCCGTATCGACGGTGAGGGGGAATACCGTGCGGAGGAGGAACGTGCCATCCTTGATCACAGGTGTGACCACGGCCCTTACATAGGGGATGGAGGAAAGGATGTCGAAATGATGGCTTTTGCCCTGGTAAACGAGGCCGACCCCCTCTGTGGCGAGGTCGGTGCGGCGGACTTCGCTGGCAATGGTGGAATAAAGGACGGTGTTGCTGCTGTCGAAAAGGCGTACGGACTCAAGCTGGAGGCCGTGGAGCTGGGACTTGATGACATCGTCGAGCAGCTTGTACTGCGCAGGATCGCTCAAAGCCACGCGTCCCGAAGCGTAGGCGACGGGCACGGTGAACTTGCGGAAGATCTGCCTGTTCATGTTGTCAGCGAGCAGCAGGGCATATTCCTGCTGCCCGGACAGCACGTTGGATATGATGGTCCGCCCTATGAAGAATGCGAGTATGACGCTGGATATGAGGATGAGCACCAGGGAAACATAGGAAAACAGGCGTGCCAGATTGAATGGCAGCCTGGTCCCGTCTTGTTTGTGAGAGGTCTCATCCATGGAGGTCCAAAAGGGAAAGGCGTTGATCCGGGAAGAAAAGTCCCCGGCGCCCTGGTACGGCACAGGCGCCGGGGACAGGCCGGTCAGAAATCCTGGGTGACAGGCGGGATCCCGGTGAAGGCGGCGAGGCGGCCGGCGTCCTCTTCCGTCCCGGGCATGCCCAGGCGGGCGCGGGCAAGCTGCTTGCCTGTTTCAACGGCGGGCTGGTCGACAGGGTTGATGTCCAGGAGCCAGCCGGTGAAGATCGTGGCCGCCTCCATGAGCATCATCATCTTGCCGGCGTAGAAGGCGCTGCCGTCGGGCATATCCAGATGCACCGTGGGGACGCCTTTCTGGGCGAGGGTCGCACGGGTCGCCAGGGTCTCCGCGTCGAGGATGTCACCGAAGGCATGGCCTTCCAGATACGTCCATTTGGAAGGGAGGGATGCAGGCATGGGCAGGCTGGACGTGTCGGCGGGCGAGGAAACAAAGAGGCAGGCCTTGTCCTTTGGCCCGTCGAGGAACATCTGCAGCAGGGAATGCTGGTCGGTGACGCCTGTAGCGGGGATGGGCATCGTGCCCCTGCCGTTCTTCCCGAGGCTTTCCGCCCAGAGCTGGCAGAACCAGGGGCCGAAGGTGGACCAGGAGGGGATGTAGCAGAAATAGATCAGCTGGCTCTTGCCGGCCTGCGACATGTTCCATGCCCAGGTGGCGAGTTTCCAAGCAGGATGCCCGGGGAGGGAAGCGGGCGACTGGGCAAGCGGGCGGCCCACGGAAAGGGCGCCCTGCAAAAGCCCTCTCCAGTCCATGCCCAGGAAAACAGCCGGAACGAGACCGACAGCGGAAAGCACGGAATAACGGCCACCGAGGTTGTCAGGCACGGGCAGGGAACGGATGGAATACTTTTCCGCCTCTTCGCGCAGGAAACCCTTGTGGAGGTCCGTGATCATGAATAGATGGTCGCGCCAGCTGCCGGGAAGTTTCTCCTGGAGCCAGGGCAGGACAAGGAGATACTGCGCCATGGTCTCGATGGTCCCGCCGGATTTGCTGATGACCACGACGATGGTCTCTTCGGGCGGCAGTTTGTCAAAAGCATCGGCAAGCCAGTCCGTCTGGACATTGTCAGCGATCCAGAGCCAGGGGCCGTTGCAGCCGGGCCTGTCCTGGGCGGGGGCGAAGGCGCGCTGGAGGGCGCGCGGGCCAAGGGCGGATCCGCCTATGCCGAGCAGGAGCATGTGCTTGAAGCTGCGGAGGAAGGATTCATGGCGTTCAAGCTCCGCGATGAGTTCCTCGGCGAAGGGGAGCCCCAGGAAGGGGAGGACAGGGAGCTCGGCGCGCAGTTTCTCGATGAAGGGGGCGGCGTCGCGGGCGTTTTCCTGGACGCCTGTCCAGGCATGTGACCAGTCAAGCTTGGCATTGCTCATGGTAGAACTCCTATGCTGTTGATGAGAAGGGCCGTTGTTATTTTTGATAAAGGGCTTCCTTCATGCGCCGAAGGGCCTCAAGGAGGACGTCGTCGGCAACGGCGTAGGAAAGGCGTATGCACCGGGGGTCGCCGAAGGCTTCACCGGGGACGCAGGCTACGCGGCCTTTTTCGAGCAGCCGCGTGCATACGGCGGTGGCATCGGGCATTTCAGCGGAAAAGAGGCCGCTGACATCGGGGAAGAGGTAGAAGGCGCCTGCGGGCTTGCAGCAGACGACGCCGGGCCAGGTGGAGATCTCCGCCATGGCCAGGTCGCGGCGGCGGATGAACGACTGGCGCATGTCCTCGATGCTGTCGTACGGACCATCGAGGGCGGCGACGCCGGCCTTCTGGGCGATGGAGCAGATGTGCGAGGTCACCTGGCCCTGGAGCTTGGAGCATTGCTTGATGAGGTCCGCGTGGGCAAGGGTGTAGCCAACGCGCCAGCCGGGCATGGCAAAAGCCTTGGAAAGGCCGTTGAGCACGGCGACCTTATCGGGATGCTGCTGCCACCACATGGAGCAGCTTGCAGGCTTGCCGTCGTAGACGAGCTGGTCATAGATCTCGTCGGCAATGACGAAGACGCCGTGGTCGAGGCACCACTGGAGCATGGCATCCAGTTCATCCTGTGAATAGGCCGCGCCGGTGGGGTTCGAAGGCGTGTTCATGATGAGCATGCGCGTCTTCGGGGTCAGGGCCTTATCCAGGTCGGCCACGCTGATATGGAAGCCCGTGGACGAAGAGGACGGGACGAGGACGGGATTGGCCCCGGCTATGCGTATCATGTCAGGGTAGCTGGTCCAGTAGGGGCAGGGCAGGAGGACATCGTCCCCTTCGTTGAGCAGGACGAGCATCGTGTCAACGAGCGACTGCTTGCCGCCGTTGGTGATGATGACGTTTTCAGGCGCGGCCTGCACGCCGTACTGCCTCATGTAGTAATGGCAGACGGCCTGGCGGAATTCAGGGATGCTGTTTACCGGCGTGTACTTTGAAAAGTTTTCGTCTATGGCTTTTTTGGCGGCTTCCCTGATATGCATGGGCACTTCGGCATCAGGTTCGCCCACGGCAAGGCTGATGACCTTGATGCCCTGCGCTTTCAGCTCCATGGTCTTCGTGTTGATGGCCATGGTGGCTGAAGGGTAGATGCTTTTCATGCGGTCAGCAAATTTCATGGTTCACATCCTCGTTGACAGTGGAAGAAAAAAGAAAAATAACTGCATGAAACATATCATTTTCAACGGTGGCTGTAAATTGGAGAATGACCGGCTTTTGCTGGCCTTTCCCGGCGGATGCCGGGTGGGCCGTTTCCTGAGGAGGGAAAAGCGCTTCTTCGTCTATGCCGAGCTGGATGGGGAAGAGGTCGCCGTCCACACCAACAACACAGGGACGATGCTCGGGCTCCTGCATGAAGGCGCCCCCGTCCTGCTCTCTCCTGCGGAGGGACAGGGGCGGAGGCTCAAATGGACGCTGGAGGCCATGGGGGCAGGCACGGCATCCGGCACGTGGGTGGGCGTGAACACGGCCGTTCCCAACCGGCTGCTTGCGCCGATGTTCGAACGCGGACTGCTCCCCTGGACGGCGCCTTACAGCCTGCTCAGGCGCGAGGTCCCCTGCGGGGAGAGCAGGATAGACGCCTGCTTTTCCGGAGGCGGGCTCCCTCCCCTGTGGGTGGAATGCAAGAACGTGACCCTGGTGGAGGACGGCGAGGCGGCTTTCCCGGACGCCGTCACGACGCGCGGTGCCAGGCATCTGCGCGAGCTTGCAGCCATCCGTGGGCGGGGGGACAGGGCGGCGATGCTGTTCGTGGTGCAGAGGACGGACGCGCGGTGCTTCACAGCCGCCGGACATATCGATCCTGCGTACGCGCAGGAACTGCGCCGGGCCGTAAGCCTGGGCGTCGAAGCGCATGCGATAGCTGTCAGCGTGGACCTGGACGGCATCCGCTATGCCGGCGAGATGCCCGTCCGGTCATGACAGGGAGCCGGTCGGACCGGAGGCTATTCCTCGGCTATCTCCTGGGAGAAGCGGCATGAAGCATTGGGGCAGGCAAGACGCCGTCCGCGCCCTCTTGCCTGCTTGACGACGAGGATGGGGGAGCCGCAGAGGGGGCAGGCCTTGGCGACGGGCCAGTCCCATACGGCGTAATCGCATTGGGGGAACCGGTCGCAGGAGTAAAAGATCTTGCCTCGCTTCGAGCTTTTCTCGACAAGTGTGCCCTTGCCGCATTTGGGGCACGAAACGCCCGTGGAGAAGGGCGCTGCATAATCGCATTCCGGGTATCGGGCGCAGCTGAGGAAGCGGCTCCCGGTATGCGACTTTTTAAGGACGACATCGCCGCCGCATTTGGGGCAGACGCCCATCTTCTTCCATTCTTCCCTGGGGCGTTCCACAGGGATGACCGTCCCTTTTTCGTCGCGGGTGAAATTCGTCGTGTACTTGCACTCGGGATATCCGGTGCATGCCAGGAATTCTCCGCTCCTGCCGAATTTGACGGTCATCGGGCGTCCGCATTGGGGGCAGGCGACATCCGTGGACACGCCTTCTTTCACCCTGGTCATGTTTTTTGCGGCCGCTGCAAGCGCGGGATTGAAATCCCTGGTGAAATCCTCCATCACATCCACCCAGCCGAGCTTGCCTTCGGCGATCTTGTCGAGGCTGCTTTCCATCCCGGCGGTGAACCCGACGTCCATCAGCTTGGCGAAATGGCTGCGCAGCTGGCTGCATACGACATTGCCCAGGTCCGTCGGCACGAAATGCTTGTCCTCAAGGCGGACATATTCCCTGTCCTGGATGGTGGAAATGATGGTGGCATACGTCGAAGGGCGCCCGATGCCCAGTTCCTCCAGCTCCCTGACAAGGGAAGCCTCAGTATATCGCGCCGGCGGCTGCGTGAATTTCTGCTCCTTTTCCAGCTTGACAAGGGTCGCCAGGTCCCCCTGCTCCATGGGGGGGAGTTCCTTTTCCTCTTCGTCGGCGCCCTTTGCCATGACCGCCAGCCATCCGGGGAAGAGGAGCCGCTCGCCTTTTGCCTTCCACAGTCCGGGACCGCAGGAAAGCGTTGCCAGCGTGTCAAAAAACGCCGCGGATGCCATCTGTGAAGCCAGGAAACGGCGCCATATCAGGTCGTAAAGCCTGAACTGCTCCTGCGTGAGGTAAGGCTTGACGTCCTGCGGCGTGAGGCGGACATCCACAGGGCGTACGGCTTCGTGTGCGTCCTGCGCGCTGTCCTTGCCGCGGAACGAACGCCCGGCTTTTCCATGGGCAAGGTACTTCTCGCCGAAGTTCTCGCCTATGTACGCGGCGGCGGCGGCTTTGGCTTCTTCGGCGATGCGCACGGAGTCCGTCCGCATATAGGTGATGAGCGCCGTCGTGCCCCGCTCGCCGAGCTCCACGCCCTCGTAGAGTTTCTGGGCGGTGGACATGGTCCGCTTGGCCGTGAAGCCGAGCCTCTGGTTCGCCGTCTGCTGGAGCGTGGACGTGGTGAAGGGCGGAAGAGGGCTGCGGGAGCGTTCCTTTCCTTCGATCTTTTCGACCTTGAAGGGGCCTTTCGTGGCTTCTTCGAGAGCATCTGCAGCCTCTTTGCAGGGGACGAGGACCTTTTTGCCGGCGCTGCCTTCCCGGGAGAAGGCGGGGACGGAGCTCGCGAAGGACGGATCGACCGCTGCCAGTTCAGCCGTGAACGCAGGCGGCCCGGCCACGGAGAGCAGCGCCTTGAACGACCAGTATTCCTGGGGCACGAAGGCCTGGCGTTCTTCCTCGCGCTCCACGATGAGGCGCAGCGCGACAGACTGCACCCTGCCCGCGGAGATGCCCCGCTTGACGGTCTTCCAGAGCAGGGGCGAGATCTTGTAGCCCACCAGCCTGTCGAGGACGCGGCGTGCCTGCTGGGCGCAAAAAAGGTTGTCGTCGATCTCGTGGGGATGTTCCAGGGCGTTCTTGACCGCGCGGGCCGTGATCTCGTTGAACTGGATCCGCTTGATGGCCTTGGCTTTGTTTTTCAGCACCTGGGCGATGTGCCAGGCGATCGCCTCGCCCTCCCGGTCAGGGTCGGGAGCGAGATACACGGTGTCGGATCCCTGCGCAGCTTCCTGCAGGTCCCTGACGACCTTCTCCTTGCCTTTGATGGTCACATAGTGCGGGGCGAACCCATGTTCTTCGTCCACGCCTATCTCGTGCGTGGGCAAGTCGCGGATATGCCCGACGCTGGCATGCACGGAATACTTGTTCCCGAGGAATTTTTTGATCGTTTTTACTTTGGCGGGTGATTCTACGATGATAAGGTCTTTACCCATGGAATGCCCCTGGAGGAGATGTATGCGCGTTTCCGCGCAGGAGCAGAAAAATACTTAAAAAAATGCAGGCGTCAAGGGGATAGCGGCCGGCTGTGCTTCATGAAAGGACCGCCATGCCGCCATCGTGGTAGGAGATCCGCCCGGGACCGAGCCCAAGGGATCCCCAGCGGGTGCGCAGGACGCCATGGTCGCCATACAGGAAACCCTGGCAAAAGCGCGGGAGGATGATCTGCCGGGGGGGGCGTCCGAGGGAAGCGGCCGCCCTTTCAACAGCCTGCAGCAGGGCTTCGGCCTGTATGAGCGCCCCCAGGGCGGGATGCCTTGGACCGGCGAGCACGGCAGCGTCAAAGGCGGATTCCGGCGCCACGGAAAGGCGGATGACCGGCACGCCTGCCTGCCAGGCGAGATCCAGGGCCCTGCCCAGGACGGAGACCGTCTCCTCCAGCGACCACGGGGCATAGATGCCCTCGGCAAGCCATCCGGCCAGGACCGTGCCTTCGGGCACAAGGCAGGGATAGAACCGCATGCAGTCGGGATGCAGGGCCAGTGCCGTGCGCACGTCTTCCAGGAAGATCTCCGGTCCGCATCCCGGCATGCCGGGCAAAAGCTGGATGCCGAGCCCCAGGCCGCTTTCCTGCACGGCCCGGCATCCTTCCAGGGCCGTGCGGCGGTCGTATCCCCTGCGGGAAGCAGACAGTGCTGCGCTGGAGAAGCTCTGGATGCCGAGCTCCACAAGATCGATCCCGCCTGAGCGCAGTTCGGAAAGGGCGCTGCCGCCGAGCGCGTCCGGCCTGGTGGAGCAGCGCGCCGCCGACACGAGCCCCTTTTCCCGCAGGGACAGCAAAAGGTCCAGGCAGGCGCGGCGGTCATTCCCGGGCATGGCAGTGAATGTCCCCCCGTAGAAAGCGAGTTCGCAGGGGTGGGGCTGGCTTTCGACGGCGGCTGCGGCTCCCCGGAGCGTCCGGGTGATCCCACGCGCGCCTTCCGCCCCCGTCTGCTTGTCCTGGGCGCAATAGACGCAACGGCACGGGCATCCCCGGAAGGGGAGGAAAACAGGCACGATGCGTGCCGCCTGCCTGCTGCGTGCGCCCACAGGAAACGAAATGGAATCTGCCATGCCCACTCCCGGCGCGCCCTGACAAGGCGCGTCCATTTTTGCATACATCCCCGAAAAGTTCTTGATGTTCTAATCGGTTAATTATAGAAAGAAAAGGCTTTTCCACCGTAAAATCACGGGTGTCCCCGGAGGTTTTTCCTATGCAAGCCGAAGACTGTGTTTTCTGCCGCATCGCTGACGGCAGGATACCCTCTGCCAAAGTGTACGAAGACGAAAACGTCGCGGCATTCCTTGATCTCTCCCCTGTGAATCCCGGCCATACGCTGGTCATCCCCAAGAAGCACTTCAAGGACATCCTGGATTTCCCGTGCGAACTGGCCCCGGCCGTGTGCGCCGCCGTTCAAAAGATCGCAGGGGCCCTTGTTGCTGCCACGGGCGCCAAAGGCGTCAATGTGCTCCAGAACAACGGGATCGCCGCAGGGCAGTCTGTTTTCCACATCCACTGGCACATCATCCCCCGCTATGAAGGCGACGGGCTGGAACTGTGGCATCAAAGCCCTTATCCCAGTGCTGAAGCCATGCAGGAGATGGCGGCGAAGATCTCCCGTGCCATCCAGGAATAGATCCGGCGTTTTCGCCATCAGGAGGAAAGGATGAACAAGTCCCTCACCAAAGCCGACATCGTCGAGACCATATACAGCCAGAATCTTGAATTGAACCGGGGCGAGGTGAAAAATATCGTCGAAGATCTGCTCGCCCTCATGAAAAAAGCCATCAAGGACAGCAACACCCTTCTGCTCAGCGGCTTCGGCAAGTTTGAAGCCTATGGCAAAGACGCCCGGAAGGGCCGCAACCCCCAGACGGAAGAGACCATCACGCTGCCTTCCCGCAGGGTCGTCGTTTTCAGGCTGTCACGGAAATTCCGCATGGAGCTCAATAAGGGATTCCCGCAATAGGCTGTTTTCCCCGGCAGGGGGCGGGCGATGTGCCTCCAAGGGAGGAAATATGGACATTCCCGTGCTCAGCAGTGAAGAATGGCAGGAAAAGCTTATGCGGCTCCCCAGGAGAGGCGTCGGAAACGTGACGGCCTTTTTCGAGCACCGCATGGGCGGCATCTGCCGTGATCCGCGCCATCTCCTCGTCCCCCTGGATGACCATATGGTCCACCGGGGGGATGCCGTGTTTGAAAGCTTGGCGTTCCGCAACGGCGCCATCGTGCAGCTCGACGCCCATATGGAACGCATGATGCATTCGGCAGAAAGGCTTTCCCTTGCTCCGCCTTGCCCATGGGAAGAACTCCGGGAAACGGCGCTTGCCGTGGCCAAGGCCGGCGGCGAGCCTTACGGAGGGCTGAAGATCCTGCTTGGCAGAGGCTGCGGCGGGCTGGGCGTCGATCCCGGGGAATGCCCCGTGTCAAGCCTTTACATGGTCGCTACAAAGGGGACTCCCCTGCCTGGATCCTTCTGGGAAAAGGGCATTTCCGCTGCACGGAGCTCCGTTCCGGCAAAACAGCCGTGGATCGCCCAGATCAAATCCACCAACTACCTGGCGAACGCCATGATGGCCAGGGAGGCCGGCAGCCTCGGGGTCAGCATGACGTTTTCCTTTGATGAACAGGGATTCCTTGCCGAAGCTGCGGTCGCCAATGTGGGCATGGTGGACGGCCGGGGAAGGCTGCTCATCCCGGAATTCCGCTGCGCCCTGCCAGGGACGACGGCCATCCTGGCAGAAGAGATCGCGTCTTCCTTCATGCCCGTCATGCATGCGGACATCACGGAAGGGCAGCTGAAAACAGCATCGGAGATACTGGTGTTCGGGACCACGCCGGAATGCGTCGCCGTCACCCGCTATGGCGGAAGTCCCGTGGGCGGCGGCGTCCCCGGACCCGTGGCGAAGAAGCTGCGCCCCATGCTCCATGAGGCGCTGCTCAAAACGGCAACGCCGTTCATGCGCGTTTAGGCGCACGCCGTCCTGTCACGGATCCCGTCAGAGCATGCTCACGGGATCGAGATCCAGCGATATGTGCAGTTCCCTGGGGACCGCCCCCAGTATCTGCAGGGACTGCAGATAGGCCGCGCGTATGCTGCTCCAGGCATCCGCCTTGATGAGGCACTGGCTGCGCACGCGTCCCTGCATCCTGGCGATGGGTGCCGGCGCCGGTCCCAGCACGATGCAGCCCATGCCCCGTCCGATACGGCGCAGTTCTGCGGCGAACTTTTCTGATCCAGCCTTGCCTGCAGGCCAGTTCCACGGCCAGGAGAACCTGATGAGCGCCAGCTTGACAAAGGGCGGATACTTCCTCCGGCGGCGGATCTCGAGTTCATGCTCGTAAAACCCCCGGTAGTCTCCCCTGCTCACATACTGCCAGCAGTAATGGCTGGTGTCGCGCGACTGGATGAGCACCCTCCCGGGCTTTTCTCCGCGTCCTGCCCTGCCCGCTGACTGCACGAGAAGCTGGAACGTACGCTCTGCAGCGCGATAGTCCGGGAGGTTCAGCCCCATGTCGCCGTCCGCCACCAGCGCCAGCGTGACATTGGGGAAGTGATGCCCCTTGGAAAGCATCTGCGTGCCGACCAGCACCTGCCCCTCCTGCCGGGCAAAGGAAGCCAGTATCTCTTCCATGTGCCCCTGCCGGCTCACGCTGTCCCTGTCGAGCCGCAGGATCTTTCCGCCTGGCGGGAGGATCCCCGCCAGTTCCTCGGCGGCGAGTTTTTCTTCCAGCTGTTCCGTGCCTTCCCCCATGGGCAGGAAATTCAGGCCTCCGCAGCGTTCGCAGGGAGAGGGCCACGGACGCGTATGCCCGCAGTAATGGCAGACGAGCTGCTCACGCTTTTTGTGATAGGTCATGGCGACATCACAGGAAGGGCATCGCGCAGGCGTCCCGCAGTCCAGGCAGTACATGACCGGAGAATACCCGCGGCGATTGAGCAGGATGACGGCCTGCTCGCCGCGGCGGACCGTTTCCCGCAGGGCATCCGATGCCGCCGGGGAAAGCAGCTTGGAAGCAGGGCAGCCCTTGATGTCGACCAGGTCTATCTGCGGCAGCCGCCCTCCCCCGACACGGTTTTCCATGCTGGCCAGGGGCATGCTTCCCTGCATGGCGGCGTAAAAGGTCTTGATGTCGGGCGTGGCCGAGCCCAGCACAAGGATGGCCCTGTCCCTCTTCGCCCTTTCCCACGCGACTTCCTTCGCATGGTAGGGCACCCTTTCCTCCTGCTTGAACGAGGCGTCGTGCTCTTCATCCAGGATGATGGCGCCTATGCTGCGCAGGGGGAGGAAAACGGCAGACCGCGTCCCTACGGCAAGGCATGGCTCCCGGGCGGCGGCCAGCCGCCTGAACATGCTTTCCCGGCGTACCGGTCCCTGATAGCCATGGTAGAGATGCACGGGCATCCCGGGAAAACGCTTTTCCGCATCGAGCTTCAGCTTGAGGGCTATGGCGACTTCCGGCGCAAGCAGCAGTGCGGACCTGCCGGATTCCAGGCAGGCACGGGCAAGCTCAAGGTACACGGCGGTTTTTCCGCTGCCGGTGACGCCAAAAAGCAAATGCGCAGGCGGGACATGCTCGCCGCGCGACAAGGCCGCCATCCCGCCGGTCAGCATGTCCAGAGCTTCACGCTGGGACGAAGAAAGGGGGAAGGGGGGATCTGGAGGAAGGACCAGCTTTTCTTCGGGTTCGCTTTCATCCGGGTCCTGCCGCTGCGCCTGGACCGCCACGAGCCCGGCAGCCACCAGGGCCGTCAAAGCCGGAGAGCTTCCCGGCAGCGCTTCGCGCAGGCGTTTTCTGGATGCGGCCCCGTGCTGCATGAGCCAGTCGAGGATCTCACGCTGCCTGGCCGCGCGGGGGCGGACCGGCCAGGGGGGATCGCATGCCAGGGAGCATAGTTCCGTGTCCGCGGGATCTTCGGCCATCCGGAGCAGGTCCGCACGGCCATCGAGGTATTTCCGGGCGAGACATTTCCCCGGTTCCGGATCCAAGCCGGCGACGGCGCCCAATGAGAGTACGCGCGGTTTTCTCCCGGCTTCGCCTCCGCCGGGGAATTCCCGCACCCGCAGGCGTTCGGTCATGCGGAGCCCCTGCGGCAGGATATTCCCCAGGATGCGTCCAGGCGTGGTGCATGACCGCAAGGCGACCGCCTCCACCATGCGCATGTAGCTTTCGGAAAGCAGCGCTTCCCTTTCGAGCGGCCATGTCATGGGGCGGATCATGTCCGCCGAAGGCAGCGGGCATGCTTCCTTCACGGAAAGGATGACACCGCAGCGGACTGCGGTCCCCAGGGGCACGGCGACCCGCATCCCCGGGGCCCAGCCAAATCCGTCAAAGCCCGAAGGTGCGGAATAGGTGAGCGTGGAATACGGCGGGGAGCACAAGGCTACGTCATAAAACATTCTTTACCGCTGCAGCTGCAACGCGCCGGGGATCATGCGCCTCATCCTTTGAAGACGAAAAAAGCCCCGGCAACGATGAGGGCAAATCCTATGGCATGGTTCCAGCCCAGGCTCTCACCGAGGAAAAAGGTGGAAAACAGGCCGAAGACGGTGAGGGAGATGACTTCCTGGATGGTCTTGAGCTCCGCCGCGGAAAAATAGCCGTATCCGATGCGGTTGGCCGGGACCTGGAGGCAGTACTCGAAAAAGGCTATGCCCCAGCTGATGACGATGGCCCCGATGAAGGTCATGGACTGGTGGCGCAGATGTCCATACCAAGCATACGTCATGAAGACGTTGGAGCCAATGAGCAGGAGGACCGTGGCAAGAGGGATGGGGATATTCATGCTCATGCTGCTTGCGCCTTTTTCACGGAAACGCGGAAAGGCGGGAGAGCCCCCGCCTTTCCGCAGTCATACGGGCAGAATGATCCGGGGATCACAGTTCAAATTCTTTGTGCAGCACGTTGACCGCCATTTCAAGGTCGGATTCCGCCACGAGGCAGGAGATCTTCACCTCTGATGTGCTGATCATGATGAGGTTGACGCCTGCCTTGTACAGGGCGTCGAATACGCGGCTGGCGGCGCCGCTGTGATTGCGCATGCCCACGCCCACCACAGAAACTTTGGCCATGTTGGAGGCATTTTCGATGTGGCTGCATTCCGGGCCGGCCTTTTGGAGCACGTCCAGGGCGCGTCCGAGGTCCTTGCGCGATACGGTGAAGGCTATGTCGGTGACGCCGTTGCGGCTGGCGGTCTGAATGATCATGTCCACCACGATCCCGGCCTTGCCCAGCGGGCTGAAGATGCTCGCGGCCGATCCGGGGCGGTCCTGCACGTCGCACAGCGTTACCCTTGCCTGATCCTTGTCAAAAGCGATGCCCGAAACGAGCACGGATTCCATCATGTGATCCTCCTTGGTGACCAGCGTGCCGGGATCATCCGTAAACGTGGAGCGCACGCGGACAGGGACATTGTATTTCTCGGCGAATTCAACGGAACGTATCTGCAGGACCTTGGCGCCCATGGAGGCCAGCTCAAGCATTTCATCGTAGCTTATGCGGTCTATTTTGTGGGCGTCTTTGCACATGCGGGGATCGGTCGTGTAGACGCCGTTGACATCCGTGTAGATGTCGCAGATGGTGCCGTCGCCCAAGGCGGCGGCAACGGCCACGGCGGACGTGTCGGAACCTCCGCGGCCCAGGGTGGTGAGGCGCATGTCGGCCGTCATGCCCTGGAAACCGGCTATGACAAGGACGTCGTAAGTCTCAAAGGCGCTGCGCAGCTTGTCGGCGCTGATGCTGTCTATGCGCGCATTGCCGTGGGATCCGTCCGTGATGATGGGGATCTGAAAACCAAGGAACGACCGCGCCTTCACTCCGGCATCGCGCAGGAGCATGGTGAAAAGCGCGACGGACTCCTGTTCCCCTGTCGTGAGGAGGACATCGAGCTCAGCCGGATCCGGCTCATCAGACCATTGGTAGGCGCGCTCCAGGAGGTTGTTCGTCTGGCCGTAACGCGCAGACAGCACGACCACCACTTTATAGCCTTCCTGATGCGCGGCAAGCACTTTGGCACGCACCTTCTTCATGCATTCGAGGTCCGCTACCGACGACCCCCCAAATTTTTGAACGAGAATTCGCATAGGACTTCCTTAAAGGAACGGGATTCCGGCGAAGATCTGCGTCAGCCGCTAAAGCGCCTGCATAATTCCGGCAGCAGCCTGCCTGCAAGCGCTTCCGCATTATCACCATACGCGCGAAGCGTCGCCGCCCTGACTGTTTCGCATGTTTTATTTTCCTTGTCCAGATATTTGCCGCCGCTTGTCCTGCATGGCTCCAGACTCAGCTCCAGCCTTTCCCGGTCGAGGGAATCTTCCTGCAGGCGCTCCGGCCATTCCAGCAGGAGCATGCCGCCTCCTTCTAGCGCATCCTCCACTTCTTCCGGCAGGCGGGAATGTTCGGGAAGGCGGTAGAGGTCGGCATGCACCAGGCAGGGGATCGTGGGGTACTCGTTGCACAGCGTGAAGCTGGGGCTGGCGACCTCTGCCCCCTCCCCGCCGGGCAATGCGGCTGCAAATCCGCGGGCCAGCGTGGTTTTGCCGCCGCCAAGAGGAGCGCGGAGATAGAGGCGGTCCACATGGCCAGCGCACATGGCCTGTGCGAGCATCCTGCCAAGCAGCATGGTATCTTCCGGGCTTTTCAGGAAAAAAGTCGTTTCCATCCGGGCCTCCGTCATGCGCATGCGGCAGCCAGGGCATGGGGAACGGCATCCGCAATGTCCTGGGGGGTATTGCCGCGCATGGGGAAGGAGGGCGCGATGCGCATCCCGGCGAGGGCATGCGTCCATACGGCGATCGCCGCTGCTTCGACGGCGTCCCTGTGCTGCGCCAGAAGGGCGGCGGCGATCCCGGAAAGCACATCGCCTGAACCGGCTACGGCAAGCTGGGGCACGCGCCATGGCGAGATGACAGAAGCTTCGCCCCGCCTGCCGATAAGCGTGCCTTCCCCCTTGAGGACGCATACGGAAGGACAGAGCCCTGTCAGGCGGAGCAAAGCGCCGGTGCGGTCCGCCTGGACCTCGCGGGATGAGCTGCCGAGCAGTGCCGCCGCCTCTCCGGGATGGGGGGTCAGGATATCCCCTGCTTGAAGATGGCGCAGCGCTTCCGGCCGCCTGCCCATTGCAAAAAGCGCGTCGGCGTCGATGACCATCGGCGGTCTTTCCGGAGCGGATACCAGCAGTTCCACCAGCCGCTCCTCTTCTCCTCCGCGTCCGAGTCCTGGTCCGAGGACGACGGCATCGGCGCGGAGCATGGCCGGCAAGAGGACATCTGCATCTGAAGCCAGCCAGCCTTTCCCGCCGCTCTGGTCCGGGAGTACGGCGGAGATGGCAGCCGGGCATGCAGCACGCAGCGCAGCAGGCACGGGGTCTGGCCCGGCGACGGTGACGAGCCCTGCGCCTGCCCTGAATGCCCCCAGGGCCGAGAGGCAGGGCGCTCCTGCATAGGCCCGGCATCCTCCGATGACAAGGACCTTCCCCGCTTCGCCCTTATGGGAAGGCGCAGGGGCTGCGCACGCAGAGCGTGCCAGGAGGTCATCCCCGGATCCGGGTGAGGCCGCTCCGCGGCATACCAGCCAGGATCCCGAGGCGGCGCTCCGTTCCTGATCGGGAAGGAGCCATGTGCGGAATGAGGCCCGTGCCCTGGCCGCTGCCGCACGGGGCATGCCGATGGAGCATACCTCCAGGATGCCCGTGAAGGCAGCGGCATCCGGCATGAGCAGGCCCGGCTTCGGCGCATGGAAGGCGGCAGTGGCATCCGCCGCCAAGGCTATGGGGCTCGGACGTCCGCTCATGCCGTTCATGCCGGAAGGGATGTCTATGGCAAAAACATGCGCCCCAAGCCGTTTCCATTCCAGGGCCTTCCTGATGATCCGGCATTCCGTTTCCCTGAGCTGCCCCCGGAGGCCCGTTCCCATGAGCCCGTCAACGATAAGGTCCGGACGCATGCCGTCTAAGAGCTGCGCGGTCCCGCCGAGCCATTCCCCGGCCGGGACGATGGGGACAGGCATCCTGCGCAACACGTCCAGCCACCGGGCTGCAGCGCCTCCCGCAGCAGGAGGGCGGGAAAGGACGACGGCGGGCAGGGCGCCGGCGTCATAAAAATGCCGCGCCATGCAGAAGGCATCCCCGCCGTTGTTGCCTCCGCCGGCAAGCAGCAGCACGCGCATGCCCCGGAGACCGCATGCGCAGGACGGGATGCGGCGGCGGAGGCAGGCCATGGCCGCACATGCAGCGTTCTCCATGAGCGCATCTTCGGGAAAGCCCAAGGCTAGGGCTTCGGCATCACAGCAAGCCATCTCTTCAGGGGTCGGCACATCCGTGAACATCACCATCCCTCACTTTCCGTTTTCCAGTATGGCAACGGCACAGGCCATGTCTTTTTCATGGCTGATGGAAACATGGACGCTGCGCGCTCCAAGGGCGCGCGCCCTTGCCTCGGCGCCGCCGTGCAGGATCATGCGCGGAGCGCCCCCTTCCATGGTCAGGATCTCGATATCGCGCATCTCCACTCCTCCGGAAAAACCCGTGCCAAGGGCCTTGGAGGCGGCTTCCTTGGCGGCGAAGCGTCCTGCGACCCAGGCTGTCCTGCGCCCTTGCCCCGGGGGCAGGGCGGCGCGTTCCTTTTCCGTCAATATCCTCTGGAGAAAGCGCTCCCCCCACCGTTCAAGGATGCTGGCGATGCGCGGCAGCGCGGTGATGTCCAGACCTATCCCGACTATCATGATGCAGCCTTTACCGTGTTCCACAGCATCTCGCATGCCGTCACATAGAGGAAGACGGCGAAGAAGCGCCGGAGGGCTGGCACTGGCATGGCGTGCGCGAGGCGGGCCCCGGCAGGAGCGAACAGCACGCTCGAACAGGCTATGCCAAGGGTGGCAGGGAGATACACATACCCAAGAGACCAGGACGGAAGAGGAGAAGCGTTCCATCCGGCGGCAAGGAATCCCAGGGTGCCGGAAACGGCGATGGGCCAGCTCATGGCCGCGGACGTGCCCACGGCCTGGCGCATGGCGACACCGCACCAGCGCAGGAACGGCACGGACATGCTGCCTCCGCCAAGCCCGACGAGGCTGGATACGCCGCCTATGGCGAACCCTGCCGCCGCCAGCGTCATCCGGCCTGGCATGGCCGTACGGGGGCGGGGGTAGAGATCAAGGAGCATCTGCGTGGCGATGCATGCCAGGAAAACAACGAAGAAGACGCGCAGCCCATGCGTGGACATGCGGGAGGCGAGCCAGGCGGCGCACAGTGTTCCAAGCACGATCGACGGGGCAAGCCCCCTGACATAGCCCCAGAGCACGGACTTGCGCCGGGCATGGGCCCGCGTGCTGGAAACGGCCGTGAAGAGGATGCTCGAAAGCGACGTGGCGACGGCGACATGCATGACCATCTCTGGTGCGATATCCCCCTGCAGCCTGAAGATCATGTTGAGCAGCGGCACGACCACCAGCCCTCCGCCGATGCCGATGAGTCCGGAAAGGAAGCCGGCAATGGCACCGCACAGCAGGTAAAGGAGGACGATGGTCATGCTGTCCCGGGCTTCAGCCTACGCCAGGATGTCCCGGCTGATGGAAGCGGTGTCCCAGCAGCCGGTCAGGGCCATGGCGGAAGTGAGATTTGCCTTGATGCCCGCCACGAAGGCCGCCACGCCCTCCCTGCCGCCGCCTATGGCCGCTATGGAGAACGGCCGCCCGATGAGCACGGCCCTGGCGCCAAGCGCCAGCATTTTCAGCACGTCGGTGCCGGAGCGGACACCGCCGTCGGCAAGCACGGGAAGGCGGCCTTCCAGGGCGTCGGCAATGCCCGGCAGCACTTCTGCCGTTCCCGGCGTGCCGTCGAGCACCCTGCCTCCATGGTTGGAGACCACGATGGCATCCACGCCGGATTCAGCGGCAGTGACGGCATCGCCGGCAGTCATGACGCCCTTGATCATGAACTTGGCGCCATGCTCATGGACAAAGCGGGCTATGGCGGCAAGTTCGGAAGGATTTTTGGGGGATACCGGCCGGCCCTGGAGGCGCAGCGTCACCAGCCCGGCCGCATCGACGTCCATGCCGACGATGCTGCACCCTGTGGCGCAGGCGGATTCAAGGCGCTGCCAGAGGAAATCGCCTTCCCATGGCTTGATGAAGGGGATCCCCCAGCCTCCGGCCAGGCGTATGGCCGCAAAAGCGCTCTCGGGTATGAGCGCCCCTACGCCGTCGCCACCGCATCCGATGATCCCGGCGTCTTTTGATCCGCAGATGACAGCTTCGGCGTAGGCTTGTTCATCGACGGGATTTTGCGGGGCCGCACCCATGTTGAAGGACACGCCGCCTATGGGAGCCGCCATGACCGGCATGGAAAGCTTAAGGCCGAGGATCTCCGTCGAGGTGTCCGGTTGCGCCGCATCATGCAGGCAGCGCATGGCAAGGCGCACCCGGGCAAGGGCTTCGATATTGGCGCGGAAGGAAGAACCGGAACCGAGCCCGCCCATGCCGGGCACTTCGCCTGAGCAAGCGCGGCCATCGCATTGGGGGCAGACCCGGCAATGTCCCTGCATCCGTTCTTTCGCGGTGTTTTTCATGCCTGCGTCCATTCTTTCCTCCAGGTACGATTAAAGGGTTGTTTCCGTTTTGGGATGCCGCAACGGCATTCCCCCGGTGATCCTGCTCTTCAGGGAACGACGCCGGCAAGGTCTCCGTGGGATCTTGCCATGGCACATGGGCCGGCCTGATGCGGCCTGCGCATCTTCATGATGCGTTTTCTTTCAGGCCTGCATTTCAGGAAGGGGCGGGCTGCTCACAGAGCATCTCCGGCTAGATGCGGAACCTGGCTTCGAGTTCTGCCGCCGCTTTTTCCACCGCCGCCTTGTAGCCTTCCCGCTCTTTGCGGATGAGATCAGCGATGCGTTCATCGTGCAGCGCCAGGATCTGGGCGGCAAGCCAGGCGGCATTTTTCGCTCCGTTGAGCGCCACGGTGGCGACAGGGAACCCCGGCGGCATCTGCACGGTCGCATAAAGCGCATCCAGGCCTCCGATGCTCGAACCCGCCACCGGGATGCCGATGACAGGACGCACCGTGCGGGCGGCGACGGCACCTGCCAGATGGGCGGCCATGCCTGCTGCGCAGATGTAGACCTGGCAGCCTTCGGCCTCGAGCTGCTCCATCAGCGCTTCCGTGCGTTCCGGCGTGCGGTGCGCCGATGTTATCGTATAGCGGAAAGATATCCCCAGCTTCTTCAGCACATCGGCGCAGCCATCCACGACGGGAGCATCCGAAGCCGATCCGATGAATATGGCTACCTGTGTCATGCTGCCTCCTTAGCAGGCGGTCCTGCCCATGGGACGGTGGAGCGCTTACGCAAGCCCCAGGCGCCGCAGGCCTTTCAGACCGATGTCGTGCCGGTACTGGCTGTCTTCCATGGAGATCTTCCGCATGGCGCGATAGGCGCGGGACTGGGCATCGAGCAGGTCTTTGCCAAGGGCCGTCACGCAGAGCACGCGCCCGCCGCTGGAAACGACGGAGCTTCCTTCCATGCGCGTCCCGGCCTGGAACACGGCGACATCTTCCTCCTCCATGGCCCCGGCGATGCCCATGACCGGCATCCCCTTGGGGTACGGGCCGGGATAGCCCTTTGCCGCCAGCACCACGCCAAGGGCGGAACGGCTGTCTATGTCCAGGTCCTGTCCACGGAGGTCGCCCTTTGCACAGGCCAGCATCAGCCCGGCCAGGTCGCTCCTGAGGCGCATCAGCAGCGGCTGGCATTCAGGGTCGCCAAAGCGCACATTGTATTCCAGCACCTTGGGACCGTCATCCGTCATCATCAGCCCGGCGTAGAGGATGCCCTTGAAGGGCGTGCCCCGGCGGGCCATTTCCGCCAGAATGGGCCGGACGGTGATGTCGGCCATGGATCCCAGCTCGCTGTCTGGAAGGACAGGGGCCGGGCTGTATGCCCCCATGCCGCCGGTATTCGGTCCGGCATCGCCGTCGAATACCGCCTTGTGATCCTGGGCGGAAGGCAGGGGGAGCGCCCTTTCTCCGTCGCAGAAGCACAGCAGGGAGACTTCTTCTCCGCGGAGGAATTCTTCGATGACCACCTTGCTCGAGGCGCTGCCGAAGGCATTTTCCTGGAACATGAGGGCAAGGGCGTCATCCACCTCGGCTTGCGTCATGGCCACGATGACGCCTTTGCCGGAGGCCAGCCCGTCCGCCTTCACCACAAGAGGCGCACCGTGTTCAGCGGCGAACCGCCTGGCGGATCCAAGATCGGTGAATACGCCGGCAGCCGCCGTGGGCACGCCGGCAGCCGCCATGACTTCCTTGGCGTAGGATTTGCTGCCTTCGAGCCTGGCACACGCTGCGCTGGGTCCGAAGCATGGGATCCCGGCGGAGACCATGGCATCCACGACGCCCAAGGTGAGGGGAAGCTCGGGCCCGGGCACCACGAGATCGATGGACTTTTCCCTGGCGAAGGAGACCAGGGCGTCTATGTCGCTGACGGCAATGGGGATATTGGTGGCGATGCCCGCCGTTCCGCCATTGCCCGGGGCAACATAGATCTGCTCGACGCCTCTGCACTGCCTGAGCTTCCAGGTGAGCGCGTGTTCGCGTCCCCCGGAACCGATGACGAGGATGCGCATGCTGACACTCCTTGTGTTTGGTGATGGCGGCAAGGCCGTGCACCTTATTTCATGAAAAGGATCTCCTGGTAGCTGGGAAGCGGCCAGAGATCCTCAGCGACCATCGTTTCCAGGCTGTCGGCCCAGCGCCGCAATGTTTCGAGGGCCGGGATGATCCGCTCAAGGCATGCCCGGGCGCTGGCTTCAAGATGGTCTTCCTCGGGTGACCAGTCGACGCCGCGTTCGCAGGCTTCCAGGGCGCGGAGCGCGGATTCAAAGCTGTGGATCATGACGGAGAGTTCTTCCAGGCTCGTTTTCTCCGCGGGTATGTACAGATCCGCGCAAGCCGCAATGGAAGAAGCGAGTTCCTGGCGGTAGCGCACGGCTGCGGGGTATACCTGCGTGCGCGCCATGCGGATGGCAAGGCTGCATTCCGTGTGCACGGTCTTAATGTACTGTTCGAGCTGGATGTCGTGCCTGGCTTTGAGTTCCTGTCGGGAGAAGATGTGATATTTCTCGCACATGTCAACGACCGGAGCCTGCAGATAGACCTGCACGGTGTCGGGCGTCGCCGGATAATTCGGCAGTCCGCGGCGGACGGCCTCGTTCTGCCATATCTCGGAATAGCCATTGCCGTTGAAGATGACGGCGCCGTCTTCCTCCATGACGTGCTCGATGAACTTTTGCACGGCTTCGCCAAGATTGGTCGATCCCTTGCGGAGTTCGTCTTCGAGGAACGTTGCCGCGAAATCGAGGGATTCCGCCATCATGGCGTTCAGGACAACGAGAGGATCGGCGGCCGACATGGACGATCCGAGGGCGCGGAATTCGAACCTGTTCCCCACGAAGGCGAACGGGCTCGTGCGGTTGCGGTCGCCCGGGTCAGCAGGAAGGGGAGGCAGCGTGTC
>CACZQM010000147.1 GCA_902783285.1 uncultured Desulfovibrio sp. | reverse complement strand
GGGGAGCGGGGCCTGGAGCTGCATCAGGAAAGCAGGGACCAAACGGCCGGCCGCCGGCCTTTGCCGGCGGTCCTGCTGCTGGTGCCGCGAGGATCCATGGCTGCGGGGTCCTGCCTGCCCATGGGAACTCCCTGCCCCTGTTGACGCCGTCCCTTTTTTGACCCATCCTGGATAACGTCTTTTTGCCCGCGAGCCTTTTCCCTGTCCAAGGAGGAAGATCATGAAAAAGCTCACTGCGTTCCTGTCCGGAGCGGTCCTTGCGGCTTTGCTCTCCGCGCCCGCGCCCTCTGCCGCCTACGAGGCCATCTGCGGCCCGCTGGGCGTGCTGCACTACCAGAAGGAAAGATCTTACGGCGGCTACGTGCTCTATACCAACCACCTGGGCGGCACCAAGACCTACCTCATCGACTTGCAGGGCAACATCGTACACCAGTGGGACCATGGGCGGCAGGCCTTCATGGCCGAGCTCCTGCCCAATGGCAACCTCCTGCGCGCCGAGCAGGGGCCGGGAGCGCCAGTGACCTTCGGCGGCTGGCACGGCACGCTGCGCGAATACGACTGGGACGGCAACGTGGTGTGGGAATTCACCATCCGCGACAAGGGGCGCATCGCGCATCACGGCTTCGACAGGCTGCCCAACGGCAATACGGCCCTGCTCATCTGGGAACATATGCCCTGGGAGGAGATGATCGCCAAGGGGCGCGATCCCAAGGACCCGACGGTCTATAAGGACGGCTTCAAATACCCTGACGGCAAGGTGCTGGAAGGCGTGTGGCCCGACGCCATCATCGAAGTGGATCCCAAGGGGGAGATCGTCTGGGAATACCATGTCAGGGACAACATCGGCACGGGCAGGGACCAGTTCGATCCCAATTTCCACCTGCCCTTCGGTTACATGCCTGCCTACTTCGCCGGGCCGGACTGGACGCACTGGAATTCCGTGCGCTACAACCCGCATACCGATGAATACCTGGTGAATTCCCGCGACTGGGGAGAAATGTACATCATCGACCGCAAGACCCGGAAGATGGTATGGCGCTGGGGCAACCCCTATGCCTGGGGCGGCGGCAGGAAAACGCAGGGATACTCGCGCAACGGCGACCAGATACTCTTTGGCTCGCACGACTGCAACTGGCTGCCCAACGGCAATGTCAGCATCTTCGACAACGGCACCAAGCGTCCCAGCACCAACTACAGCGCCGCCTACGAGATCGAGCGCGACGGCACCTTCACGGGCGGGAAGATCGTCTGGCAGTTCAAGACGGCCGATCCCAACAGCTTCTATTCCGACTACCAGAGCGCGGCGCAAAAGCTGCCCAACGGCAACTGGCACATCACGTCCACCAACAACGGTCACCTTTTTGAAGTGACCCCGCAGGGCGAGGTCGTATGGGAGTTCGTCAACCCCATGTCGGGCGACGAAGCCTACTGCGTCAAGAAGGACAAGGCCCCCTGGACGCAGATCCACCGTTCCTTCCGCTACGCGGCAGATTCCCCCCAGCTCAAGGGGCGTGACCTGCGCCCGCTGCGCAAGCTGGCGCCCGGCTGCCCCGACTGGGCTTCCCTGCTCGAGGTGAAGCCCTCGCCCAACGGCAATATGCCGCCCAGGGTGGTCAACGTCCCGCCTGCCGGCGCGAAGGGCAGCGACCATCCCGGGCTGCCGGAGAAGTAGCTCCCCTTGCGGTTTGAAACGCGGAGCCCCGCCTTTGTACGGGGCTTTTTGCCGCCCTGTGCCTGCATGCGCATCCGGAACGACCGGCTCCCGCCGCGGCAGCAGGTTGCGCGGAGGCGCCCAAAAGCCTATCCTGTTCCCGCAAAAGCAACACGGACACGCAGGAGGGCGTCATGAAGATACTCCTTACCGGAGGCGCAGGCTTCATCGGATCGCAGATGGCAAAGGCCCTGCTGGGGCAGGGGGATGAAGTCGTCGTTTTCGATAACGTCCCGGAACCGGAGCTCCTGGAGCCCGTGCGGGGCAGGATCACCTACGTGCGGGGAGACGCGGGCTCCGAGGCGGACATGTACCGCGCCGTGGTCACCAGCGGCGCGGACGCCGTGATGCACCTTGCCGCCATCATGGGCGGACCGAGCGAAGAGGATCCGCCTGCCGCACTGCAGGTGAATTTCCGTTCCACGCAGATCATCCTGGATGCCTGCGCCGCCGTCGGCATCAGGAAGGTCTTTTACATGAGCTCGAGCGCCGTGTACCGGCAGGACGCGCCCGAGCCCGTTCCTGACGACGGTCCGCTCGGCCCCTCCAACATCTACGGGCTGAGCAAGATGGCCAGCGAGCTCTTGTGCTGCTGGTATGCCAGGACCCATGGCATCGACTGCCGGGGGCTGCGCCCCACATGGGTCTGGGGGCCGCATCGCTCCCGCGGCATGACCACCCTGTACACCAACGGGCTGATAGACAGGTTCCTTGCCGGCGGGCCTGTGCGCATCACCAACCCGGAGGAGAAAGGGGACTGGATCTACGTGCACGACCTTGTGCGTGCCGCCCTGCTGGTTTGGAACGCGCCCGCGGCGTCCAGGCGCTTCTACACCGCCTGCGGCGAGCTGCTCACCGTGCGCCAGGTGGCCGAAGCAGCGCGGAAGGTCTTTCCGCATGTTGCCGTCACCTATGCAGAAGGCGCAGCCTCGTCCAATCCCTATGCCGTGGATTTCGACGATTCGCCCCTGCGCACGGAATTCGGCTTCCGGCCGGAGTTCACCATCGAAAGGGCCATCCGCGATTACGCCCGTGCCAAGGGCGCGGTGTGAGGGGCTTGCAGGGAGCCCTGCCGCCGGCATGGACGCATCCCTGGGGATCTTCAAAGTGCCCGGGGAGTTTTGAGCATCAGAAAGGAAGACGGGAAAGGCTGCCATGCCGCATTGCATGACAGCCCTTCCCTTTCCTGCCTGTTCATGGGGGGGGCCAGCCTGGGCGGGCAGGCCTGGCTTTCCCCCGCTTCAGAGCCGTCCTTTGCTCCGGTTGCGGAACTGGATGGGCGTTATGCCGAAGCTCTTTTTGAAGACGCGTGAAAAATGCTCGACGCTGGGGTAGCCGACGGCATAGGAGATGTTCTCCACGGTCATGTCGCCGTTCTTGAGCAGGGTCTTGGCCTTTTTCATGCGCACGGCGGCGACCATCTGCACAAAGGTGCTCCCGGATTTTTCGCGTATGTATTTGGATACGTAGGGTGTGGAAAGATGGAACTGCGCAGCCAGGGATTCCAGGGTCACCGTCTGGTAGTTCGCCTGGATGTAGTTTTGCATGGCTATCAGGCGTTCGTCGTTGCGCGGTGAGCAGTTCCCGAGATGCGGCAGTTTGTTCACGGCAACGACCAGGGCCTGGATGGATGATGTGATGATGTCTTCGTCCGATCCGGCGCCCCAGTAGGCCGTGCCGTTGTGGATGATGCTGACGAAGGTCATGGCCTTGGCCGAGGATCCTGAGGAGAGCGCGTATTCCTCGTAGGCGTTCAGTTCGTAGCTGATGCCGAAATACTGCTTGATGATGTTGCTCACGGCGTCGAGCCGGCCGTTGCCGTTTGCGCTGACCAGGATCCTTTCGCCGCCCTGGGCGATGACCGCTTCGGCGATGATGCCGTCCGCCTGGTGGAACTGGCAGTCGGTCATGGTGAAGCAGGGGGTGTAGGACAGGTATTTTTCGGCAAAGATGTCATAGACGTTCTGCGCTGTGAGCTCCCCGTGCTTTTCGTCTGAGACCTGCTTGATGGCGTATCCCACCTCCTCGCGCATTTTTTCGGGCAGGACGATGGAGAAGTTCTGCTTGAGGATGTAGCTGATGCCGCCTTTGCCGGACTGGCTGTTGATGCGGATGACGTCGGAATCGTAGGTGCGGCCCACGTCTGCGGGATCGATGGGCAGGTAAGGGACCGTCCACTCTTCCAGGCCCTTGTTTTCGCGCCAGGCCATGCCCTTGGCGATGGCGTCCTGGTGCGAACCGGAAAACGCGGAGAACACGAGGTCTCCGGCATAGGGCTGGCGTTCCGGCACGTGCATGCCCGTCAGCCGTGAATAGGTCCGGCGGATCTCCGGGAGGTCGGAAAAGTCCAGGCCGGGGTCGACGCCGTGGGTGTAGAGGTTCAGGGCCAGGGTGACGATATCCGCGTTGCCCGTGCGCTCGCCGTTGCCGAACAGCGTGCCTTCGATGCGCTCGGCGCCGGCCAGCACGCTCATCTCCGCCGCCCCGACGCCGCACCCGCGGTCGTTGTGCGGATGGACGCTCAGGATGACGGCGTCACGCCGGTCGAGATGCCTGCTCATGTATTCCACCTGCGAGGCAAAGACATGGGGCATGGCGGATTCCACGGTGGAGGGGAGGTTGATGATGGCCTTGCGCCCGGGCTGCGGCTTCCACGCGCCGATCACGGCGTTGCACACTTCCAGGGCGTAGTCCATTTCGGCGCCGTGGAAGCTTTCGGGGCTGTACTCAAAGACGAAGTTCCCGTCGGTGCTGCGCGCCAGTTCGTCCAGCAGGTGGGCGCCGTCCACGGCGAGCCCGAGGACCTGGCGCCTGTCTTTTTTGAATACCTGTTCGCGCTGGGCCACGGAGATCGAGTTGTACAGATGGATGACCGCCCTGGGCGCGCCGTCCACGGCCTCGAAGGTGCGGCGGATGATATGCTCCCTGGCCTGCGTGAGCACCTGCACCGTGACATCCGGCGGGATGAGGGCGCGGTCGATGAGTGCGCGGAGGAAGCAGTACTCTGTTTCGGAAGCGGCAGGGAAGCCTACTTCGATCTCCTTGAAGCCGATGCGCACGAGCATGCCGAAAAATTCCAGCTTTTCTTCCAGCGACATGGGCGTGCTCAGCGCCTGGTTGCCGTCGCGCAGGTCTACGGAGCACCAGGAAGGAGCGCTTGTGATGCAGTCTTTTTCGGCCCAGTCAAGGCAGCGTTCCGGAGGCAGGAAGTATTGTTTGTGATATTTTTTAATGTTCCTCATGGCTCACCCGCCAGACGAATATTAAATTTTATCAGAAAACTATGAATAATAGTTTACAGTTTTTTTGCTTTTTGAACAGTGATGAATTTAATATCGTTATGATAAAATTTAATATGTCCGGGAGCAGATGCTGATGGGGGGGACAGGGCATCCCCTGCGGCGGACGCCGGGGCCGTGCCGTTCCCCTGCAAGGATCCCGCAGGGTGCGCCGCCGGAGGAGGAACGGGCGGAAGGGCTCACCGGGGAGCGGGCTTGCGGCTGAGCCGCGCGGCCTGGGCCTCGAAAAGGGCGTTGGCCGCCGAGATGGCACTGTACTTGGCGTTCAGGGCGGACATTTCCGAGTTGTGGCTGGCGTTGATGGCCTCGAGCCAGAACTTCAGGTCTTCGGCCCCTTCGTTGTAGCGCGCGCGGCGGAAGCCTTCGATGCGCCTGTCGGTCTCGTGCTTGGCCTGTGCTAGCTCCAGCTGGCTGCGGGCGCGGACATAGTCGCCGTGGTAGCGGTCCACTTCGTTGAGGGCGGTGGTGAGCGCCTTGCGGAAGGCGAGCTTGGCGTCTTCGAAGGATTCCCTGGAGATGCGCACGTCCCACTGCACGCGGTTCCAGTCGAGGAAGGGCAGGTTGAGGGTGACGAGCCCGTTGAGGAACGGGGTCTTGAACAGTGAGGACTGGGAATTGGAGGATGCGCCCAGCGTGCCGCCGATGGTCACCGTGGGATACAGCGATGCGCGCGAAGCGTTCCAGCTGCGGAAGGACCCCATGACGCGGGATTCCGCTGCCTGGAGGTCGGGGCGGAGGCCAAGGGCCGAAACAGGGACTTCCAGGTCCACGGCGGGCAGGGGCACGGACGAGAGCAGGGGAGGCACGGCAGGCAGGCTGTCGGCCGGGCGCAGGTCGAGCAGGTCGCGCAGGATCTGCGTCTGCTGGGCCAGCTGCTCTTCCAGCGAAAGGATGGAGGCGCGCTGGGCGAGCACGCTCTGGGCGGCCTGGTCGGCATCGAGCCGGCTGCTCTTGCCCGACTGGTACTGTTCCCGCATGATGGCGCTGATCTTTTGATAGGAGGCGAGCGTCTTTTTGCTCAGGTCGATGGCCTCGCGCGTGTAGGCCATGCCGTGCCAGGTGTTGGCCACGCTGTTGAGCAGGGCCAGGCGCGCGGCTTCGCGGTCGTATCCCGTGGCGCGGTGTTCCCATTCCTGGGCGGAGGCGGCGTTGCGCAGCTTGCCCCAGAGGTCGATCTCGTAGGAAAGGCCGAAGGATGCAGAGTAGGAGCGCGTGGAGGCGCCGCTGTCCAGCTGCTTGCGGGATCCTGCGCTGGCGGAGGCGGAGAAGCCAGGGACGAGCTCGGCGCCGAGCTGGTGCGCACGGTACAGCGCCTTGTTCACGGTGATGGCGCTGCGGGCCAGGTCGATGTTGCGCTCCAGGGCGAGGGCGATGCAGCTGTCAAGCCCGGGGTCGCGGTACTGCTTCCACCATTCGCGGTCGACGATGCATTCCTCTTCGACCTGTTCCTGGCTCATCAGGTCTGGCTGCGGGGGCATGGCATAGTCTTTGCCGGCGCACCCTGCTGCGGCTGCCGCACAGAAAAGGAGGATGGCGATGCGCTTCATGGGATCACTCCTGGGCCAGGGCGTCCACGGGGTTGAGCATGGACGCGCGGCGCGCCGGCATGTAGCCGAAGATCACGCCGATGAGGGTGGAGCAGGTGAGCGCCAGGACGATGGATGCCGTGGAGAACGACATGGGAAAGTCCTTGACGAACAGGGTGAATGCCGCGCCTATGCCCAGGGAGAGCAGCACGCCGGCTATGCCCCCGATGATGCAGATGAGCACGGCTTCGATGAGGAACTGCTGGAGCACGTTGAACTGGCGCGCACCGATGGCCATGCGCACGCCGATCTCCTTGGTGCGCTCCGTCACCGAAACGAGCATGATGTTCATGACGCCGATGCCGCCGACCAGCAGCGAGATGAAGGCGATGCACGAGATGAGCAGGCGCATGGTGGCGGTGGTGCTCTCCATGGTCTGGCGTATGCTGTCGGTGTTCATGGTGAAGAAGTCCTGCACGCCCCGGTGCCGGGACTTGAGCAGGCGGGTCACTTCCTTTTCCGCCACCTGGGCGCTGGTGCCGTCGGCGATCTTCACGGTTATCGAGGAGATGGTGCGGCTGCCCGAGACCCGCGCCATGTGCGAGGTGTACGGGGTCCATACCGTGAGCGTGCTGCGCGGGCCGAAGGTGGCCGCGGGCTTTTTGGTGACGCCGATGACCTCGAAGGGATGCCCGGCAAAGAGGATGACGGCGCCTATGGGGTCTTCTCCCGCACCGAAAAGCTCCGTTGCCGTATTGTCGTCCAGCACGGCCACGGCGCGCGCCGTGTCGATGTCTTCACGGTTGAGCAGGCGGCCGCGGGCAAGCTCCAGCCCCTTGACGCTGAAGTACTGCTCGCCCACGCCGGAAAGGGAGCCCGTGGCGGACTTGCTGCGGTAGATGACCTCGCCGCTGGCGCTGGCCGTGGGCGTGGCGCTGGCCACGTAGCTCTGTTCGGCCAGGGCGTCGGAATCATCCACCGTGAGGGTGCGGTAGCGGGCGGAATTGCGGTCGCCGAAGCTTTTGCCGGGCATGATGTCTATGGTGTTGGTGCCCATGGCATTGATGCCCGCGAGGATCTTCTGCTCTGAGCCGCGGCCCAGGGCGACGACGGACACGACGGAGGCGATGCCGATGATGATGCCCAGCATGGTGAGCAGCGAGCGCATCTTGTGGGCGAGTATGGCCTGCACGGACATGCCGAAGGCTTCCCCCAGCTGGTTTTTCAGGTAGGCAAGGCGGCTGCCCTTGCGGCGCGGTCCCGGTTCGGGGACGCTGGCCGGCAGGGGCTTGCGGCGCTCGTCGCTGATCACCTCGCCGTCCTTGATCTCGATGATGCGGTGGGCGTATTCCGCGATGTGCCTGTCGTGCGTGACGAGGATGAGCGTATGCCCTTCGCCGTGGAGCTGCATGAGCAGCTGCATCACGTTCTCGCCGCTTTTGGAATCCAGCGCTCCCGTGGGTTCGTCGGCCAGGATGATCTCACCGCCGTTCATCATGGCCCTGGCTATGGAAACGCGCTGCTGCTGCCCGCCCGAAAGCTCGCCGGGGCGGTTCCCGGTCTTGCCTTCCAGGCCGAGCTTGACGAGCAGGTCTTCGGCCCGCGCGTTGCGCTCCTTGACGCCGGAGCCGGCGTAAATGGCCGGCAGGGCCACGTTGTCGCGGGCGTCCATGCTGGTGAGCAGGTTGTAGCGCTGGAAGATGAAGCCGAATTTTTCGCTGCGCAGCCTGGCAAAGTCGTCTGCGTCGAATTCCCTGGTGGGGATGCCGTCCACAAGGTATTCGCCGTCGGAGGCCTGGTCCAGGCAGCCCAGGATGTTCATGAGGGTGGACTTGCCGGAACCGGACTGCCCGATGATGGCCACGAAGTCGCCGCGGTCGATGGTCAGGCTCACATGCTTGAGCACATGGACCCGGCTGTCCCCTTCGCCATAGTACTTGTTGATGTCGCGCACTTCCAGCGTGGCTGCCATGTCCGCCTCCTAGCGCGGGCGCGGTCCGCGCGGCCCGCGGGAGTTGATGCTCTCCTTGAGCTCGCTCTGCGTCATCTGGTTGGCGATGACCTTGTCGCCCTCATCCAGTCCGGAACGGATCTCGGTCATGACGTTGTTGGTGATGCCGGTCTCCACTTCGCGCTCCACGGGGCTGCCGTCTTCGAGGACCTGCACGGATTTCTTTCCGCGCCTGCCGCTCTGTATGGTGATGGTGGGGATGGCAAGGACGTTTTCGGCCTTGTCGATCTCGATCACGTTCTGCGTGGTCATGCCCAGGCGCAGCACGCCGTCGGGATTGGGCACGCGCGCCTTGGCGTAGTAGTAGACGGCGCTGTTGCTGGAGGTTGCGGAGGACGAAAGGGAGGAGGAACTGGTGCTGGTGGAATCGCTCAGGGTCTTGTCGCCGGGGTCGATGGAAGTGATGGATGTATGGTACGGCTTGTCGGGGGCCCCGAGCAGCGTGTAGCGCACGCGCAGGCCGGGCTTGATGAAGGGTATGTCGCCTTCGGAGACCTCGATCTTGATCTCCATGTCCGTCAGGTCTGCGATCTGGGCGATGGTGGGCGTGGTCTGGTTGGCGTTGACCGTCTGCCCCTGCTTGACGGGCACGGCGACGACGGTGCCGTCGAGGGGCGCCACGATGCGCGTATAGCCCAGGTTGGTCTCGGCCGTGTTCACCGAGATCTTCTGCTGGAGGATCTGGGACTCCATTTCCTTGACGCTGGCCCTGGCTGCGGCCAGGGTGTTCTCGGCGTCTTCGAGGTTGGCGCGGGAGGTGGCGTCGCTCTTGCGCAGGCGCTGCTCGCGTTCATAGCGCGTCTGGGCGATCTTGAGGGCCACTTTGCGGGATTCCAGCTGGGCGTTGAAGGTCTCGAGCTGGGCGCGCGCCGCGTTGAGCGCGTTGCTCTGCGTGGTCGGGTCGATCTGGGCGATGAGGTCGCCCTTCCTGACCTGCTGCCCTATCTCGGCGCGCAGTTCGATGATCTTCCCCGAAGCCTGGGCGCCGACCGTGACGAGCTGCACGGCGTCCACTTCGCCCGTGGCATTGACGGTCTTGCGTATGGTCATGCGCTGGACCGTTTCGGTGAGGTAATGCACCTTGTGCGCGGTCTCCTGGCGGTTTTGCCACCACCACCAGCCGGCACCCGCCGCTGCAATGAGCATGATGCTCACGAAGATCTTGCCTTTCATGTGTGCCCCGGTAGCTAAAGTTGCCCTTTCCTGCCTTTCGTGCTGATGCCATCTTACGCGATGAGGGGCGCAGGTTTCAAGATGCGTTGTGTTTCAAAGTGTTATGTGCATGTTGCAGAGCGTGCCTAAAACTTGCGTATGACGGGCTTGGGCACGTCGGCCTTTCTGCAGTGGAAAGCGCAGAACTGCCGCGTGACCAGGTGGGCGCTCCTGTCCTGCGTGTACCACTCCTCATCGGCGCCCGTCTCCTCGATAGGGGCGGAGCAGATGATGATGCGGTTGTATGGTTTGCCAAAGGGGCACGGGCAGTTGTCGTTTTTGGGGGTCGATGCCGGCACCGGGTTTTCCATGGTCGTCTCCTTGAGAGCCCCGTCCTGCGCTGTCCCGGATGGCGGTCCGCCCTGCGGCCGCTGCAGGATGGAGCAGGGGCAGGGGGGAAGGCGGGCCCCGGGGCAGGGGCTTTCTTGCGGGACAGGCTTGCAGGAGGAAACGTAGCGCATGCAGGGAAGGCTGGCAAGTTAAGCAGCCATCCCGGCGGGATGGCTACCTGGGCGCCAGGATGAAGGTGCGCAGCATGAGGATCTGCTCGGCCCAGTGCTGCTTATAGGCCATGCGCGGGTCTCCGCTCATCCCCATGTCGTAGCGGACGGCATTTTCTTCGCACAGCCAGCGGATCTGCTCGGCCTGGAGCAGGTTCCCCACGGAAAAGGGGGCCCAGGCAGCGTCGTAGCTGAACTGCTGCCCGCGGTAAACGGCCCTGGCCATGCCGCCAAAGACGAAGCCGATGTCCGTGCCGTCGCAGGTGGCAAAGATGACCCGCCCGTCCCCGCAGAGCGCCAGGCGGCGGATCATGGCCTGGTAGAATTCTTTGGAAGGGGATTCCGCCATGCCGCATTCGCCGATGCCCTTCCAGCTCCGGCGCTCCACGCCGAGCATGCGTGCGTACAGGGCGTCGGCCTCCCCCGGCGCGGAGGGGACATGGCGCTCGAAGGCGATGCCCCTGGCGGCGGCCCTGCGCTGCGCTTTTTTGAGCTTGCTGCGCAGATTGGCCGAACGGCGGGAGAGGTAGCCGTCGTACCCTCCGCGGAGGGAAGCGGCACGCTGTTCAGCCAGGGGGTACACCCTGAAGGCATGCGAGGCGTGGAAATTGCGCCAGAGTTCTTCCTCGAACAGGCTGCCGGGCTGCACCCCGCTCACCACCACCGACGGCGCGATGCCCCGGTGATCTGCCGCGCAGGCCTCCATGGCACGGCGCATGAGCTGCAGGCCCTGCGGACCCAGCACCGGGCAGCCGGAAAACCACATGGATTCGATGGGCAGGAGGAAGATCCCGCCCTGCTCGGAGATGTATTCCGTAAAGGAGACAAGGCTGGCGCCGTTGAGTTCGATGAGCAGGCGCTGCTCCGGTGAGAAGGCGTCGTGGAAGGCAAGCTGCCAGGCCGGCGTGCAGGCAAAAGGGTCCATCTGCCGCAGGTCGCTGCCCAGGACCGTCCAGCGGCGGCAAAGTTCCGGCTCCCACGAAAGCGAGCCCTTGTCCAGCGTGAGGAATTCCATGTCGACCCTTGTTGTTTTTGCCGGATGCTGCAACGCCGCGGCTCCGGCATCACGGCGCT
This sequence comes from uncultured Desulfovibrio sp., assembly GCA_902783285.1. Classification (GTDB taxonomy): domain Bacteria; phylum Desulfobacterota; class Desulfovibrionia; order Desulfovibrionales; family Desulfovibrionaceae; genus Mailhella. The sequence continues at coordinate 2,738 of CACZQM010000147.1, read as the reverse complement.
GCGCCGGATGAATTTAACTATCCTGCGCAGGGAGCGCAAGCAGGTATTTAACGGGCGTCTGCATTGCTCCCATGGGATCGGGACGCCTTCTGCCGTTTTTGCCGTGGACCTCAGCAGGTGATGGGCGGCAAGGAGCATGGGGCGCCCCGGCATCATGCAAAGCATGCCGTTGCTTCCTATGGGGTGGCCGGAGAGGCTGCGCCGGGATCTTCCGGCCGGAGCGTCCAGGCAAGCGCCATGGCGGCCAGCAGCGCCCCGGCCGCGGCGTAGGCCGCGGGCACGCCCAGGAGGTTGATGACGGCGTAGCCGCCCATGGGGCCGAGGGCGGCCCCCAGGTCGCAGGCGAAGGTGTAGGCGGTGATCACCAGCACCGTCTGCGTCCCGGAGGCGAGGTCTGCGGCAAGGGCGTCGCCCAGCGTGATCAGCGCCGTGCTGCACAGCTCTATGCCCAGCAGCAGGATGAACAGGGGAGCGGCCGGCATGCGCAGGGCCGAAGCGAAGAACAGCAGGGCGGAACACCAGCAGCATGCAGCGAAAAGCCTCCCGCGGTGGCTGCTGCCGTCGAAAATGCGCCCGATCATGGGCGAGAGCACAGGGTTCCACGACCAGCGCAGCGACTGCACGGCGCCGGCAGCCGCGGCGCAGCCGATGGTCAGGCCGGCAAAGGTGATGGCGCTGCCCGCCTGGAACTGCACGTAGGCGCTCAGGGTGGCAGCAAGGAAGCCCTCGATGACGAGCGTGACCATGAGGCAGCTGCCGATGATCCTGATGAAGCGGGCAGAGCGCACGAGCTCCTTCCAGGCCGAGGGCTGCCTTGCCTTTCCAGCCCGCTTCTGCACGGGGGAGGCCCTGCGCAGCCTGAGCGCGGCCAGGGCAAAGGCCATCAGGGCCAGGGCGATGCCGCATGCGCACGCGGTGCGCAGCCCCCATATGTCCGCCGCTATGCCGCCGCCAAGCATCCCGGCCAGGCTTCCCAGCCGGTAGGTGCCGGTGTAGAGCCCCATGAACCGCCCGCGGTTGGAATCGTCGGCCGCATCCATGACGGTGAACAGCCCGCCCAGCTTGAGGAAGGACCACGCCACGCCCCAGGCGGCGCGCAGCCCGGCCCAGAGGGCAAAGCCGCTTGCCAGCACATAACCGCAGGATACGCCGATGGCCAGCAGGCACGCGAGGAGGATGAGCGTCTTGGAGCTCACCTTGGAGAAGCACCAGCCGGCAGCGGGGTTGATGGGCAGCCGCACCAGGCGGTTGAGCGAAAGCAGTATGCCCACCTGCCACAGCGATGAGAGCCCGGCCTCCTGCCAGTGCACGGGCAGGACGACATAGAGCATGGCGTCTGCGGCGACGCATGCCGCGGTGATGGCCGCTATGAGCAGCACCTGCCCGCGCGCCGCCTTTTCGGTTGGAGGAGGAGCCTGTGTCATGCGCCGCCCCGCAGGGATGGCGGCCGCATCCATTCCATGACGTTGCGCACCGCCGGCATGGCCCGCAGCGCGGGCAGCATGGAGACGGCAGACGCCAGGAGGATGATGCCTATGCCCGCCCACATGTTCCAGGATACGCGTTCACCCAGGATGGCCATGGCCAGCAGCGGGGCGATGACAGGCTTGAAAAAGAACACCAGCGAGGCATGCATGGGCGACGTGCGCTCCATGCCCAGGAAGAAGGCGGCGTAGCCGCCCGCCGTCACGCCCACGCATACGTAGGCGGCCACGGCGATGTTGCCCAGGCGGTATCCTTCTGCAAAGGGCACTCCCGCGAACATGCCCAGCCCGGCCTTTTCGAGCAGGCCGGACACCCAGGGGACATGGCTCAGCGCCATGAAAGCGGCCATTTCTGCACTGGCAGCCAGGCAGCTGAAGCAGGTCACGGCAAGCCCGGAATAGGTGTCGCAGTCTTTGCGCCCCAGCACGGCGTAAAGCGCGAACAACGCTGCGGAAAGCAGCACCAGGGCCACGCCCGTCAGGTCCAGTCCTGTCTTCCAAGGATCGATGATGAACAGGGCGCCGGCCACTTCCAGCGCGAGGGCGGCGATATGTTCGGGCCGCTTCTCCGAGCGGAGGATGACCCAGGCGAAAGGCAGCACCAGCACCGGATTGCAGCTGAAGAGCACGCTCACGACGGAAGCCGGGATGAACAGGATGGACATCTGGTAAAGCATCATGCTGGCGAACAGCCCGATGAACCCCAGCAGGGCAAATTCCCTGATGTCGGACGCTGTGATGCGGATGTGCCGCCGGCGCAGGGCCCGGACGGCGAAGGGCAGCAGGAGCAGGCCTCCCACGAAGAACCGCGTGAAGTTGATCTGCATGGGATGGAAGTCGTTCACGATGGATTTGAGGGCGACTTCCATGGAGCTGAAAAACAGCGTGGCAAAGATAAGGTAGATGCAGCCGCGGTCCATATGCGTCCTTCTTCCCGTTTGCCTGTGGATAGCGCCAAAGAGCCGCGGGCGCAAGCGTCAGGGCCGGTCCTGCCTGCGCACGATGCCGAGGATGTTGGGAAGGATCACTTCCTGCCCGCCCGCAGTGAAGAGGTAGCGCAGGGGGCTCATGCCGCCCCATACGCGTGTCTGCCCCTCCTTGCTGCGCACCAGGAGGGCGGCTTCCTTGCCGCCTTCGGCATACAGGGCATCCTTGAGGCACAGTTCCGGGTGCAGCTTCAGCAGGCTGGCAAAGGCATGGATGGTGACGGGCTCGGCGCAGTGCATGAAGAGGATCTGCCCGTCCATGGCCTGC
>CACZQM010000146.1 GCA_902783285.1 uncultured Desulfovibrio sp. | reverse complement strand
GCGGGCCGGCAGGGCGGACGGCGCGCATGCCGGCCCTGCCGGGCGTTGCTACAGCGCGGCGATGACGTCGGCCAGGCCGTCCAGCCAGGGGGCGGGGAGCTCCTCGATCTTCCCGGCGTCGCACTGGCGGGCGATGGCCGGGTCGATGGGCAGGCGCGCCGCGTGGGCGATGCCGTACTGGGCGGCGATCTCCTCGAGGTGGCTCTCGCCGAAGATGGCGTGGCGCTTGCCGCAGTCCGGGCATTCAAAGTAGGACATGTTCTCCACGATGCCCAGGACGGGCACGTTCAGGCTGTCCAGCCGGGCCATGTTCAGCGCCTTCTCCACGATCATGGAGACGAGCTCCTGCGGGGAGGTGACGATGATGATGCCGTCCACGGGCAGCGACTGGTACACCGTGAGCGGGACGTCGCCGGTCCCCGGAGGCATGTCCACGAACATGAAGTCCACGTCCTGCCAGATGAATTCGGACCAGAATTCCTTGATCACGCCGGCGACGACGGGGCCGCGCCAGACCACGGGGTCGGTGGCGTTGTCCAGCAGAAGGTTCATGGACACCACGTCGATGCCCGTCGCCGTGCGCACGGGCAGCAGCCCGTCTTCATTCCCGTAGGCCCGCCCCTGCAGGCCGAAGAGCCTGGGGATGGAAGGGCCGGTGAGGTCGGCATCCAGGATGGCGGCGTGCAGCCCCTTCGCCTGCATCTTGCAGGCCAAAAGGCCGGTGACCAGGGACTTGCCCACGCCGCCCTTGCCGCTGACCACGCCGATGACCTTCTTCACGGAAGAAAGCTTGTGCAGGGCCGCCTTGGGGTTCTGCTCCTGCGTGCGTGAGGAGCAGCCGCTCTGCCCGCAGCTGCCGCACTGATGGTTGCAATCGCTCATGTCGTGTATCCTCAGTTTTAAAAGTTGATGTCAGGACGCCCGGCGCGCTGCCCGGCGTCAATTCCCGTCGTATTCCCAGGCGATCTCGCCCGAGCGCCGCGTGTCGTAGCCGCCCATGGCGTCGGCAGCGGCCTTGAATTCCTGTGAACGTATCACGTCCAGGAGGGCGGCGATCCTCCAGTCCCCGGCGTGGACGGCCGGTATGACGAGGTCGTACTCCTCCATGCCCACGGGCACGAAATCCAGCCCCAGGGCCTGGGCTGCCGAGCGCACGCCCAGCCCGGCATCCGCCCTGCCGGAGAGCACCGCGGCGGCCACGTTCATGTGGGTGTATTCTTCCTCCCGGTATCCGGCGATGTCCTGCCAGGCGATGCCGTTCTTCCTGAGCTCGTAGTCGAGCAGCACGCGCGTGCCGCTGCCCCTCTGCCGGTTGATGAAGGTCACGCCTTCCCGGGCGAGGTCGGCAAAGGCGGTGACATGCTTCGGGTTGCCGGGCATGACGATGATCCCCTGCTCCCTGCCCACCAGGTGCACCAGCAGGGAGGGCACGCCCTTGAGATGCGTGCGCATGGCGGAACGGTTGTAGATGCCGCTCTCCTCGTCCAGCAGGTGGCAGCCGGCCACATGGCACTGGCCCTTCCGGATGGCGGAGAGCCCGCCCATGGAGCCCACGTGCGCCGATGTCAGGCGGCAGGAGGGCATGCGCCGCCGCAGCATGCTGTCGATGAGGTCCAGGGTGTTGTCGTGGCTGCCCACGGCGAGCAGCGCGCTCTCGATCTGCGCCCGCGGGCGCAGGAGCTGCGCGGTGACGGGAGCGCCGGCGTCGAGGCCCTCGCAGTCGCGGGGGACGGCGATGATGGCGTCGGCCCGCGAGAGGCTGGTCACCGTGCCCGCCCCGCGGGGGAGCGGCACCGCGTACAGCGCGCCGCCCACCATGCCCAGCTTGACGCGCACGCGCTCTTCCATGCCCGGGCGGGACGCGATGGGGTTGCAGGGGACGACTTCGGCCGTCTCCCGGGAGCGCGGCTCCTGCCGCCTCCAGCGCGCGATGAGCGGCAGGACGAATTCCTCCATGGCCACGATGGCCGAGACCGGATAGCCCGGCGTGCCGATGACAGGGACGGTGCGGCCGCCCGCGCTGACGATGCCCAGCGCGGTGGGCTTGCCCGGCATGACGGTGACGCCGTGGACCAGCAGGTCGCCCATGCCGGCGATGACGTCCGCCGTGAAGTCATGGCTCCCTGCCGAGGAGCCGGCGTTCATGATGACCAGGTCAGCCCCGCCCTCCACGGCGCTTTCGAGCGCCCGGCGCAGGGCTTCGGGATCGTCGGGGGCGATGGGCCTGGTCACGGGCACGGCGCCCGCGTCGCGGAGCATGGCCGAAAAGACCAGGGAATTGAACTCCGGCAGGGACTGCCCGGAGCGCAGTTCGGCTTCCTGCGCATCCGCGAGGGAAACGATCTCGCTGCCGCTGGGGATGATGGCGACGCGCGGCAGCTTCCAGACGAGCGGCCAGGTCACGCCGCCGGCGGCCAGGGCGCCGATCTCGCAGGGGCCGATCTCCTGCCCTTCGGGGAGGAGGATCTCGGTGGCCACCATGTCTTCGCCCAGCTTGCGCACGTGCTGCCAGGGGAAGGCCGCCTTTTCGATGACCACGTGCCCTTCGTCCTGGCCGCGGTGCAGGTCCTCCACCTTGATGACGGCGTTGCACCCCTCGGGGAGGGGGCGGCCGGTGTTCACCCAGAAGGCGTCCCTGCCGATCTCAAGGGTCATGGGGTCGCGCATGGACGCGGTGAACGTCTGCTCCGCCCTGACCGCGATGCCGTCCATGGCCGCGCCGTGGAAGGCGGGCGAAGAGCGCAGCGCCTCCGCCGGGCGCGAAAGCACGCGGTGCGCGGCCTGCGCCAGGGGGACGCGCTCCTCGCCGGGCGCGGCGCAGCGCCGGAGGACGTTCTCCAGCCAGATATCCCTCGCCTCTGCGGGCGTCTTCATCGCCAGGTAGGTATGTCTTGCCATATGTCCTCCCGCTGCTCAGCGCAGCAGCTGCACATCCACTTCTTCGCCCTCGTAAAGGCCTTCCCTGTTCTCGGGGCACACGGCGAAGCCGTCCGCCCGCACCATGCCCGACATGACCCCCGAGCGCCCGGGCAGCGGCTCGGCTGTCCAGCCCCCGCCCTCACGGCGCAGGCAGACGCGGATGTAATCGCGCCGCCCCTGGGCCGAGGAGATCTGGCGGCTCAATGAAGCCCGCAGCACCCGCGGCAGGGCGGGCGCCCCGCCCTGGAGCCCCAGCAGCAGCGGCAGCAGGAAGGCGCGCGCGCAGACCAGGGCGCTGGCCACGTGCCCGGGCAGGCCCATGAGGCACTTGCCGCCGGCGCGCGCCAGGATGAACGGCTTGCCGGGGCTGATGGCCGCGCCGTGCGCCAGCAGGCTGCTGCCCGGCAGGGACGTGAAGATGTCCACGGTGAAATCGCGCATCCCGGCGGATGAGCCGCCGGAAACGAGCAGGACGTCGCATTCCGCCAGGGCGCGGGCGACGGTCTCCGCCAGCATCCTGGCGTCATCCTTCACCAGCCCGGCAAAAAACGGCTCGGCGTCCGCTTCCCGGCACAGGGCGGCCAGGGTATGGGAATTGACATCGCGCACCTGCCCCGGCGCCGGCGTGGCCTCCACGGGCACGACTTCGTCCCCCGTGGAGATGATGGCGACCCGCGGACGGCGCGCCACGCAGACCTCAGCCTGCCCCAGGGCGGCGAGCAGGCCGACCTCCTGCGCCCGCAGGCGCGTGCCGGCGGCGATGAGCTTCTCGCCCCGGGCGGCGTCTTCGTCAT
>CACZQM010000145.1 GCA_902783285.1 uncultured Desulfovibrio sp. | reverse complement strand
GGTGGATCGGCGGTTCCCCTTCCCCCCGCTTTTCCGAGATGCTTTCCCGCGTGCAGGAGGCCCAGCGGAGGGCCATCGCTTTCCTGCGTCCCGGAGTGACGGGGGCAGAGGCGCATAAAGTCGCCGAAGCGTATTTCGCCTCATGCGGGGCCGGCAGGTTTTTCTGCCACTCCCTGGGCCACGGCGTCGGGCTGGAAACGCACGAGGGGCCGCGCCTCGGCCCGTTCAGCACCGATATCCTGCAGCCGGGGATGGTCGTCACCATAGAGCCCGGGCTCTACTATCCTGGGTGGGGCGGAGCCCGCTGGGAGCATATGGCGGTGATCACCGAAGACGGCTGCAGGGTGCTGTAGCGGACCTCCGGCCCTGGACGGCCGGCACTTCATGCTTATTATGAAGGCAGCGGGGGCGCTGCCCGAGAAGAAGACCCATCATGCCCCAAAGGAAGCCTCATGAATATCACGCAAAATCTGCAGAAAGCCGTACCCAGCAGGGAGCGCATGCTCATCGTCGGCCGCACGCTCGGCGTGCAGGTGCTGCTCTTCCTCGGCATCCTTTTTGCCGTCTGGGGATCGCAAAAGCTGTACACGCTCATCGACCGGGTCAAATTCCCTGCCTTCCAGGTCAATGTTGCCGAGGGCATGAGCGACGAAGACAAGGGCGTCGAGCTGCTTTCGGCATTGACGCACCGGCTTGAAGCCGAGCTGGGTTCCACCTTCGGCCTGACGACCAACGACATCATCTTCAACCGCTGGGTGCTGGACAACCGCGCCTACCGGCAGTTCGGCAGCTATGTCGCCACCAAGATGCTGTTCGACAACTATTCCACCAACATAGCCAAGCTCGGCGCCAACGACAGGGAAAACAACGACCTCTACGAGGCGAGGATGAACAACCTGTCCATGGGCCCCAAGCGCTGGGGGATCCTTGGGCTGCCTTCCGCCGAAGGCAACTATAAGAAAGCCCTGTCCAAGGCGGAAAAGTACAAGAAGGATCTCAAGGCGGGCAAGGCCGTGTACAACTGCCGCACCGACGACCTGTATTCCGCCCTCAACGTCATCCTGGGCGAAACGGTGCTGGGCTATGCCCAGGGGCTGCTCAACAACAGCCAGGACATCCCCTTCTACACGCTGGACAACCGCATTTATGAAGCGCAGGGCGTCGTCTATGTCGTGCGCGACTACCTGAAGGCGATGTACGAACTCTATCCTGAGATAGCCGCCAAGAACAACAAGCAGAACATGGACGAGGCCATGCACTACATGGACCTCATCTGCAACTACGACCCCCTGTACATCACATCCTGGTTCAATTCGGGCGAGCTGATCATTTCGTACCTTCTGTTCACCAGGAACCGCATCGCGGATATCCGCGACAGCCTGCGCATCTGATGCCGGCCATGGACCAGGTCTCCCTTTTTGACAGCGATGCATCCAAGCCCATCGCCGAGCGCCTGCGCCCGCACGATCTGGATGGCTTCTTCGGACAGGGCCACCTCCTGGGCAGGGGGAAGGTGCTGCGCAGGCTCATCGAGGGGGACAACGTCCCTTCCATGATCTTCTGGGGGCCTCCCGGAGTCGGGAAAACCACGCTGGCGCGCATCATCGCCCGCCGCAGCAAGGCGGCCTTCATCGACTTTTCCGCCGTGACCAGCGGCATCCGGGAAATACGCGCCATCATGCAGCAGGCCGAGAAGAACCGGCTTGTCGGCCAGCGCACCATCCTGTTCGTCGATGAGATACACCGCTTCAACAAGGCGCAGCAGGATGCCTTCCTGCCCTTTGTGGAAAAGGGCAGCATCATCCTCATCGGGGCGACGACCGAAAACCCCTCCTTCGAGGTCAACGGCGCCTTGCTGTCGCGCTGCAAGGTATTCGTCCTGCATGCCCTCACGCCGGAAGATCTCGCCGATCTCCTCGCGCACGCGCTGGAAGACCCCCGCGGCTTCGGCGGGCAGCACGTGGAGATCAGCAGGGAGATGCTGGAGCGCATCGCCGCCTTTGCCAACGGGGACGCGCGCTCTGCGCTCTCCACGCTGGAGATGGCCGTGCTCAACGGCGAGGCGGACGGAGATTCCGTGCGCGTCACCGAAGAGACTCTGAGCCAGTGCACTTCCCGCAAGTCCCTGCTGTACGACAAGCAGGGGGAGGAACACTACAACATCATCTCCGCGCTGCATAAGTCCATGCGCAATTCCGATCCGGACGCCGCTGTGTACTGGCTGGCGCGCATGCTTGAAGCCGGCGAGGATCCGCTGTACATCGCCCGCCGCGTGACGCGCTTCGCCAGCGAAGACGTGGGGCTGGCCGACCCGCGTGCCCTGGAGATCGCCGTGGCGGCCTACCAGGCCTGCCATTTCATCGGCATGCCGGAATGTTCGGTGCATCTCACCGAGGCCGTCATCTACCTGTCGCTCGCCCCCAAGTCCAACAGCATGGAGGTGGCCTACAACCTCGCCAAAAAAGATGCCCTGAGCCAGCTCGACGAGCCAGTGCCGCTGGTCATCCGCAATGCGCCCACGCGCCTGATGAAGGAACTCGACTACGGCAGGGGATACCAGTACGCCCATGACTATGCCGAAAGGCTCACGGCCATGCAGTGCCTTCCGGATTCCCTTGCCGGGCGCGAATACTACATCCCTTCCGACCAGGGCTTCGAACCGCGCTTCGCCCAGAGGAACGAGCAGATCAAGGCATGGAAGGAAGAACACAGGAAAGACCGGGGATGACCCTTCCTTCCAGGCGGGCTTTTCCGCGCCCAAGGGCGCCCGGTATCGGAAAATAATCCCGCATCACATGTTGCAAAGCCCTGCATTATGCCTTAATTTCTTCCCGGTGCTGGATGAAAAACCGCTCACGCGGGCAAAAACAAGGAGTTGATGCTATGAACTGGAAACTTTTTGCAGCCGCTGCGCCGCTTTCCGTCTTCCTCCTGGCCACCGGCGTGCAGGCCGCGCCTTCCGTCCGCCTTTCGGGCAGCATGTTTTCCGTCAAGGAAGCGCTCACCGACGAGATCGTCGCCCAGATCAAGGCCGACCAGGGCAAGGTGCGCGACATGAGCAAGCTGGCCTTCGACCTGAGCAAGGTGTCCAACGAAGACGTCGCCAAGATATGCTCCCTCTATCCCGGCATGGCTGAGCTCCGCATTTCCGACAGCAAAAAGTCCGTCACCGACATCGCGCCGGTCGCCGGACTCAAGAATCTGAAAAAGCTCAGGCTCCAGGTGGCGGCGCCGGATCTCTCTCCTGTCAGCGGGCTCACCGGGCTCACCAGCCTGGAAGTGAACGATGACGCCATCAACGGCGTGCAGTGGATGAGCCAGCTCACCAATCTTACCACTGTCGAGGTCGGCGGCGAGCGCATCGCATCCTTCAAGGGGCTGCCGTCCCTGCCCAATCTCAAGCGCGCCAATTTCTACAACGCCAAGCCAGACGACCTTGCCCCGCTCGTCGAGGCCCTGCCCGGACTGACCGACCTCAAGCTGCATTACAACGAGATCAAGGACCTTTCGCCGCTGACGAAGCTCGCGGGGCTGAAAGACCTCAGCCTTTACGGCGCCACGGTGAAGGACTTTTCGCCGCTGGCCGGATGCCCGGCCCTGCGCTCCCTGATGTACTACGCCGTCAAGGACGCCGATTTCTCCACCCTGGGCAAGCTCACCCAGGTGACGGAACTCAAGGGCGGGCTGACCAAGCTCGACAACATCGACTGGGTCGCCAACCTCCCCAACCTCAAAAAGTTCGATGTGTTCGCCGAATACGTCACGGACTACAGCCCCCTGACCAAGATCAATCTTGAAGATTTCCAGATCTGGAGCATGCGCGTGCCCGTGGGCGACCTCGCCCCCGTGGGCCAGCTCGCCAGCCTGAAGAAGCTGAAACTGTGGGACGTGAACGGCGCTGCCAATTCTGCAGCCCTCACCGGTCTTTCCGGCCTCGGCAAGTTCACCATCGACGGCTACAACGCCAAGGAAGGCGAACCCTTTGACTTCTCCAGCGCATCCGGCTGGAAGAACCTCAAGGAACTGGAGATACGCAAGACCAACGGGATCAACACGGCCAATCTCGGCACCCTTTCCGGCCTGGAAAAGCTGAACATCTCTGATGTCAACCTGAAGGGCGAAGCCTTTGACCTGGGCTTCCTCAAGGGGCTCACCGGGCTCAAGTACCTGACCATCAACAACAGCAAGGTCACCGGCCTTGACGCCATAGCCGGCTGCACTTCGCTCGTCAACGTGACCCTCACCAAGACCGAGGGCGTCAGCAGCCTGGCCGCGCTCAAGCAGCTGCCCGGGCTCAAGCGGCTCGACGTGACCAAGGGCGCTTTTGACAGCGACCTCCAGGGTTTTGCCGATACGGTCAAGATCAACCTTAAGTAAGCATCAGGATCTGCCACGGTCCTTTCAGCGGCATGGCCCTGCGGCCATGCCGCTTTTCCTTTCCTTCCGCGCCGGGGCGGCAAGGCAATTCTCTTCTTTTCCCTGGTTGACATTGTTATATAAGATACATTATATATGTCTCATGTAAAAACCGCGCAGCGCACCTGCGCCCCGCGGGAGAAACGCCGGCATGTCCGGCATGCCACATCAATGGAGACCTGTCATGGAATATTTGAAGAAGGCGAGCAATTCTGCCGAGCAGCACGCCAATGCGGCGCGCAAGGTCGTGGAAGAGGTCCTGAAGGACATC
>CACZQM010000144.1 GCA_902783285.1 uncultured Desulfovibrio sp. | reverse complement strand
GTGCTTAAAACATTCAAAGCTGAATGGATAAGCGACCAAGAACGAAAACGAAAATCTGTTGCCCCTATTAACGCCTCGGCTTTTCAAAGGCATCATGAGAAAAAAGCTGCAAGGCGCCGTGGCCCAAGGTTTTCGTAGGCGATTTTCCCCAGTTAATACTCGGTTGCACTTAAAAGCCCTGCAGCACCAATCATGCCCCTCCCCCTTGCCGCCGGTGGGCGCAGGCACTATATTCCTTGCCGACGCAAGAGGAATCGAATGAAATACTATCCCATGTTCATGGACCTGTCCGGGGCGCGATGCCTCGTGGTGGGCGCCGGGCGGGTGGGCAGGCGCAAGCTGTCCACGCTGCTGGAGTGCGGCCCCGCCCTCGTGCTGGTGCTCGACACCAGCCCGGAAGCCCTGCGCCTGGCGAGGGAGGTCCCCCGCCCGGAAGGCTGCGCATTGATCTGTGAGGCGCGGGCTTTCGCCCCCTCCGATGCCGACGGCATGACCCTGGCCTTTGCCGCGACGCCCTCGGCGCAGGTCAATTCCGAAGTGGCACGCGCCTGCCGCGAACGCGGCGTGCCCTGCAACACCGCCGTGTCCCTGGATGGCGACGGGGGCAGCTTCCTCGTGCCCTCGCGTGTGGAAGCCGGACCGCTCGTGCTGGCGCTCTCCACCGGCGGGGCCAGCCCGGCGCTGGCCAGGGCCCTGCGCGAAGACCTTGAAAGCTGGCTGGACAGGGGCTATCCTCTGCTCATCCGCCTGCTGGAGGCGCTCCGCCCCCGCGTGCTGGCCCTGGGGATGGGCAGCGACGCTGACGCGCGCGTTTTCCGCGCCGCCTGCGCCATGCCCCTGCGCGCCCGGCTGCTGGAAGCCCTGGCAGCCGGCGACCACGCCCTGGCCGACAGCCTTTTGCGCCCGGTGCTCCCTGATGGGCTGGACTTTTCCTCCAAGGAGATCCTGCATGGAATGGACTGAGCTTTCCGCCTATGCCTCCCTTGTGCTGTACGCCCTGGCCACGGCCGCCTCGCTCTGCGGCTTCCTGGGCCGCATGGAGCGCGCCAAGAAGGCCGCCCGGCTCTTCTGCCTGGCCGGATTCGCGCTGCATACGCTGTGGGTGCTCGCCGCGTTCTTCGGCGGGGCCTTCAGCCAGGCGCCGCGCGGCTTCTTCCTCATGCCCTTTGCCTGGCTGCTGGTGGTCGCCGGCTTCTGCATGTCCCGCCGCAGGAACATGGAGTTCGCGCTGCATTTTGCCGCCCCCTGGGCCTTTTTCCTCGGAGCCTGCGCCCTGGGATTCTCGGGCCGGCCTGCAGGGCAGGACATGGCCGGGCCGCTCTTCGTGCTGCATATCGCCGCGGTGTTCGTGGGCGTGGGCGTCATGGCCGTGGCCGCCGGAGCGGGGGCCATGTTCCTGTGGCAGGATCGCGCGCTCAAGGGCAGGTCACCTGTGCGGGGCATGCGCTCCGACCTGCCGTCGCTGAACACGCTCGACCGCGTCAACGCCCTGGCCACCCTGGCGGGCTTCCCCTGCTACTGCCTGGGCCTGCTCTGCGGCTTTTTGTGGGCGCACGTCAGCTGGAGCGGCGGCACGGACATCAAGGAATGGATATCCCTGGTCATCCTCGCCCTGTACGCCTTCCTCTTCCACCAGCGCTTCGCCCTCGGCTGGAGCGGCAGGAAGCCGGCCCTGCTGGCCATCGCCATCTTTGCCGCCTCCCTGTTCTCCATGCTCCTGGTCAACACGTTGTTCTCCTCCCAGCACTCTTTTTAATGCCTCACGCCGTCCCTTTCAAATAACCGCACCTTCGATATGAACAGCAGCATACATCTCATTGGCCTCAACCACCGCACGGCGCCCGTCAACGTGCGCGAGCGCTTTGCCCTCGCCGCCTTCTGCTCGCCGGAAGCCTGGGCCGTTCCCCCGGGCGAAGGCATCAGCGAATCCCTCATCCTCTCCACCTGCAACCGCGTGGAGATCCTCACCGTGGGCGAAGGCGACGCGCCGCGCCTGCGCGCCCTGCAGTGCTGGACCGCGGCAAGCGGGCATCCCGCCGAGGAGCTTGAGCCCTACCTCTACCAGTACCGCGGCGCCGATGCCGTGCGCCACCTGTTCAGCGTGGCCTCCAGCCTCGATTCCATGGTCCTGGGGGAGCCGCAGATCCTCGGGCAGCTCAAGGCCGCCTACCGCAAGTCCACCGAGAGCCACGCCGCGGGCACCATCATCAACAGGCTGCTGCACAAGGCGTTCTCCGTGGCCAAGCGCGTGCGCTCCGAAACAGGCGTGGCCTCAAGCGCCGTGTCCATCAGCTACGCCGCCGTGGAGCTGGCCAGGCGCATCTTCGACGACATGGACCACCACGACGCCCTGATCATCGGCGCCGGAGAAATGGCCGAGCTTGCCGCCATGCACCTCAAGCAGGCCGGCATACGGCGCCTGCTCGTCTCCAACAGGACCTTTTCGCGGGCCGAAGATCTGGCCGCGAGCCTGGGCGGCACCGCCGTGCCCTTCGACAGCCTCATGGAAAAGCTGGCGGAGTGCGACATCGTCATCAGCTCCACGGGCGCGCCCGGCATCATCATCAGCGGGCAGGACATGCGCGGCGTGCTGAAAAAACGCCGCCACCGCCCCATGTTCCTCATCGACATCGCCATGCCGCGCGACATCGACCCCGCCGTCAACCAGCTGGACAACATCTACCTCTACGACATCGACGACCTCAAGGAAGTGGTGGAGGAGAACCTGGCCGGCAGGCGCGAAGAAGCCGTCAAGGCCTGGAGCATCGTGGAAGAGGAGACGCAGAGCTTCATGCAGTGGATGGATTCCCTGGCCCTGCAGCCGGTCATCGTGGCGCTGGGCGAGCGCGGCCGCCGCATCATGGAGGAAGAGCTTGCCAAGACCCTGCGCCGCCTGGGCCCCGTGGACGATGCCACACGCGAGGCCCTGGAAGTGATGGCGGATTCCCTGGTGCGGCGCTTCAACCACGAACCCATAGCCTTTTTGAAGGACCGCTTCCACGAAGCGCGGGATCCCGCATACACCCTGCAGGCGGTGGACACCATCAAACGCGTTTTCAAGCTGGACTGAGAACGGCGCGCGGCACGCGCGGAGCAGGCACCATGGAAAAGAAAAAGATAGGGCTTGCCGCCCTGGGGCACTTTGTGTGCGACACCAACACCGGCGCCCTGCCGGCGCTGATCCCCTTTCTGGCGGCGGCGCACGGCTACAGCTACAGCGCCGTCACCGGGCTGATGTTCGCCAATTCCAGCCTTGCCTCCGTGGTCCAGCCGCTCTTTGGGCTGCTGGCCGACAAAAAGCCGCGCCGCTGGTTCCTGCCTGCCGGGCTCGCCTTTGCCGGATGCGGCATGGCCATGGCCGGCATCGTGCAGAACTACGTGCTGCTGTTCCTGGCCGTCATGCTGTCCGGCATCGGCGCCGCGCTGTTCCATCCCGTGGCCATGCGCTTCGTCAACGCCGTCTCGGGCCAGCGCAAAGGCACGTCCACCAGCCTGTTCATCGTGGGCGGCAACGCCGGCTTCCTGTTCGGTCCGCTGCTCGTCGTGGCGGCCATGGGCCTCATGGGGCTGCCCGGCGTGTTCATCCTCGCGCCCCTGGCCCTGGCCATGGCTGCGCTGCTCTGGGCGCAGCAGCCCGAAAAAGCGGCCCCGGCATCCGCCAAGGGCGCTGCGGCATCCGGCGGCTCTGCCAACGACTGGCGCGCCTTCGGCCTGCTCATGTTCGTGGTGGCCACGCAGTCCGTCATGCTCACGGGGCTGCGGTCGCTGACGCCCCTCTACCTTATGGACGGCTTCGGCATGGGCAAGTCCGCCGCCGCCATGTCGCTCACCGTGTTCGGCGTGGGCAGCATCGCCAGCAACATCATCGGGGGCATGCTCAGCGACCGCTTCGGCTGCCGCCGCATGATACGCATCGGCTACACCGCCCTGGCGCCGCTGACCATCGCCCTCCCCTTCTCCGGCAGCCTGCCCGTGGCCTACGGGCTGTTCTTCCTCATCAACGTGGCGCTCTTCCTGCCCTTCAGCGCCGTGGTCGTCACCGGCCAGCGCTACCTGGCCAAGAGCGTGGGCTTCGCCTCCGGGGCCACCATGGGCCTGGGCGTGAGCCTGGGCGGCATGTTCGCCCCCGGGCTGGGCTGGATAGCCGACACCTGGAGCCTGACCACCTCGCTGCACGTCATGGGGCTGTGCACGCTGGTCGGCATGGCCTTCGCCTGGCTGCTGCCCGCAAGGAACGCCGGCCAGGGCAAGGCGTAGCCGCCCGCGCAAACATCAAAAAAATCCCCCGCGGCAGTCACCGCGGGGGCGTTTTTCAAGCGGAAAGGCAAAAAGCCGTCATGCCCTGCGGGCGAACGGCGAGATGGCGCGCAGGTTCGAGACGATGCCGGGCATCACGCTGACGACGCGGTCGATCTCCTCCTGCGTGTTGTAGCGCGAAAGGCTGAAGCGCACCGAACCGTGTGCAAAGGTGAACGGCACGCCCATGGCCCGCAGCACGTGCGAGGGCTCCAGGCTGCCCGAGGTGCAGGCGGAACCGGAGCTGGCGCAGATATGGTACTGGTCCAGCTGCAGGAGTAGGGCCTCGCCTTCCACGGCCTCGAAGGAAATGTTCAGCGTGTTGGGCAGGCGGTGTTCCTGGTCGCCGTTGATCTTGCAGTCCGGGATGGCGGCGAGCAGCCCGTCCTGCAGGCGGTCGCGCAGCGCCGCCAGGCGGGCGCGCTCTCCCTGCAGGTCGGCAGCGGCAAGCTCGCAGGCCTTGCCCATGCCGATGATGTAAGGCACGTTCTCGGTGCCGGCGCGCCGCCCGCGCTCCTGGTGCCCGCCCTTGATGAACGGACGGAAGCGCGTGCCCTTGCGCAGGTAGAGCAGCCCTATGCCCTTGGGGGCGTGTATCTTGTGCCCGGCGATGGCCAGGTAGTCGATGGGCAGCTTTTTCAGGTCGATGACTTCCTTGCCGGCGGCCTGCACAGCGTCCACGTGCAGCTGCACGCCGTGCGACTTGACGATCTGGGCGATCTTCTCGATGGGGAAGACCGTGCCTGTTTCGTTGTTGGCGAACATCACCGAAACGAGCGCCGTATCCGGGCGGATGGCGCGGTCAAGTTCGTCCAGGTCCATGCGGCCGTTGGCGTCCACCCCCAGCCAGGTGACTTCGTAGCCCTTGTCCTCCAGGTAGTGCCCATAGGC
>CACZQM010000143.1 GCA_902783285.1 uncultured Desulfovibrio sp. | reverse complement strand
CCGTCCGACACGGGCGCGCCGGAAATGTTCCTGTCCTCCAGGAAGTCGATGCACTGGCGCAGGGTCATGCCGCAGTGCAGGATCAGGGGCGGCGCGGTCATGACGTCGCGGGCCCTGACTTCGCGCATGAGCTTCTCCTGCACGTGCGCGCAGGCAAAGGCGTAGAGTTCGCGGAAGTCGCCGGGCGTGATGTCCAGGTAGGCGCCGAATTTCTGCATGGCCTGGTAGGCGTCCTCCTCGTCCATATGGAGCACCCTGGGGAAGTTCAGGCTGATCGTTCTGTCCATTGCAGCCTCCTTGGGGCCTGCCGCCATCATAAGCGGGAAATGGCGGTGCATCCGTGACCGCGGGCACACCTGGCGCCCTTTCCATGAAAAATGAAAAAAAGCGCGCCGTGCAGCCGGCGCGCTCCGTATTGCCTGTGCCTGTCAGGCTATGGGGGATCCGGCTGGCGCGTCCGCCGTGAGCAGGGCGAGCCCTCCGGCGGATCCCGCCGTGAGGATCATGCCCTGGGATTCCAGTCCGCGGATCTTGCGCGGAGGCAGGTTGGCGACGACCACGACTTTTTTGCCGACCATGTCCTCGGGCTTGAAGAAGGCGGCGATGCCGGAAAGGATCTGGCGCGGCTTCCCTTCGCCGAGGTCGATGTCGAAGCGCAGCAGCTTGTCCGCGTTGGGATGCTTTTCCGCCGCGAGCACCACGCCCACGCGCAGGTCGAGCTTCTGGAAGTCGGAGAACTCGACGGGGGACTTGGGCGCCTCGTCCGCAGCAGCGGGCTGCGCGGCCGCAGGCTGAGCGGGCTTCGCCTTCTTTTCGGGCTTTGCCGGGGCTTCCTCCCTGGGCATCTCCAGCCTGGGGAAGAGGTTGGACGCGGGCGCGATGGCCAGCCCCGTGCGCAGGTGCATGCGGTACTTGATCACGTCGTGCAGCGCGTCCCCGGAAAATTCGCCCTGCGGCCTGCCCAGCTGCGCCTGCATGGTGGCGGAGGAGTCAGGCATCACCGGCCAGAGCAGGTAGGCGACCTTGTACATGTTCTCCAGCAGGGTGCGCAGCACGGTGCCCAGGCGCGCGGTGTCGCCGGCCTTCGCCAGCGTCCATGGCGCCTGCTCGTCCACGTATTTGTTCATGGCGCGGATGGGCGCCCAGAGCGCCTCCAGCGCCTGGGAGAGGCGCATCTCGCCGAACAGGGCGATGTAGTTCTCCGCCGCGTTGTCCGTGTTTTCCGAAAGCAGCAGGTCGGCGTCGTCCTGATCCCCCAGCGGAGGGATCTTGCTCTCAAAGTACTTGGCGTTCATGGAGAGCACGCGGCTGAACAGGTTGCCCAGGTCGTTGGCGAGATCCGCGTTGACCCTGGTGGTGATGGACTCGGCGGAATAGGATGCGTCCGAACCGAAGTTCATCTCGCGGATCAGGAAGTAGCGGAAGGCATCGAGCCCGAAATGTCCGGCCGCCTTGAGGGGATCCACCACGTTGCCCAGGGACTTGGACATCTTGGTGTCCTTGACCAGCCAGTAGCCATGCACGTTGAGGTGCTTGTACAGCGGGATGCCCGCGGCCATGAGCATGGTGGGCCAGAAGATGCCGTGAGGCTTGAGGATGTCCTTGGCCACCAGGTGCTCACCGGGCCAGTAGCGCCGGTAGGTGCCGGAGGCATCGTCCTCGTTGTCCGGCCAGCCCAGGGCGGTGATGTAGTTGGCGAGGGCGTCGAACCAGACATAGCTCACGTAATCCTTGTCAAAGGGCAGCTCTATGCCCCAGGTCAGGCGCGACTTCGGACGCGAGATGCACAGGTCTTCCAGCACGCCGCCTTCCAGCATGGCCAGGGCTTCGCTGCGGTAGCGCTCGGGACGGATGAAGTCGGGGTTGTCGAGGATATGCCGGCGCAGCTGTTCCTGGTATTTCGACATCTTGAAAAAGTAGTTCTTTTCGCTGATGTAGTCCGGCTTGGTGAGGTGCTGCGGGCACATGCCGTCCACGAGCTCCTTTTCGGTGTAGAAGCGCTCGCAGCCGTAGCAGTAGTGTCCGCCGTATTCGCCGAAATAGATGTCGCCCTGGTCGTACAGCCTCTGCAAAAGCGCCTGGACGGACCTCTTGTGGGCTTCGTCCGTGGTGCGGATGAATCCGTCGTAATCGATGTTGAGCTGGGGCCACAGCGCGCGGAATTGCCCGGAGATCTCGTCGGTGAATGCCTGGGGAGTCATGCCCGCCTTATCCGCCGCCTTGACGATCTTGTCGCCGTGCTCGTCCGTGCCGGTCTGCATGCGGGCGTCTTCGCCAAGCATGCGGTGGAAGCGCTTGAGCGTGTCCGCCACGATGGTGGTATAGGCATGGCCCAGATGCGGGCGGGCGTTGACATAGTAGATGGGGGTGGTGATGTAGTAGCTTTTCATGCACGGTTTCCTTTTGCAGGGCGTTTTCCGGATGGGCGGCTTTTTTCGCGGGAGTCCGGACTCTGCGGGCGTGACGCCCGGCGGGGGAGCTTGTGGTGGTGGTCCGCCTCTTCCGAACCGAGCATGAGCGGCTCGCGCGGGGAAGGATCATCCGTTTCCAGGTCTTCAAGAGCGGCAAGGTCATCGTCCAGGGTGTCCGGCGAAGCGGCGACGATCATCATCCCCTCGCCGGGAGGGGGCGTTTTGGGCTCTGCCTGCCCCTGCGGGGGCGGGGTCTCGGAGCGGGTGGGATTGAGAGCGAGCCAGTCCTCGAGCTGCATCTCCTTTTCCTGCCCGCCATCGGGCAATGCCACCACCGTGTTGCGGAACATGTTGGTGCGCAGCACGCGCATATGCCCTTCGTCCGTCTTGTAGCGCTTGCCCAGCTTGGGGCAGCTGCGGTGGAAGGCGTCGTAGTTCTCCTGCTCGTAGCTCAGGCAGCAGAGCAGGCGTCCGCAGATGCCGGAGATCTTGGTGGGGTTGAGGAAGAGGTTCTG
>CACZQM010000142.1 GCA_902783285.1 uncultured Desulfovibrio sp. | reverse complement strand
CTTCTCGCAGGTGCTGGTGCTCATCGGCAGCCGGCGGGAATACGTGGCGGAATACCATCCGCATAAAGGTGCCTTCCGCGAAGTGGGTTCCTACCTCGTGCGCAAGTGCAAATCCATCCTGGTGCGGTCGTCCATCATGGGCACCCTGATCGGATGCTGCCCGGCGCGGGCGGTGAGATCGCATCGATCATTTCCTACAATGAGA
This sequence comes from uncultured Desulfovibrio sp., assembly GCA_902783285.1. Classification (GTDB taxonomy): domain Bacteria; phylum Desulfobacterota; class Desulfovibrionia; order Desulfovibrionales; family Desulfovibrionaceae; genus Mailhella. The sequence goes on along the minus strand of CACZQM010000142.1, from coordinate 6,190 downwards.
GCAAGCGCTGGTCCAAGAACCCCGAGATCTATGGCAAGGGGGCCATCGAAGGCGTCGCAGCTTCTGAAAGTTCCAACAATGCGGTGATCGGGGGCTCGCTCATCCCCATGCTCACGCTGGGCATACCTGGCAGCGCGGTGGCGGCGGTCATCCTGGGCGCGCTCATGGCGCACGGCGTGACGCCGGGCTTCAAGATCTTCACGCAGTCCGGCGAGCTGGCCTACACGTTCATCTTCAGCCAGTTCGCGGGCAACCTGCTCATGATCCCCGTAGGCTTCCTGCTCTGTTCGGTCATGGCAAGGCTGCTGAACATCAGGCTGACGTTCGTGGCCGTGGCCATCGTGGTGCTCTCGTACATCGGCGCGTATGCCATCGGCAACTCCTACGTCGACCTGTGGATGGTGGTCGTCTTCGGCTTCATCGGCTTCTTCGGCGGCCGCTGGGGCTGGGACACGGGCGCCATGGCCCTGGGCGTCATCCTCGGCCCCATGATCGAAGAGAACCTCGGCAAGTGCTTCGACCTGGCCATGGCTGCAGACGGCGGGCTCCTGGAAGTGATGACGGAAGGCAGCGTGAACAAGGTGCTCATCGCCGCCCTGCTGCTCTCGCTGTCCACGCCCTTCCTGCTGATGTACAAAAACCGCAAGAACGCCAAGGAGGCCGGCAATGCTTAAAAGCACCGCAGACATTGGTTCGGGGGTGGGCTTCCTGGCGCTTGCAGCCGCATTCTGGTTCCAGCTGGACAAGGACGGCGATGGCGTGAGCTTTGCCTTTCCTGCCCTTCTCATCGCCATCATAGGATGGGGCGGGCTGTACTACCTTGTGAAAGGCATCATCGAACGCCGCAGGGAATGTCCCGAAGGCGAATGCCAGGGTGAACACTGGGGCAATATCTTCTGGGTCGCCTTCATGGCTGTCGTCTACGCGCTGGCCATCCCGGTGATCGGCTACTGGGTGTCGACCGGCGCCTTCCTTGCCATCACCTACTTCGTCCTTGTGTTCCGGAACGAGAACCCCCTGAAGGCGCTCGCGCATGCCGTCATCTTCGGCGGCGGATTCAGCTTCCTGGTCTGGCTGGGCTTCGTCAAGCTCATGTCCGTGCCGACGCCTCAGGGAGCGCTTTGGTAAATTTTATGCGGGATTTTGCTTGCAAGTCTTATATAAGATATGTTAAGCAAAAGGTGTCACCCAACTTTGTGAGGGACCCGGATCTCTGACCGTCATCCTGGACAGTCATGTCCGCCGTCTTGAACGAAAAAGTTGGAGCCCGAGTCGAAATTGGAGCCCGAGTTAAGGAACGTCTCACCAGTATCCGCAGGAAGCCCGGTGCTGACTGATCTGAACTTGGCAGTTTAACGCCCACGAACAGGGCAGAACAATTTTGGAGGCTGTTATGGCTACTGACTACGTTGTTCATGAAGCTAACGATACCGTTGGCGTCGTGGTCATCGAAGGCTTGAAGGGCGGCAAGGAATATTCCGGCTGGCTCATGGATGGAGACAAAGACCTCAGCATGACGATCCTCGATGACATCCCGATCGGTCATAAAGTCGCCTTGAAGGATTTCAAGGTCGGCGATGACGTCATCAAGTACGGCATCGTCATCGGCAAGGTCGTTAACCCGATCAAGAAGGGTGAACACGTCCACGTTCACAATCTGAAGACCAAGAGGTGGTAACCATGAAAGACACGTTCCTTGGATATCGCCGTGCTAACGGCCGCGTCGGCGTCCGCAACCACGTCATCATCATGCCCCTCGACGACCTTTCCCAGGCCGCCGTCAACGCAGTTGCCAACAATGTCCGTGACTGTCTTCCCATCGTCCATCCCTATGGTCGTCTGCAGTTCGGCGCTGACCTTGACCTTCATTTCCGCACCCTGATCGGCGCAGGCAGCAACCCCAACGTGGCCGCCGTGATCGTCATCGGCATCGAAAAGGTCTGGACCGACCGCGTGGTCGAAGGCATCGCCAAGACCGGCAAGCCTGTAGCCGGCTTCGGCATCGAGCAGCATGGCGACCTGGAAACGATCCGCCAGGCTTCTTTGAAGGCTAAGGAATTCGTGCAGTACGCTTCCTCCCTGCAGCGCGAGGAATGCCCCCTGACCGACCTGTGGGTCTCCTGCAAGTGCGGCGAGTCCGACACCACTTCCGGTGCTGCTTCCTGCCCCACCGTCGGCAATGCCTTCGACAAGCTGTGGGCCAAGGGCCTGACCCTGCTCTTCGGCGAGACCACCGAGCTGACCGGCGGCGAAAACCTCGTTGCCGCCCGCTGCGAAACTCCTGAAGTCCGTGCCAAGTTCCAGTATTTCTTCGACCGTTATGCCAAGGTCGTCGACGATCACAAGGTCAACGACCTTTGCGATTCCCAGCCCACCAAGGGCAACATCGAGGGCGGTCTGACGACCATCGAAGAAAAGGCCATGGGCAACATCCAGAAGATCGGCAAGAAGTGCACCGTGTGCGGCTGCCTGGACAAGGCCGAAAGCCCGACCCATCCCGGCCTCTGGTTCATGGACTCCTCTTCGGCTGCTGCTGAAATGATCACCCTGGCTGCTGCTGCCGGCTTTGTCGTGCATTTCTTCCCCACCGGGCAGGGCAACATCATCGGCAACCCGATCCTCCCCGTGATCAAGCTGTCCGCCAACCCGCGCACCGTCCGCACCATGAACGAACACATCGACCTCGACGTGTCCGGCATCCTGCGCCGCGAGATGAATCTTGACCAGGCCGGCGACAAGCTGCTTGATGTCATGATGGCGACCATCAACGGCCGCCTGACGAATGCTGAAGCCCTGAAGCATCAGGAATTCGTCATGACCCGCCTGTACGAAAGCGCGTAATGCATTGATCTGACACCTTAACGGTTTCACGCATGGCATGCCGGAAAAGTCCGATCCTTTCCGGCATGCCTTTTTTCATGGGCATGCCCTGTGTCTGCGTGAGTCCTTGCAAAAAAAGAGGCGGGGCATCCCGGACCCCGCCTGACGGACGTTCCCGACGGAACGGCGGCACTATGCCTCAGTGCAGTTCGATCCTGTAGTGATGCAGTTCCGTATCGATGCGGCTGCAACGCAGTTCAACGACATTGCCATCGACGTCAAAAGCCTTGCGGCGCACTTCGAGCAGGGGCTTGCCCGAGATGCCGTGCAGATAGCGGTGGTCGGAAGCCTCAGGCATGACGGCGCTCAGCTCTTCCCTCGCCTTGATCACCATGACGCCGAACTTCTGGTAGTAAAATTCATACAGCGTGTTGGGCAGGCGGTCCAGATCAAGGTCAAAACCGGGGAAACGCGCAGCGGGAATGATGACCTGTTCATTGATCACGGGCTTTTCTTCGAGAACGCGCACGCGGTGGATGCGGATGACTTCGCTGCCCTGCCCGATCTGCAATGCTTCAGCCTCCTTGCAGGTCGCGCCGTCATGCTCTATGCTGTCGGTGCGCGAGAGGGGATAGACCCTGTTCCCGTCTGCATCATAAAGCATGAAGAAGGGGAACAGGGTGCTGTCGGCATCGAGGACGGCGACGGCCGTGCCCTTGCCCTGGAAGCGCACCAGGCGCTTTTCGAGCGTGAGTTCATTCAGGGCTTTGCGCAGCGTGCCCTGGCTGACGCCATATTCATGGGCCAGGGCGATCTCGCTGGGCAAAAAACTGCCCGGTCCCCACTCTCCGCCGGCTATGCGGCTGAGGATGGACGCCTTGATCTGGGAATAGAGCGGGGTGAAAGTCAGCGTTCTCGAATGCATTGCACGTTTCCTCTTGTGAAAGATATCTTATACTAAACTTCATCTTTTGCCATTGTCAACCATATTTGTTAATTGTATACAATCATCAGCAGGAGGCAATCATGAAAAAGATCATCATTACTGAATTTATGGACGAAGCTGCCGTCAGGCAGCTGGAACAGGGATTCCAGGTCATCTACGACAAGACCCTTGTGGAAAGGCCGGATGAACTCCTCGCCCTCGTACCGGACTGCGACGCGCTCATCGTGCGCAACAAGACGCAGGTCCGCGGCGCTCTCCTGGATGCGGCGCAGCGCATGCGCGCGGTCGGGCGCCTGGGCGTGGGCCTGGACAACATAGACGTGGCGGGCTGCCGCAGCAGGGACATCGCCGTCATACCGGCCACGGGGGCCAACAGCGTTTCGGTGGCGGAATACGTCATGGCAGGTCTGCTCATGCTCGCACGCGGATGCTACCACCGCAGCGCCGAGGTCGCCGCCGGCGCATGGCCCCGCGGCTCCATGCAGGGCGGCGAGATCTATCAGAAGACCCTCGGCCTCATGGGATTTGGCGGGATCGCCCGGGACGTGGCGCGCCGGGCCCGCGCCTTCGGCATGAAGGTCATCGCACACGACCCCTTCATCGCCGATGACGCCGCTGTCTGGGATGAGCAGGGCGTCACGCCGGTCTCCTTCGAAGACATGCTTGCCCGGGCGGACGCCATCAGCCTGCATGTCCCGCTCACCGACGGGACGCGCAACCTGTTCGACGCCGAGCGCATTGCCGCCATGAAGGACGGCGCCTTCCTCATCAATTCCTCGCGCGGGGGCATCGTGGACGAAGCAGCCCTGGGCAGCGCACTGCGCTCCGGCAAGCTGGGCGGCGCCATGATCGACGTGTTCTCCAAGGAGCCGCTGCCCGCAGGGTCGCCGCTCGACGGCGCCCCCAACTGCTACCTCACGCCGCATATCGCCGGTGTCACCCGTGAATCCAACACCCGCGTGAGCTTCCTTATCGCGGACAGGGTGGCAGAAACGCTTAACAATAATTAATAGCCACGCGTATTCTTGGAGGAACGCATGAAACTTTCCCAGGACGAAATGAAAAAGCTTGGCATGTCCGCCTTTCTTGCGGCAGGCGTCCCCGATGACATCGCGGAATGCGTAACCGATGCCCTGCTGCTCGCCGAACTCGACGGCATGCCTTCCCACGGTTTTTCCCGCATCCCCTTCTATGTCGATCAGGCGAAAAGCGGCAAGGTCAAGGCCGATGCCCGCCCCAAGGCTGCCCATCCCACGCCTGCCATAACTGTCGTCGATGCCTGCAACGGCTATGCCTTCCCGGCCATTGACGAAGGGCTGAAGCTGACCGCGCCGCTGGCACGGCAGTACGGGATCGCCATGCTGGGCGTCCGCCGCTCACATCACTGCGGCATGCTGGGACACTATGTGGAGCGCATGGCGCGCGAAGGGCTCATATGCCTTGCGTTTTCCAACACGCCTTCCGCCATGGCGCCATGGGGAGGCTGCAAAGCCAGCTTTGGCACCAATCCCCTGGCATTCGGCTGCCCGCACAAGGATGCACCCATCGTCGTTGACATGTCCCTGAGCAAAGTCGCCCGCGGCAAGATCATGAACGCCAAGCAGAAAGGCCTGGATGCCATTCCGGAAGGCTGGGCCCTTGACGCCGAAGGCAAGCCGACGACCAGTCCCGAGGCAGCCCTCAAAGGGACCATGGTCCCGCTGGGCGATGCCAAGGGCGCGGCGCTCGCCCTGATGGTGGAGATCCTCTCCGCTTCGCTCACCAATTCCAACCATGCCTTTGAGGCGAGCTCCTTCTTCGAGGCGGAAGGACCCGCCCCCGGCATCGGCCAGAGCTTCATCCTCATCGATCCGGCAAGCATGAATCCGGGATTCCCGGACACGCTGGAACGCCTTGTGCGGCACATAACGGATCAGCCCGGCACGCGGCTGCCCGGCACGCGGCGCTTTGCCCTGCGCGAGCAGAAAAAGACGGAGCTGCTGGAGATACCCGACGCCCTTTATGAAAAAATAGCCGCTCGCGGCAAACAGGCATGATCCCTTGCCAGATGCAAAAAGGCGCCCCCGCGGGCGCCTTTTTTGTCCGCCCGTCCTTTTCCCTTTGCATCCCGCGCTGCCGATCCGCCGCACGCCGGCACCCTCCTTTGCGCACCTGATCCCAGGTCCCAAGCGGCAAGCCGGATATCCGCTCCTGCTTATGCCACCTGCCCTTGACGATCACATCCGCCACGGGCAGGCGCGCGTATGCACGCAATGGAAGAGCCGCCCGGAAGGGCGGCTCTTGATGCCTCTGCCAGCCGGCACTATGCGCCAGGGAACGCGCAGCGCCGGATCATCGATCGATCAATACTTGGGGTGCTTATAGACGGGGAAGTCCCATTCCTTTCCGGGAGCGAACTTCTGCAGGCGCCAGTCGCAGGCGCGG
>CACZQM010000141.1 GCA_902783285.1 uncultured Desulfovibrio sp. | reverse complement strand
TGCGCCCCCATGGCGATCATCGAACTGACCAGGCAGGCTGAGGAATCCCCCGCGGAAGCCAAGGCATAGGGCTTGATCGAACAAGCACATGATAAGGGGACCGGAAACGGTCCCCTTTTTGCATGCTTGCCGCATGCTCCGGGGGACCTCCCTGGATGCAGGCAGCTGGGTGCGTTCTCCCCCCTTCGCAAAAGCGGGCATTAAATCGTTGTCAAGCGCATGGGTTCGGATGTAATATCCGGCGTCATAGGTCGCGGTCCGCCATCCTGCCTGTGCCGGATGCGGCTGCCGCGCATGATAAAGAAGGGATGCCATGAAGGCTGCATACCGTATTTTATGCGCGCTGCTTTTCTGCTGCACGCTGTTTTGCGTCTGCGCGTCTGCTGTTGACGAAGTCCCGGATGCGTCTCCGGCTGCTGCGGCAGCGGAGCCGTCCTCCGCGGAGCCTGCAGAGCGGGCGGCTGGGCCTGCCCCGCAGGAGGTGGGCGCAGCAGGAAGCCTGAGCGACAGGGAACTGGTGGACAAGCTGGAAAGGGACTGTTTCCGCTATATGTGGGAATATACCTTTGAGGAATCGGGGCTCGCTTATGAAGACAGCCGCAACCGTGAAAGCGGCCAGGCGACGACGGGAGGCACGGGTTTCGGCATCTGTGCCATCGTGGGCGCTGCCGAACGCGGATGGATCTCCCGCCGCGAAGCTGCAGACCGCGTGCTCAAGATAGCGGTCTTCCTCCGCGACAAGTCGGACCGCAGGAACCTCCATGGCGCTTTCCCCCATTGGCTGGACGGACGCACGGGCAAGACGATCTCCTTCGGAGAAAAAGACAACGGCGCCGATCTTGTGGAAACGGCCTTCCTCATGCAGGGACTGCTCATCGCCAGGGCCTACTTTTCGGAGGACAGCGAGCAGGAACGGGCCTTGCGCGCCTGCATCACCGTCCTCTGGGAAGACGTGGACTGGCATTGGTTCACCAATGCCGGCAACAACGGCCTTTACTGGCATTGGAGCCCGGACCACGGCTTTGACATGGGCGTGAAGATCTCGGGATTCAATGAGGCCATGGTCGCCTATGTCCTGGCGCTGGGCTCGCCCACGCGCCCCATTTCCAGGGAAGCAGCGCAATTTTGGTATTCCACCGACGAATACAAGCCCAAGACCGGCAACGGCTATGCCATAGAGGCCGCCAACGCCTATGCGGGCAGCATGTTCCTTTCGCACTATTCCTTCATAGGCCTCGATCCGCGGCGCATGGCTGATTCCCGCGTGCCCCGCGGCTACATGGTGCGGAACATCACCCATGCGTTGATGAACCGCGCCTACTGCCTGGAATCCGCGCCTGCCGAGAACCGTTTCGGCGAAGGATACTGGGGGCTCACGTCCTGCAATATCCCGGGCGGCTACCGCTACCAGTCCGCCTACAATGAAGTCGGCGTCGTTGCGCCCACGGCGGCGCTCGCCTCCATGCCGTACACGCCGGAATATGCCATGCGTGTCCTGCGCAATATCTACGGCAGGTACCGGGAGCAGATGTGGGGCCCTTACGGCCCCTATGACGCCTTCAGCCTCAAGGACGGGTGGTTCGACAACAGCTACCTGGCCATAGACCAGCTCGCCATGGGCTGCATGGTCGAAAATTACCGGTCCGGCCTGTACTGGAAGCTGTTCATGAGCATACCGGAGATCCGGGAAGGCCTTGAGCGCATGGGCGTGGGCAGGCTCCCTGATTCCACCGGGTTCCCGCTTGCCGTCGTGCCTCTCAAAAAGGCGGAGGGCGGATACGCCCCCGATGCCCTTGACGTGTGCAGGATGCCTGACACCGGGCTGTACGAGATCCCCTTCAGCATGGAGGAAGACGGGCTCGTCTTCTTCTCCTTTGCCGATGAGTCCGGCAGGGTGGTCAAGCGGCTCACGATGGAAGGCAGGAAAGGCGGAAACATCCTGCAGTTCTGCCGCGGGGGGCTGGAGAATGGCAAGATGTACCGGCTCGCCTTGCGCACGGGCGGCAAAAACGCCGTCCTTTCCATACGGCTCAATTAGCAGACCGCCGGAAGGCAGCGGAAAGCATCGCATGGGACTGCCTGCTGCTGCGGGGAGTGCCTTGCTCCGGCATGCCGCCCCATGGGATGCTTAAACCATTCGCGAGGTCCCCGATGTCCTTTAAATTCAGACAGGCCGACCGTGAGGCACTGATCACCCTGGGTCTCTACCTGTTTTTTTTCCTGTGGTGGGCCCTGTTCGCTTTCGGGCTGGGCTCCGGCGATCCGGAAGGGTACTCTTTCACGCTGGGGATGCCGTCGTGGTTCTTTTTCAGCTGCGTGCTGGGATACCCGCTTATCACGCTGCTGCTGTGGATCGCCGTGCGCCGCTGGTTTAAGGACATCCCCCTGGACGGCGGAAGCAAAAGCAGTGGGGAGGACAGGCAATGACCATGGTCATCGTTCCCCTTGCGGCCTACCTCCTGCTCACTTTCGTCCTGGCCATATGGGCGCAGCGGCAGTCGAAAAAGCGTGCCGGGAGCGTCTTTGAAGAATATTTCCTCGGGAGCCGGTCCATGGGGGGCTTCGTGCTGGCCATGACCATCATCGCCAGCTATACGAGCGCCAGCTCCTTCATCGGAGGTCCCGGCGTCGCTTACCGGCTGGGCCTGGGATGGGTCCTGCTGGCCATGATCCAGGTGCCCACGACGTTCCTCACCCTTGGCGTGCTGGGCAAGCGCTTTGCCATCCTCGGCCGCAGGCTGGGCGCCGTGACCATCACGGATTTCCTCTACGAACGCTACCGCAGCGACGGGGTCGTGGTGCTCTGCTCCCTGGCCGTGCTCGTCTTTTTCGCCGCGTCCATGCTTGCGCAGTTCATCGGCGGCGGGCGTGTGTTCCAGGCAGTGACGGGCTGTCCTTATGAGGCCGGGCTCTTCATCTTCGGGTTCAGCGTGGTGCTCTACACGACCGTGGGGGGATTCCGGGCCGTGGTGCTCACGGATGCGCTCCAGGGCGTCGTCATGCTGGCGGCTTCCGTCGTGGTGTTCGCAGCGTCGGTCCATGCCTGCGGCGGCATGGAAAATGCCATGCAGTCGCTGAGGGCCATCGATCCCATGCTGCTTTCCCCCTCCGGGGCAGGCGGCAGCATCCCGGCGCCGTACCTGCTTTCCTTCTGGGTGCTGGTGGGCTTCGGCATCCTTGGACTTCCGCAGACCACGCAGCGCTGCTTTGGCTACAGGGACTCAAAGTCCATGCACGACGCCATGGTCATGGGCACGCTGATCATCGGCTTCCTCCTGCTGTTCATGCACCTTTCCGGCGTGCTGGGGCGCGTGCTCCTTCCGGGTCTCGAGTCCGGCGACCTTGTCATCCCCTCGCTCATCCTGAAGATCCTCCCGCCGTTCTGGGCGGGGGTGTTCCTTGCCGGCCCCCTGGCGGCCATCATGTCCACGGTGGACACCATGCTCCTGCTGCTTTCGGCCTCCATCATCAAGGACCTGTATGTCCGCTACTGGCTGAAGAACGACGTGTCGCGCATGCCCGCGAAAACGATCGGCAGGATGAGCCTGTGGTGCACGCTGGCTGTGGGGACATTGGTCTTCCTGGCAGCCTTCAATCCGCCGGACCTCCTGGTCTGGATCAACCTTTTTGCCTTTGGCGGGCTGGAAGCCGTTTTCCTGTGGCCCGTGGTGCTGGGGATGTACTGGAAGGGCGCCAACGCCGCCGGAACGGTGTGCTCCATCCTCGCCGGGACCGGCATGTTCATCGCCCTCACGGTGGGCAAGCTCACGCCCCTGGGGATGCATCCCATCGTGCCTTCCCTGGCGCTGTCACTGCTTGCCTTCATCATCGGCGCCAGGTTCGGACGGCCTGCGCCTCCGGAAGTGGCTGCCGTTTTCTGGGACGAGGGAAAAGACTGACCATCACAGTCCAGGGGATGACGATTGAACGCAGAGCAGCTCCAGGCAGTCACGGCGACCGAAGGCTACGTCCGCGTCATTGCAGGCGCCGGTTCAGGCAAGACACGCGCACTGGTCCACAGGTATGCCTTCCTCGTGAATGAACTTGGCATCCTCCCGGAGAACATCCTTTGCGTCACCTTCACCAATAAAGCCGCCAATGAGATGCGCCGGCGGATCCGCAGGCTCATCGGCGACCAGGATACCGGCCAGATCAATACCTTCCACGGCTTCTGCGTCTCCGTCCTGAAGGAAGAGAGCTACGCCATCCATTACCCCAGGGCTTTCCTTGTCCTGGACAACAGCGACATCGACGCGCTGCTTGCGCTCATCTATGAAGAACGCGGGCTGACCCTGGGCGACAGGTCGTTCTCTGATGCCCGGGACATGATCGAGATCCAGAAGATCTTCAAGCAGCCGGAGTACCATAGGGATGTCCTGGGCCTTTCCCTGGAAGAGCTCCATGGGAGATATGCTGCGGCATCAGGGACCGACGACATCATTTTCTGGGGATACCTCTACCAGCAGCGTAAATGCTTCGGGCTGGATTACAACGACCTCATCATCTTCACCCTCCATATCTTCGAACAGCATGAGGATATAAGGCTGAAGTGGCAGAAGCGCCTTGAATACATCATGATCGATGAATTCCAGGACATCGATTCCCTCCAGTACCGGCTCATGGAAGTCCTCTGCGGTCATCATGGGAACCTGTTCATCGTCGGCGACCCTGACCAGACCATCTATACCTGGCGCGGAGCCGATGTCAGGTACCTCCTCGATTTCGACCGGCGTTTTTCTCCGGTCGAGACCATCACGATGATGAAGAACTACCGTTCAACGCCGCAGATCCTGAACGCCGTGAATTCCCTCATCGAAAAGAATACGCTGCGCATCCCCAAGAAACTGCTGCCGACCCTTCCTGATGGAGGGCCCGTGCTATGCCATTTTGCGAAGGACGCCGGGGCCGAAGCAGAGTGGATCGCATCGGAGATATCGGCGCTGCATGACAGCGGCGTCCCGTATCGTGACATCGCCATCCTCTACCGCGCCCATTATGTCACGCGCGCCTTGGAGGAAGTCCTTTTCCGGAAAAAGCTGCCGTATCACATCTACAGCGGCGTCCAGTTTTTCGAGCGTGCGGAGATCAAGGACGCCTTGAGCTATTTGCGCATGATCGTTATGCAGGACGACCTTTCTTTCCGGCGCGTCGTCAACAGGCCCAGGAGGAACATCGGACGGAGGAGGCTGGAATTTCTTGAACGCCATGCCGGAGATCATTCCTGCACCCTTTATGAAGCGTTGAGGAGCACGCTCGGCGATGAGATCTTCCGGGGGACGAAAGCCGGGCAGTTCATGCAGCTCATCGATGGCTTTTCGGGCGGATATGCCGGTGCTCCTGTTTCAGAGATCCTTTCCTCCATCCTGGACAAAAGCGGATATGAAGCGATGCTCCGGCTCGAGGGGAGCCAGGACCGGCTGGACAACCTTGCCGAACTGAAGCAGTCCGTCATGGACTTTGAAACGTCCTGCGGAGAAGAAGTGACCCTGGAGCATTATCTTTCCCATGTGGCCCTGTTCACCAACAGCGATGCAGAAGACCGCTCCGACAAGGTGAAGCTGATGACCGTCCATGCAGCCAAGGGCCTTGAATTCCCCCACGTGTTCCTCTGCGGGATGAACGAGGGGGTCTTCCCTTCGCGGAAGACCAAAGACCTGCCCGGCATGGAAGAAGAACGCCGGCTCGCCTTCGTGGCCATGACCCGCGCAGAGAAGCGCCTGTATCTCTCCGGCGCTGAAGGATGGAATTTCGACGGGTCGTACCGCTATCCGTCGCGTTTCGTGCTCGATATCGACAGGCAGCACCTGGCGTTCACGGACGGCGTGCCAGACGGCGCGCTGACGTCCCCGGACAGCGGGGGCGTGGGGCTTTCAAACCGGCCCCTCCCCACCGGGCAGATCTTTCAGGCAGGCGAACGCATCCGCCACGAGCATTTTGGAGAGGGGACCATCATCGATGTCGATGCGTCCAGGTCTGCCTATGTCATCCAGTTCGATGCGGCCCGGTCCATGCGGACCATAGCATTCCAGGCAAAGATCCGGCGCGCATAGGGCTTTCGATCCGGACAGCGCACGAGCGCATTGTGGAAAGGCATCCCCATCCCCCTGCCGGAGGCGGTCAGCGCGGGTCGCCGGGAGGCAGTCCGGAAAGGGGAGGGATGTTCCCTGCCCGCAGATGCCAGGGCGTTCAGCGGCGGGGGAGCTTTGCTTCCAGGAAGGCCGCAGCAAAGGCCACGGCAGCGCATGTCAGGGGTTCGCAGGCGTGGGGCGGATCGGATGGCTGGAATCCTCCCGGGCGCAGGTCGCGGCAGAGGAGCGAGCCGAATCGCCGTGTGAAATCGCCGGCGAAAGCGAAGCACAGCGCGGATATCTCCTTGGGGGCCAGCCCCTGGGCTGTTCCGCATACGCCCAGTGCCATGAGCGTTCCCTCCACCAGTCCGCATTGCGCGCGGAAGCGTCCGGCCCCGTGCATCCCGATGGCCGCATCCAGCGTTTGCTGGGCGAGCCCTATGCCGCGGCTTTCGCAAAGGCAGATGAGCATCGTCCTCGCGCAGTTGTAATCCTTGTCAAAGTACAGTCCGTGGACGCGCCTGGAAAAGTCAGTCATGGCCGCCCCGCAGGAGGCGGAAGACCTGCTCCGCCGTATCAGCCAGGTTGCGGCTGGCATTCTGCTTGTCGAGCGCTTCTTCCAAGGTCACGGGGCCGGGAACGATGGGGAAGAAGGCGTCTATGCCGCCCTGGTTTGCGGATCGGGCGTCAGCGGTGCGGCATCCGGAAAAGGCGATGACCCTGCAGCCGAGGCCCTTGGCAAGGCGGGCGGCTTCTCCAGGGGCCTTGCCCATGACGGTCTGGCTGTCCAGCCTTCCTTCGCCCGTGACAAAGATGTCAGCATGGCGCAGATGCGCTTCCAGCCCCACGGTCTCCATGACCAGTTTTGCTCCTGAGAGCAGCCTGGCGTTCAGGAAGGAGAGGAAGGCGAATCCCAGTCCGCCGGCGGCACCGGCGCCCGGGGCGTCCATGCAGTTTTTGCCCGTGGATGCGGAGCAGACATGGGCATAGTGGAGCATGGCCTGGTCCACATCGTCGACCTGGCCTGCCAGGAGCCCTTTTTGCGGACCGAAGACCCGTGCTGCCCCGTTGGGACCGCACAGGGGATTGGTGACG
>CACZQM010000140.1 GCA_902783285.1 uncultured Desulfovibrio sp. | reverse complement strand
GGCGGAACGGCTGCACAGCGTGCCGGAAAATTTTTTGTGATGCGAACGGTCGCCCGCCTTGCGTACGCGGCGTCCTGCATGTATAGTGGGGCGGAATTTGCGGAACGGCCCTTTCCTTCCAGCCCAACGGGAGCCTCCCCGGCAGATATCGGAGCGTGCTGAAATGTTTTTTGAACGATTTATCCCGCGTTCGGCGCCGTTTTTCCAGTATTTCGAGCAGCAGAACGAGATACTGCAGCGCATGTCCAGCCTTTTGAACCGCGTCGCCACGCCGGATTACCATGTGGACGAGCATATCAGGGAAATGACCACGCTCGAGGACGAGGCGGACAAGGTCCTGACCACCATCGTCCATGAACTGTCGCGCACGTTCATCACGCCCATCGACCGCGAAGACATCTACGCCATCAGCAACGCCCAGGAGACCGTCATCGACAGCCTCACCCTGCTCGGCAGGCGCATGTATCTCTTCCCGTTCATGCACACGCGCTTCCCTGCGAAGAAGATCCTGGAGAACATGGAGGGGATGGCCCGGCTCGAGGGCGAGCTGCTGCGGGGGCTGTCCAGGAAAGAGATCCCCGGATCCGCCATCAGCGACATCCACGGCATGAAGGAGAACTGCGCCATGCTCCTCGGCGTCGGCCTTTCAGAATTGCAGGACGAGGATGCCGTTTCCTTCGACATGATCAAGCAGCTCATCGTCTGGACCCAGCTTTACGACAAAATCGAAACCAGCGTGGACCAGTTCGCCAGCCTCACCGACACGCTGGAGCAAGCGATCCTGAAATATGCCTGACATCTCCCTGCTCCTGATAGCGATCGTCGCCGTGGCCCTGCTGTTCGACTTCACGAACGGCATGCACGACTGCGCCAACGTCATCTCGACGGTCGTTTCGACGAAGGCCCTCACCCCCCAGGCCGCCGTGGTCATGACCGTGAGCCTGGAACTGCTGGGGGCGCTCCTCGGCAGCCATGTGGCGGCGACCCTCGGCAGCGGGATCGTGCATCCGCAGTTCGTGTCGGGGAGCAGGATACTGGTCCTCGCCGCGCTGTTCGCCGCGGTCTTCTGGAACCTGGTGACCTGGTATTTCGGCATCCCCTCGTCGTCTTCCCATGCGCTCATCGGCGGCCTCATCGGCTCCGGCCTGGCCTATGGCGGGTTCGAGGCCCTCAACGGCCCGTCCATCCTGGCCAAGGTGGTCATCCCCATCGTGGCCGCCCCGCTCCTCGGCTTCCTTGTCGGCTTCCTCGTCATGGGGCTGATCACGGCCTTCTTCTGGCACAGGAACAGGACCCGCTGCAACAACGCCTTCAGGAAGATGCAGATCGTGGGCGCCATGTTCATGGCCACGACGCATGGGATGAACGACGCCCAGAAGACCATGGGCATCATCGCCCTGGCGCTGTTCACCTTCGGCGAGATCCCCGAAGTGTCCGTTCCGCTCTGGGTCAAGATCAGCTGCGCCGGCGTCATGGCCCTGGGCATGGGCAGCGGCGGCTGGAAGATCATCAAGACCATGGGGACCAAGATCTTCAAGATGGAGATCGTCCATGGCTTTGCCGTGGAAACGGCCGCGACCCTCGTCATCGGCGGGGCCTCGGCCTGCGGCATGCCCATCAGCACGACCCACGTCATCACCACGAGCATCTTCGGCGTCGGGGCCGTGCAGCGGGTCTCGGCCGTGCACTGGGGCGTGGCCGGGAACCTGGTCATGGCCTGGGTGCTCACGCTGCCCATCTCCGCGGCCATCGGCTGGGCCTGCTACATGCTCCTGAAGTTCCTGGGGGTCGGCAGCTGAAGCCCGTGGGGCGCGGCTGCGCCGGCAAGGCGCTGCGCATCCAAAGGGCGGCCCTGCAGGGCGCCATGGCGGACGGGTCTGGCGGGCATCCCCGCCCTGCAGGCTCCCGTGCCGGGGCAGGAGCCTACGCTTCCCGCCCCATCTTTTCCGCTTTTGCCAGGACGGAGCTGCCCGCGACCTCCCCCTTGTCGAACACCCGCGTGGCGAAGAGCCGCCCGCGGTCTTTCCATCCCTTGTAGCCTGTCATCTGGCGGTAGGCCTCGGCCGCGCCGGCGAACGATTTTTCGAACCAGCTCTCGCCGCACATCAGGAGCATGGCCTCCCTGATCTTCAGGTCCCGTGGCTTTGTCTTTTTCGAATAGGGATACAGCCGGTCCACCGCGCATTTGAGATGGCCCGAGACGTTATACCAGTAGAGCGGGCTGCAGAAGACCAGCATGTCGGCCTGTTCGAGGAGGGGCCAGAGCTCGTCGAAGTCATCCTTCTGGATGCAGGGCGCACCCCCTGTCCAGCAGCGTTCGCAGCCGAGGCAGGACCTGATATGCGCCCTCCCGCAGGCAAAGATGTCCACGGCATGGCCGGCTTCCCGCGCCCCCCTGGCGAAGGCTCCGGCCAAAAGGTCGCTGTTCCCGCCCTCGCGGGCGCTCCCGGTGAGGATGAGGATATGCTTCTTTTCCGCCGCCCGGGCTTTTGCCGTGCCGCCCTGCCATGAGAGCGTCCCCGCCAGGGCGGAAACGGCAGCGGCCAGGCCGGACAGGCTGAGGAAGGTCCTTCTGGAAAACACGTCGTTCATGCCAGCCTCCTGCATGCCCCGCACTTTAGGGCTTCATCAGCCCGGCGCCGGCGTTCCACGCCCTGCCGGCCTGTCCGCCGGAAACATAGTAGCCATGCTGGAACTGGTCGAAGATCAGCGCGTTGAGCTTGGCAGGGTCGACCTTGCCCTTTTCGGAAAGCACGCGTTCCTCGGCGGCGGTGTTCACGATCCTGCCGACGATGCAGTAGAAGCTCTCCGTCTCGACGACTTCGGCCAGTTCGCATTCCATGACGACGGGGAATTCCTCGATGACCGGGGCGTTGACGAAGCGGCTCCTGACTGCCGTGCAGCCCGACCTCGCGAACTTGTCCGGCATCTTGTTGCCCGTGGCGATGCCCAGGAAATCGGCGGCTGCCATATGGTCCCTGTCCGCCAGGCTGACGGTGAAGGCCTTTGACTGCAGGATGTTCTGCGTCGTCTTGTGCTCCTCATCGATGAAGAGGGCTATCCTGTCGGCATTGCAGATCATCCCCCAGGCGGCATTCATGGCATTGGGCCTGCCGTCCGCGTCATACGCCGCCACGATCAGCACCGGCATCGGATAGACTGCCTGCACCACGCCCAGATCCTTTTTCATGTTGACCTCCTGTGTGTCATGTCATGGATCGATGGGTCAAAGCCATCCCCGCACCGGCGCGGATGTTGCGTTTGATCCTGCATCATCTTGACATGGAGCCAGATTTCCGGCAAGTACCAACATGAAAGTAAGGTGCTTTCCCAAAGGTAAGCGTATGGACAGGAAGCGCATAGAAGAAGCGGATTTCGATGAGACCGGGTACAGCTACACGCTGTCGCTCATCGCCGGAAAGTACAAGCCGGTCATCCTGTACTGCCTCATGGAGTACGAGCCGGTGCGGTTCAACGAGATGCAGCGCTACCTCAAGCAGGTGGCGGACAAGACGCTCAGCCAGAACCTGAAGGAGCTCGAAGCCGACGGGCTGATCGTCCGCAAGGCCTACCCGCAGATCCCGCCCAAGGTGGAATATTCCCTGACGGAACGCGGGCATTCCCTCGTCAGGGTGCTGGACAAGCTGTGTGACTGGGGGATGGAGAACAGGCCGTGAACGGCGTCCTCCGGCATGGGGCGGCAGCCCGCCGGAGGACGGGCCTTCCGGCATCCCCCGGGGGAACAGGCTCCCCGGCGGCTCCGCCTGCCGCTGCGCGCTCAGGCGCCGGCGGAGGGGAGGAGCGCCCGCATCTTCTCCGGCAGGAGGAGGTACAGCCTGTGCTTCCTCCGTCCCTTCCAATGCCCGGCAGCGGAGGAGAGGATCTCCGCGTAGACCTCCAGGTCTTCCCCGTCCAGGGCGTCGAAGCCGCTGTGCAGCAGCACGATGTCCTTCTCCCTGATCCAGGAGAGGTCGTGCAGGACCTCGTCCAGGGCGTCCCAGTTGAGCCCGGCTTCCGACGGCATCTTCAGTCCGGCGTAGATCTGGCGCAGCAGGTCCTGCTTGCCGGAAGGGGCATGGATGGGCACGGCGAGCGTGTCCCTGAGGTCTGCAAAGAAAACGTTTTCCGGCGTGGCTTTCATCGGATGCGCACCTCCAGCAGGTGGAATGTCTTGTAGTGGTCCGGGGTGTAGTAGACCTCCCCGCCTTCCCCGTACACCAGGCGCTGCGGCCCCGGCCCCCTCAGCCCTTCCGTGCGGACGCGGACCTCATGGTACCAGCCCCGCGGCTTGCGCGGCAGCAGCTTCTCGTAATTGTTGAAGACTTTCCATCCGTCCGCGCCTTCCCGCAGCGCATGGCCCTGTATCCTGCCGATCACCGGGCGCAGGTCGACATGGCGTATCAGGACCTGCTCATAGTTATGGATCTCGGAATAGCAGACGAAGGGCCCGACGAAGGTGCGCTCCTGCCGGACGAGGGATTCCAGCGTGCGGCGGAGCCCGTCCGGCTGCTTTTCCCCGAGGCAGGGGAGCATGGCTTCACGGAAGGGGATGGCCCGGAGGGCGCGTTCGTAGGCCGGCAGCCTTTCCCTGTCGAGATGCCCTGCCTGCGCTTCCTGCAGGAGGAAGGCGCGGACGGGGCCGCCCCTGTCTTCGCCGTGCAGCACGGAGCCCTGCCGTGCAGGCGCGCCAAGCCAGGGGGCGCTGTCCCTGGCCCCTGCCAGGGAGGCCCCGGCCAGGAGCGCGGTCATGGCCAAAAGCAGCAGGAAGAGCGTTCTTTTCATCGTGCTCCCTCACGTCCGCGCCCGGGATGGGGCGGGATGGCGGTTTGAAGGTCCGTGGCGGTCTTCCGCAGATCCCTGCCGGGGAGGTCCGCATCCTGCGCCCTCCATGGCAGGGCCTTCCCCCTACGCATAATGGGAAACCGCGCTTTGCGCAAGGGCCGGACGGCGGAACCCCATGGGAAGGCAGAGGGCGCCGCACGCCCCGTTATTTCGCCGCGCGCACCGTGAGGCGCCGGACGGATGTCCTGCCGGCATCGTCGGTGACGCGCAGCAGGTATTCCCCCGGCGCGAAGACGTGGGACAGCGTTTCGCCCGGGGAGGTCTCGCCCAGGAAGGAGCCGTTGGAAAACCAGAAGAGCTTGCGGACGCCTGCCGAGGCATGGGCCATGAGCGCGATGGGCTGCTGGCCCCCGGCTGCCAGCGTCACATGGTAGACGAGGCCGGCCTTGGGCAGGGTGATGTCGGGAGGGGGGCCGTCTTCCGCGGCCTCGCCGGGAGCGCATTCCGGCAGGAAGGGCGGGGGGTCGGGCTTGGCGATGCCCGCGCGCTGGAACTGCCTGCGGAATTCGCTGGTCCAGAATTCCCAGGGCACCTTTTCGGTCCTGCCTTCTTCCTCCACGCAGGCGCGCAGGCCGCTGGCCTTGTCGATGAGGATGGGGCGCAGGATCCCGGTGGAGCGGACGGGGGACACGCCGGGGATGAACCATGTCTCGTCCTGCGCATCCGGGCAGAGGCTGGTGTCCACGTCGCCGGTGGCGGAGCACACCTTGATCTTTTCGAGGTTGAGCGCGGGAGGCGGCGCGGCGAGCCGGTCCCGCATGGGTTCCCGGGCGGCCAGGGAGCGCGCGATCTCGCAGAACAGGGGCAGGGCGGTCTTCCCCCCCACGAGCAGGGGGCTGGAGGCGTTGTCGAAGTTGCCGGCCCAGACGACGAGCACGTAGTCGCCGAAGATGCCGGCCGCCCAGGCATCGCGGAACCCGTTGGACGTGCCTGTCTTCACGCGCAGGGGGATGGCCTTCCCGCGCGAGCGCACGGTGTATTCCCGGGATCCTGCGGTGAGCATGTCCAGGGTGAGGAAGCAGGCCTCGGGGGAGAGCAGGCGCCGCGGGGCGGCAGGCGCGGCCCCGCCCAGTGTGAAGGACAGCGGCCGCCATGTCCCGCCGTTGGGCAGGGCGGCATACAGGGCCGCCAGCTCGCGCATGGTCACTTCGGCTCCGCCCAGGACGAGGCTCAGCCCGTAGTGCTCCTCGCTTTTTTCAAAGGCGAAGCCGGCTTCCCGCAGGAAGCCGTACAGCCCGGGCGGCGCAAGGCGCGCGGCGAGGGTGAGCGCGGGCAGGTTGCGCGAGAGGCGCAGGGCTTCGTCGGCGTGCAGGGGGCCGCGGAAGGCGCTGTCGAAGTTCTCCGGGTCGTAGCCGGAGAAGCTGCGCGGCATGTCGGCCAGCAGGGTCCTGGGATGGATGAGCCCCTGGTCCAGCGCCAGGGCGTAGATGGCGGGCTTGAGCGTGGATCCGGGCGAACGGCGCGCGCGGGTGCCGTCGATCTGCCCGCTGATGGCGCTGTCGCCGAAACCGGCAGACCCCGCCAGGGCGCGCACTTCGACCGTGGGCCAATGGACCAGCAGGGCGGCGGCGTTGCTCAGCCCCACAGGCCGGCCCCGCGCCGCGAAGCGCGTCAGATGCTGCTCCAGCAGGTCCTGCTGCCGCCGGTCGATGGTGCTGATGACCTGGCCGGAGAGGTCCTCCCTGGCGAGCAGCTCGCCGCTCAGGTGGGGGCAGGCAAAGGGCATCTCCCGCGCGCCGTAGACGCGCAGGGGGGCATGTTCGCGCTCTCCCGTCCAGGCTTCCTGCAGCCTGGC
>CACZQM010000139.1 GCA_902783285.1 uncultured Desulfovibrio sp. | reverse complement strand
GGATAGGGAGGCTGGCCCCATCCCGGCTGCTGCCCCGGCATGGGCTGGCGCATGAGGCGCATCTGGCCATCCAGGATGAGCGCATCGCCCTGGAGGGCGAAGGCGTAGGAAAGCGTCCTGCCGTTCTGCAGCTGGATGTTCAGCCGGTTGCCCGTGATGTTCCAAGTGCCGGCGAACTGCTGCCCGTTGACGGACAGCATGCAGTTGCTGCCCTGGAACATGAGGATGACCATGGTGCCGCTGCCGTCGGCGCCGGACCACGCGCCCTGCAGCGCCTGATAGGGATCGGCCGGCTGCACGGGCTGCCCCCAGCCAGGCTGCTGCTGCGGCTGGGGCTGTTGCCCCCATCCCGGCTGCTGGGGCTGCTGCGGCTGCTGCCCCCACCCGGGCTGGGGCTGGGGAGCCGGCTGCTGTGCGGCGGGCTTCGGCGTGAAGCCCTCGCGGGTGAGGATGGATGCTACCCCTTTGCGGCTGATGAGCGTCAGCCTGCCTTCTTCGGGGGACGCATGGAACGCGTATTCATCGGCGGGCATGCCGGTCATGACAGCGATATTGTCATGCACGCTGAACGTTCCGCTGCCTGTATGCCCGTCGCGGGTCAGCGTCACGGTGTTGCCTTTGAACACCCATTTTTCCGTCTTGCTTGTCCAGGTGCCTTCAAGCGTGCCGGCGCTGTAGCGCTCCATGGGGAAAAAGCCCCAGCGCGTGCCGTCACCCATGCCTATGCAGTACCACACGCGCTGCGCGCCGCTGCCCTGCAGGAAGGTGTACCATGTCTGCACGGTCTGGCCCAGGCGTATGCCTTTGCGGGTCGGCTTTTTATGCAGGCTGATCTGCGGCACGCCGCTGAACGCCCATTTCATGGGGCCGGAGAAGGTCTGCCCGCTGTTGTTCAGGGACCAGGACGCCTCGCTGCCGCTTATGTTCAGCTCGAGCGTCTGGAAGGTGGGCAGCTCGTCGATGCCGTCGGCCCCCTGGGCATAATGGACCATGGCATAGCGCCCTGGCAGGGCATCGAGCCCGTGCTGCATGGTGTTCTGCAGCATGCGCATCTGTTCGGGGTCGTACTGCACCGGCAGCACGTTGCTCATGCCAAAGGCTTTTTTGCCGTCCATGGTCTCGGCCGATATGAGATAGCCGACATGGGCGCCCTGGTCCACCATGCCGACCGTGATGAACATCATGCCCTGCGGCAGGGGGATCGGCTTGCCGAACACCCTCCGCTCCTGCAGCTTGGAGTCGAGGACGACCACGCCGGGGCGGAACGTCCCCCCGGGCTGCGGCGATATGCCGCGCGTTCCGATGACCCTGCCCTGCGCATCCTGCACGATGCCGATGATCTTGATGGGCACGAGCAGGACATTGCTGAACGACACCTGGACGAGGATCTCTTTGCCGCCCATGGTGCTGTCGGTGTACATGCCGTAGCCGATGCAGACGTTTTCGGCGATCTGGTCAGAAATGTTGGTGTTTTCAATGGTGATCGTTGCGATGTCCTGCCCGTTGCTGACTTTGTAGTTCACCCCCTCGACCTCGCGGAGCAGGGTGGTCGTGCCATCGTTGTAAACGGGCGAGTTCGCCGTGAGCAGGTTGTTTTCGTTGCGGGCGTCCTTCTTGTCGTGATCGGTCACTATCTGCACAAAGTTCAGGATCCGCTCCTGGCCGCGCTGCTCGAACTGCATGAGCTTGGTCCACAGGATGCCTTTGCCGGTCACGTCGAACCGGATGGCATGGCGGGAAAAAGGCACGAGCCGGCTGATGGGCCTGATATCGAAATCCGCCTGGCGAGAACCGTCCGTGCCCGGGCGCAGATGCGGCGCGCCCATGGCGATATTGCTGATGCGCGGCTTGTCGGCCCCCTGCATCTCCTGCGCGCTGTAAAGGGCGGCAAGGTAGTCGGCCATGCCGGAAGCCCGGGCGAAGGCCGTGGTCCGGTAATGGTCGTCGACATTTTCCCTGCGCATGGGCAGGTAGATCGTGGCGCCCTTGCAGCCGGTGAGTTCTGGCGTGGCGGACGCATGGTAAACGAGCTTGCCCACCGATCCCCGCAGGAGCTTTGCCGGTTCCGGAGAAAAGCCGGGGACTTCATGTTCCAGCCTGCTGAGCCAGTCATCGAGCTCCACGCACGAAAAGGCGTTCTTGCCCCGGGTGATGTCTTCCGTATAGTTGGCGTAATGCGTGGAAAAACAGGTGGCCCTGGTAAGCTCGGTATAGTGCGCCGGGACGTGCTCCATCAAAACGGAGGTCAGCCCGCGCATGTGCATCACCACGTCCCTCATCTGCGAAAGGTCATACGCGGCAAAGGCGGCGGGTATGCCCAGCCTGGTGTAGTAGTCAATGTTGATGTCGACCATTTTGGCGGTGAGCTCGGCCGTGCCCAGGCCGCTGCCGAACAGCGGCAGGATGGAAAGGTAATCGGAGCCCTGGCCCGGTTCTTCCGGCGGGCTGGCAAAGGCATAGTCGGCAAGCTGCGCGGTCTCGGCCATCACGTCCAGCTGCCCCATGAGGCAGAGCTCGAATTTGACCAGGTCGAAGCGCTTGCGGGGCAGGTCCTGCGCCCCCAGGCGCGCGGCGCGGACGAATTCGCCGATGGTCATGATGCCCTTGCCGGGGCCGCCGTGCCCGCCGTCTTCATCCTGGAGCAGGCCTTTCCAGCCGCCGCCGTGGTCCCAGGGGACGATGGCATAGCGCTTTGCGGGGAAGCTTGCCGCGCAGGTCTTGATGAAGCGCGTGAGGGTCGCCGGATCGCTCATGTCCACTTCGCCCCAGTCTTCAAGGAGTTCCGAGGCGAAGGCGCCGGGGATGTCCCCGCCCATCATGGTCGCGGCAGGGGCCATGTCGAAGGGCTGGGCCCGGCGCACGCGGTACAGGCGCGCGCCTGACCAGTCGCCGAGGACCTGGGCATATCCTTTGCTGCGGTCAAGCAGCACAAGGACTTCCGCACCCTGGGGGATGGACTGCTCCATTTCGAGCATGTCCATGATGGCGGCCATCTCCAGGTTGTTGTCGCCGCACATGTAGACCATGACCGTCCATTCGGCAGCAGGGGCGGCCTGGACGGACAGGGGCAGCATGGCAAGCAGGGAAATGGCAGCGCAGAAAGACCGGAAGCAAGACATGAAGGCGGAACGTATCGAGGGCATCGCCGATCTCCACAATTGACAGTGGCAAAAAGATATAGCAAGAACTTTAAAGTACGCCTTTCGAGGCGTCAAGGCTTGGTCCTCTGCATCGCAGGAAAATTTGCAAGAATGCGCGCTGTTGCGCGAGGGAGCCCCCATGAAACGCGCAGTTTCCTTTTCCAGGAACATAGTTACGGCCCTGGCCTGCCTTTTCGCCATGGCGTTTGCCGGCGCATGCCTGGCAGCAGAAGCCGATGTGGTCAGGGACATGACGTCCCTCCTGCAGTCCGGCGGCGTGCTGTCGATGCCGTCTGCAGACAGTGGCGGGCTCTCCACCATGGCCCCCCCGCCGTTTTTCGGCCAGGGGCAGCAGGATGGGCCATCCCCGCAGCCGCAGCAGGCTCCCGGCGGATGGGGACAGCCCCAGCAGCCGGGCTGGGGGCAGCCTCAGCCTCAGCCCCAGCCCCAGCAGCCCGCGGCTGATCCCGTCCAGCTCCTGCAGGGCGCCTGGGCAGGCAGCAACGGATCCACCAGCGTCATTTTGATGTTCATGGGAAGATCCTGCGGCATCGCCGTGAACAACCAGCAGCTGTACGGCACCTGGGAAGCCCAGGGCGGCCGGCTGAACATGCGCTTCCAGAACGGAAAGACGCTTTCCTATGCCTTTGCCGTCCAGGGCGACGTGCTCATCCTCGACGGCAGCATGCGCCTCACGCGGCAGCCCATGCCGCAGCAGGGCGGGGGGCAGCAGCCAGGCTGGGGGCAGCCCGCTGCCAGCCCGCTCGAAGGCATTTGGACGGCGCAGACGCCCAACGGCCTTTTTGCCTTCATCTTCCATGGCAGCCAGTACCGCTGCACCCTCAATAATGCGCTGATAGAAGAAGGGACCTTCACGCTCAGCGGCAACCAGCTGCACTATGCCGTGACGCGGGGGCAGAACCCCGGCCAGCGGGGCGTCAACACCTGGCAGATACAGAGCAGCGTGCTGACCATCATCACGCCGAACGGCGGCGGCATGCAGCTCTTCCGCCAGCAGTAGCCGCGGCGTTTTGCACAGAAGGAGGCTCCTGCATGAGGCCGATGCTTTTCCTGACGGCGCTCTTGGTCATGCCCGGCATGGCCCTGGGCACGGAATACTGGTCGGGATACGACGACGATACCGGCGAGCGCGTGGAGATCGTGGTGCGCTTTGAAGAACGCCTGCAGGAGGGCGCGGATATCTTCGTGCGCGACGTGCGGGGCTCCCAGCATGAGGCAACGGTCTTCCAGGCGGAGTTTTCCGGACCATCCCATGCCAGGGTGTGCGCCAGCGTGAACGGCGCCGGCCACTGCTACAGCGTCAGCCGTTAGCCCCTGCCGGGCTGCGTGCCGCCGGTTCAGGCCGCGCCGGGGGCCGGGATGTCGCGCTGCACCCAGGATGTCCCGTCCATATGCAGCTCGCTGTCATGCAGCAGGAACAGCGAGGAGCGGTGCCCGACGCTGACGACGCCCATGTCCGGCAGCTCCCTGCGGAGCAGCCCGTACATGTCTGTCTCGCGCTTTTCGTCGAGCGCTGATGTGGATTCGTCCAGGAAGACCCAGTCCGGGCGCACCAGCAGCACGCGGGCAAAGGCGACGCGCTGCTGCTCGCCCAGGGAGAGCACGCGGCTCCATTCGTCCACGTCATCCAGGCGGCCGATGAGCTTTTCCAGCTGCACAAGGCGCAGCGCCTCTATGACCTGCTCGTCTGATCCGGCGGCATCCAGGGGATACCAGACCGCGCGGCGCAGCGTGCCCAGCGGCAGGTAGGGGCGCTGGGGCAGGAAGAGCGCTGTGTCTTTGGGCGATACCGCCACGTCGCCGCTGCCAAAAGGCCATATCCCTGAGATCGTGCGCAAAAAGGTGCTTTTCCCGCAGCCGGAAGGGCCTGTGACGAGCACCCGCCCGCCGCGGCGCAGGGTGATGGTGCAGTCCTTCATCACGGTGCGTCCGCCGGGCAGCTGCACGTTCAGC
>CACZQM010000138.1 GCA_902783285.1 uncultured Desulfovibrio sp. | reverse complement strand
CGTCTTCCATGCGGACGCTGGCGGCAAGTTCATGTCCGTTCCACGATACGGGTCCATGCAGTTCTTTCCCGCCGTCCTCTACCTGGAGCTCCAGGACGGAGATGACGCCGGATCCCATGCCCTGGGCGAAGATGTCCAGCGACACTTCCGGAAGTCCGGCCCGGGCCGGCGATGCTGGCGAAAGCATCAAACATACCGCGGCAAAAGCCGTGAACGCCTTTATCGTTTTCGATATGGACATAAAGCCGGTCCCTTTCCCCCATGGGGATCCCGCCCGGGAAGCGTTTGCTCCCGCAGGCTGGACCTTCCCTTATTCTTTCACCGTCGTCTTGAGTTCCAGCAGGGCCCATGTCTTTTTGCCGTTCCATTCATGCGGCCTGGCGACGGCCGTAAAAGTGCCGAGCACGTCCTTCTCGTCTTCGGCATTGTACACCGTGCCGCTCATGCGGACGAGGCCGTCCGCAGTGCGGGCTGCTTTCTTTACCGCAGCGTAATAGGTCGCTTCGCCGTCGGCGCCTTCAAAATGGTACAGCCTGCCGTCGAAATGATAGGGCGGATCGGAATCTTCCACCGTGGGCAGATTTTTCAGCTCGCAGTCAAAATAGCGCTTCAGGCTTTCCTGCACAAATTTGCCATCGATGGTCAGGGAACCCCATGGGCAGCCCTTGTCCCTGCACCTTTTGATGCGGCTTTTGAAGTTGTTGACGTAATTGTGCCAGATGCCGAAGCGGATCATGTCGCCGGGAGCCTTTTCATCGAGGAACGCGGCCGCGTCCACATCCATGAAGCCCAGTTCGGTGAAGTTGGAAAGGAACACGCTCATGGACTTCAGGTCCTTGGCGGAAAAATCAGCGGCATGGGCAGGCAGCGCCAGGGCAAGGGCCAGGAAGGCGGCGCAGCACGCTTTTTTCAGGGAAAACATGGCATATCCTCATCGGTTACATGATGAAAAGCCCTGCGAGGAGCGCGGCGGAAACAAGGGCGGCCAGGCCATGCAGGGCGCACAGCAGCCATCGCCCGCGCTTCCGGGCCGCGTGCGAAGCCAGGGCGAAAGCGATGGCGCCGCAGGCGGCCGCACAGACCAGGGGCAGTTCCTGCCGGGTCAGCAGCATGGCGCACAGCACATAGGCATAAAGCAGCAGACCGGCAAGGGACAGCAGAAGGAACATGGCGCTCCTCTTCAGGGAGCCGGGAACGCGATGCGCAGCGGACACTGGGCTAGCTGGCCCTGCGGAAGTTGTATCTCAGGACGCGCACACGCACCCTGTCATACCGGTACCAACCCCTATCGGGGTTGATGCGGCGCGAGAATCGCGTCCTGAGTTTCTTAGAGGCGCCTGGTCTGAGGGAAGGATCGAATGTCCAGTCGATATCGACATCGCGCTGGTAGGTCTCCCTGTGTCCGCGGCTCCATCCGGTCACTTCGACCGTCACGCTGTTGACCCGTCGGATATATTCGACGTGAGAAATGTTCTTGACGGTAAACCAGAAAATGATGTCCTGCTTGCCTCCGTGCACGTCTCCTGCTTCGGAATCAGTCACGGTAAAGCTCAAGGGGCCGGCCTCAGCAAACCGGGGCATGCCGCAGAACAGGAACGCCGCAGCGATCAGGGTCGTGAAAAGCACTGCAAATTTCTTTTTCATTTCTGTCTCCTGTCACAATGGTTAAAGATTGAAGAAAGGATACGTCCTCAGATGCAGGCTTCCCGCAAGCGTTCAATCCGCTTTGGGGACGGGGAACCTGAGCTCCTTGTCATCGACTTTGTCCTCATCCGCCCAGTCTTTCACGTCCTTCACGGAGCTTTCCATGACCTCCAGCATGCCGCTCTTCCTGTCGCAGCCGGTGACGGCATAGTCCGCGGTGGCCGTGGCCTGCCTGAGGACGGTCAGCTTGTCCTTCATGGAGTCATAGAGTGCGGCCGAACTCCACCACAAGTCGAACTTGCCTTCGGCGCGCGGGCCCTTCTTCGCATCGACCGCGCTGAACGCAAAACGCTGCGGGTCGACCCAGAAGGGAGGACCTGCCACCTCGAAAGACGCCTTTTTGACGAAGCCTTTTTCCTTGTCGATCAGGTAAAGGCTGAGGTGTTGGATATATTCATAGCCCCGGCTGACGAGCAGCCTGTCGCCCGAAGGGGAGAAGAACAGCCGGCAGGAGGCCGCTTCCTCCGCCACGGGCAGGAAGCCAGCCGGCCTGGCATCGCCGCCCCGGAAGAAGCATATCCCGCTTTTTGAGCCTTCCATCTCCGGGGTCTGCCCCGGATCCACCGCGATCCACGACCAGGGGCCGGCGCTCGTGTCGGCACGCTGAACATCAACGCCTTCCAGGAGCTTTTCCGTGCCGCCGTCCGCCCGGTACGCTTTTCCGTCTTTCAGGAGATAGACTCCCTCTGCGGCCTGGACGGCACCCGCAAAAGGCGCCGCCAGTACGCAGGCAAAGAACAATGCCAGCAAATTCCGTTTCAACGTCAACATCCTCCTGTCAGTTCTTGATCAAAAAATTGCAGACGCTCATCCTGCCCCATACCGTGGTCGACCAGTGTCCTGTCCATTCCGCCCGGCTGCCGGGGTTGGACGCCAGCAGGCCTGCCAAGACTTCCGGGCAGCGCTCTTTCGCATGGTCGTTG
>CACZQM010000137.1 GCA_902783285.1 uncultured Desulfovibrio sp. | reverse complement strand
TTCGGACGCGCATGCGCGCCTGCTTGAGGCCAACTGCCTGGGAGCGCAGTCAGACCAGGCCTGCCTTGGGCTGGACGCGCAGCGAGAGGTATTCACCCTCCACCGCATCGTGGATGGCGAGTTGACCTGCGAGGCGTTTGAAAAGATCCTCGTCCACTTCATCCGTGCCGCGCGCTATTGGAAAGAGTGGCTTTCCCAGCCTGTCCCTGAACAACCGCCGGCTCCGGAGGCAATGCCGTCGGACATCCTGTGCTGACGCCCCTGCATCACCGTAGCGGAACGAGTTTCGATTTGATCTGACATCCGGCTCCTGCCTGCGGCCATACGCATCCGCTGGCAGCAAGCAAGGGCGGCGGATGTGCAAAAGGTCGCCAGGCCAAGCAGCGCCTGTACGGAGGAAAGATATGCAGGACAAAGCCAGGGGATGCCTCATAGGGCAATTTGTCGGAGACGCATTGGGAAGCCAGGTCGAATTTTTCAGCGCACAGCGCATCAGATATCACTATCCCCATGGACTGCGTGAGATATCTGCCAGCCTGACCTGGGATACGCTGCCGGGACAGATCACGGATGACAGTGAGATGGCGCTGGCTTTGGCCCGCACCCTCATCAAAACAAAAAAATACGACCGGCAGGCCACGCACACAGCCTATAGGGATTGGCTGCACTCCCATCCCTTTGACTGCGGCAATACCATCCGCTCTTCCTTGCTGGGGAAGCCAAACCCGGACAGCCAGGCCAATGGCGCCCTGATGCGGATCAGCCCGTTAGGGATATGGGGAGCGGATCAGGATCGGAAAGCCCTGTGGCAGGCGGCGAAAGAAGACGCCATGCTTACCCATGTCCATCCTGTATGCCAGCAGGTCAACCAGATATTCGTCACGCTCATTGCCGAAGCCATACGCTCGGCGAAAACGGCAGCAGCATTATACAACGACCTGTGCCTGCATCCTGAGAACTATTGCAGCGGGACCATCCTTCCGGAGATCAGGGGCGTCATCGAAAAGGCCGAGGCAGAAAGACCAGTCCTGGACGGCGAAAACAGGGGTTGGGTGCTCCTGGCATTCCACAATGCTCTCTACCAGCTTGTCCACGCCAGCACGTTTGAGCAGGCTGTGGCCGACACTGTCATGGGTGGAGGCGACACCGATACCAATGGAGCAATTTGCGGTGCCCTGATGGGGGCTGTCCTGGGGCATTCTGCCATACCGGAAGGATGGAGCACCAAAGTATTGAACTGCAAACCAGATAAGCAGCACAACGCCGCCTATCCCAGGCCAACGTTTTACTGGGTTGCGGACGCCGCAGCTTTGGCTGATGAACTGCTGAGCTGAAGCACCCCCATCCGGGCGCTCACCGTCCAGGACAGGGAGAAGCATCTGGAACTCTATCCCATGGCCGGAGGGACATTGACGATATCCGATCCATGCATAAGCACCTGCAGTGATACGGAGTGCATAGCCACGGTGCGCGTGTGAGGGGACAAAGCGAATGTCCAAAAAAGAATTGAAGCTTCATGCTGTTGTAGCCCCGACCCAGACGGTCATCGTTTCTGCCTATGATGAAAGCGGCAAGGCAGACGCTTGCACCCTGGCATTCTACATGGTGAGCAGCCATGTGCCGCCCTGCGTCACCATAGCGATCAATGCCTCGGCGAGGAGGAAAACGCTGCAAAGCATTTTGCACAGCAAAGCATTTGCCCTTGGCTTTCCCAGCACCGGGCAGGTCACGGAAGCAGACTACCTCGGCGTCGAAACCGGCTACCATGCCGACAAGCTGGCAGACGTGGGCTTTACCACTCAGGAAGCGCGGACTGTTCATGCTCCCGTCATCCAGGAGCTCCTCCTTTCCCTGGAGTGCGCCGTCGTGCATGCTGTCACCGTTGGCAGCCACATGCAGATAACCGGCGCGGTGAAAAATATCCTCGCTGACGAATCGATCCTGAATGACAGGAACAAGATCGTCCTGGGCAAATTGCAGCCCATCATTTATGACGAAGAAGATCTTTCCTACCTGGGGATCGGGAGCAGGATAGCACCTGCCTTCAAGCCCGGCGTAGATCTAAAAAAATCCCTTGGAAGATAAGGCGGCGGACGGCTGCATTCTGACGGATGACAGCGATGGCAAAGGGGCACGCTGGGAACAGATGATACTTATCCGGTCAAGGATAATGATCCCAAGGGGCTGAAGACCGAACTGGCTGTGGATCAAAGGGCTGCGCAAAGGAGGCGTCCTTATTCTGACCGCATTCTGACCGCCTCCCCCCCTGCTCCACCGGCGGGCTGCTTTTCTGGAAGGGCTCCGGCAACGTTAAGGGACCGTTGCTTGATCGGAAACCGGATCGCCCTTCAGCATTACTATGCAGACCGGGTCCTACATCCTGGAACGGATGATGAAGCACGCTGCCCCGGCGACGGCAAGAACGAGCCCGGCCATCAGAAAAATGATCATCCTCCGGTGCAGCCTGCCGTAAAGACCGGCTGGACCGTCAAGCACGTGGTAGTATCCAAACATGTTCAGCAGGGCATAGGACAGTGACACGACCCCCGCGATGGCAAGGGCGGTGCCGGCGCACAACAACATCGTTCTCATGCTTTCCTTCCGCAGATCCCTCGTTTGCCGGCTCCATGCCTTCCAGAGGAGCCCGTGCTTTCGAGACGGGGGCATCAAGGTCCCCGCCGGCACGCCATCCACCGGGGACGGCCTATCGGGGAGATGCCAGCATCTCCGCAAGGGAGAGCGCCACCGCCTCGTCTTCCTCCGGACGGCGTCCGGAAACAGCGACAGCGCCAAGGAGGCGGCCGCCGGCATCCCGCACAGGGAC
>CACZQM010000136.1 GCA_902783285.1 uncultured Desulfovibrio sp. | reverse complement strand
GCCTCGTGCAAGCCCAAGAGCCGGATCTGGAACATGGCCGTGCCCGTGAGCGTTGAGCTCGTGGAGAACGCCCTGAACACCGTGGCGGCGATGGGGCGCGCACGCCTCGCCGGGGGAGCGGCGGAGGCATGACGGGCGTTTGATGCGCCGTAAGGGAACGTGATAGAATTGAAACCGTTGAGAGGCCAGCCATGATCAGTTTGCTCCGGGGCCTGTATTCCCTCTTCGACCGACTGTCCAAGACCCTGTCTGCCATTTGCAAGGTCGTGCTCGTGCTCAGCCTGTTCGGCATCGTCTTTGACCTGGGGATAGGCTGCATCCTGCGTTATACCATCAAGTACGTGCCTTCATGGTACGAGGAGCTCGCCCGCTTCCTGCTGGTCTGGATCGCCTTTTCCGGAAGCGTCGTGGCTGTGGAGAAGGGCGGTCATATCTCCCTGGACATCTTCGGAGCCTGCTCGTTCCGCGTCCGCGCGTTTTTCCGCCTGCTGGCGCATATCCTGATGCTGGTCACGGCGGTCATGGTCTGCTGGTATGGCTGGCGCTTTGCGCAGGGCGGATGGTTCGGCGTGTTCGCCTGCATGGATTTCATGCACCTGTTCTACGGCTATGTCGGCGTCCCTCTCTGCTTCCTCGGCGTAGGGCTCGTGGCCCTGCGCAACATCATCGGCAACATCACGGAGCTGATCACCGGGGCCGCGGCAGCATGACAGGACAGGAGAACGGAAAAAAGCGGGATGCGAAGGGCATCCCGTTTTTTTTTTATGGTCTGGATGTCGCCGGAGACCATGCTGCGAGCGTGCCGGGGACAAGCCGGCGGAAGGCGCCGCGATCAGGAATGGAGGCCTTTCCAGAACAGCATGGCCGCGGCGCAGGAGAGGAAGCAGAGGGCGAACTTGACGAAAATGGACTGGTTGATGTGCTTGCCCACCTTGAATCCCAGGGACTGCCCGATGAAGCAGCCTGCCGTGCCGATGACGGATATCTGCAGGAGATAGAGCGTGTAGAGCCCGGAGGCCCATTGCGTCGCGATGGTGATGAGGCTGCTCAGCATGAAGAACATGGACATGGTGCCGCGCGCCTTGTCTTTGTCCCAGTGCTTGAGCAGGACGAAGATGCCCATGGGCACGCCCACCACGGAGACCGTGGAATTGCAGAAGCCGCTGGCGCATCCGGTGACGAGCAGGGAGGCGACGGAATCCGGCAGGGTCCATGTGGCCCTGCTGCCGAAGAGCTGGACGAGGAGGAAGATGCAGATCAGCAGGCTGATGCCGATCTGCAGCCAGCCCACGGGCAGGACCATGAGGGTGAGCGTCCCCAGGATGCAGCCGGGAACGCAGCTGATCCACAGCCACTTCATGTCGGGCCAGTAGACATACCTGCGGTACAGCCAGGCCAGCTGGATGCAGCAGGGGCCGGCCACGATGCAGCAGGTGAGGATGGCATCCTTTGGCGCGAGGCCGAGGGTGAGCACGGGGAGGGCGAGCATCATCGCCCCGAATCCCGAGATGCCGCTGACGAAGCCTCCGATGAACCAGCCCAGGAACACAAAGAAAGCGGTGAACATATTTGCCTCCGCGATGTCGCTGACTCATCCACTATAGGTGCTGGCAGGGGGCTTAGCAAGATTTTTTGGGGCGGGGACGCGCCCCCTCAGGGATGCAGGCTTGACATATCGCGGGCGGCATTTAAAACATATTGAAGGACGCTGGCTTTTGAGGCAAGGCATGGACGATTTTGCAGGCATGTTTTTTTGCGCTGTGCGCTACGAGCAGTGGCTGCGCTTTCATTTCCTGGAGGATGTCCCCGGAAAGGAAGACGCTGCCATGATCGCGGTGCCTCCGCAGGTCGCCGAGCGTTCCCTGCGGGAGGAGCCGGAGCTTTCCGGCCTCCTGAAAGAACTGGACGGCAGGGAAGTTTCCCTTGGACACATGCGCGATGCCCTTGCGGCGTGGGCCGCGGGGGCCTGCGGCATGGCCGCCGATGCAGAAGCGCTGGCGGAGAGCTTGCGCCGGCTGGCGGAAGACAAGGGGTTCCTCCGTCTGATGGACATGCACAACGGATGGATCCAGGAGCTTGCCGACCGAGAGGCCGGGGATCCGGAAAACACCGGCGGGCATCCTGCACCGCCGTTCAGCGAATGGACCGCGGCTTTTTACCGGTGGCTGGCAGGACGGGAAGCGTCTTTTCCCGGTAGCCCGGCGGCCATGGGATGAACGACAACCAGGGAGCAGACATGGAAGATCTTGTGATCAGGCGCGCACTCATAAGCGTGACGCATAAGGACGGTCTGGCAGAGTTCGCCGCTTTCCTGCATGGGAAAGGCGTGGAGATGGTCTCCACGGGGGGCACCATGAAGTTTTTGCAGGCGCAGGGGCTGCCTGTCACGGCAGTGAGCGACGTCACGGGATTCCCGGAGATCCTGGGCGGCAGGGTCAAAACGCTCAACCCGCGCATACACGGCGGCATCCTCGCCAACAAGGACGACCCCGCGCACATGGCGACCCTTGCCGACCTGGAGATCAAGCCCTTCGACCTCGTGGTGGTCAACCTTTACGATTTCAAGTCCGCCCTGGAAAAAAATCTTGATCCGGCGGGCATGGTGGAGGAGATCGACATCGGCGGACCCTGCCTCCTGCGTGCCTCCTCCAAGAATTTCAACAGCGTCCTCGTCGTTTCCGACCCCGCGTTCTATCCCGAAGCCATGCGGGAGATGGAAAAGGGCGGCGTGAGCCTTGCCTTCCGCAGGCGCATGGCCGCGGCCACGTTCAAGAAGACGGCGGAATACGACGGGATGATCGCCGCCTGGATGGCGGGAGGCGCGCAATAGCCGCGCGCGTCGAAGGGAACACCGCCGGGCTGAAGCCCAGTGAGCTCAAGGCGTTGTCCAGGCTTGGCCAGCGCCGCTATCATGCGCCCGGAGGGTTCAGCGCCGACCAGGCCCATGAGCTCGCCGCCCTTTCCCGCCTGCTGTCGCGCCAGATCGGGCTCGTGATCGACCGCCGCGGCAGGGTGGAGATGGTGGTGGCGGGCGATGCCTCGTCCATCCTCATCCCGGAGCTGCCCCTTGCCCGCACCGGCGCGGGGCGCCTCCGCGGGCTGCGCCTGCTGCACACCCACCTCGCGCAGGAAGGCCTTTCCCGCGAGGACCTGATGGACCTGCTTTTCCTGCGGCTGGATTCCCTCGACGTGCTCACCGTGGACGAATGGGGGCGGCCGTCAAAGTTCCAGCACGCTCACCTCCTGCCCCCGGTCCCCGGCAGCGACGAACCGGCCTACGCCACGGGAGAGATGATCCCCTGGGACAGGGCAGACATCGACGCCGCGGCGGAGAGCGAAGCCCTGGAAGAAGAATTCGGGCGCGTGCTCGACGGGGCGGTGTCCGCGGGAGAGGCGGATGCGTTGCGGGCCGTGCTCGTTTCCGTGTCCCCCGAGCCGAAGGCGGAGCAGGAGCGGAACCTTGCCGAGCTGGCGGAACTGGCCCGCACGGCGGGCATCGCCGTCGCCGGGACCATGACGCAGCGCGTGGCTGCCATCCACCCCCGGCACATCCTTGGCAAGAGCAAGCTGGCGGAACTGGAGGTGCTCGCCCTGCAAGGGCAGGCCTCGCTGGTCATTTTTGACGGGGAGCTCGCTCCTGCGCAGCTGACCAGCCTTTCCGAGGTCACCGAGCGCCGCGTGATGGACCGCACGCAGCTCATCCTGGATATCTTTGCGCGCCATGCCATGAGCAGGGCGGGGAAGCTCCAGGTGGAGATGGCCCGCCTGCAGTACGAACTGCCCCGGCTCGCGGGCAGGGACCGTTCGCTGGACAGGCTGGCCGGGGGCATCTTCGGGAACAAGGGCAGGGGAGAGACCAAGCTGGAGCTGGACAGGCGCCGCCTGCGCGCGCGCATCGCGCGGCTCAGGGGAGAACTGGAGCTTTTGAGGCGGCAGCGCTACCACATCCGTGCGCGCAGGGCACGGCAGGGGCTCCCCCTGGCAGCGCTGGTGGGCTATACCAATGCCGGCAAGTCCACCCTGCTCAACGCCCTCACCCGGGCGGATGCCCTGGCGGAAGACAAGCTTTTTGCCACGCTGGATCCCACGACAAGGCGGCTGCGATTTCCCAGGGAAAGGGAACTCGCCCTTGCCGACACCGTGGGCTTCATACGGAGCCTGCCCAGGGAATTGACGGAAGCCTTCCGGGCCACCCTGGAGGAATTGGAGTCTGCCGACATGCTGATCCATGTGGCTGACGCCTCGCATCCGGAATGCCGCAGGCAGATGGAAGCCGTGGAGCGCGTGCTCGCAGACATGTCGCTGTCGTCCGTGCCCAGGCTCGTCGTGCTGAACAAGTGGGACAGCGTCCCCCGGGAACGGCGGGCGGAACTGCTCCTGGACAATCCCGGGGCGCTGCCGGTTTCCGCCCTGACGGGCGCCGGGCTGGAAAGGCTCGCGCAGTCCGTGGAACGCATGATGTTCGACGAAGGTGCGTGGCGCCGCCGCGACCCTGCCGCATGGCAGGAGGCATCGCAGGAGAAAAAAGAGCGCGGGCGGCAGTGATGGCAGGCGGTGCGCCTTTAGAAACCGCTTGACAAACCGGGCCTCCCGGCGCAGCATCCCAGCAGGAAGGCATCGCTTTCCCTCCGGTCCGTCCGGTATCTTCAGGGCATGCGGAAGTTCCTTTCCTGCCGGTCTGCTTCCCGCCCGGTTTTTGATCGTTACGCGGCATACGAAAGTTCCTTTCCTCCTTGTGGCCGCAAGGCCTTTTACTTTCCGCCGCGTTTTCTCTGCAGGGCGTTTTCAGCCGAAAGCTGGACACCGCCCTGCTTTTTTTGGGATGTGTGCAAAAGGAGTCCTTCCATGCTCACCATAGAAAAAGCAACGGAACTGACCAAAGCCTGCATCCTTTTCTTCCGTGCGGTCCCCGAAGTGGATGTGCCTGTCCCCCCGGCCGAAAAGGATGACGAAGCGGAGGTCCTCTGCGGCTACCGCATCACCCCCGATGCCTGGGCATGCAATCCCCTGCTGGGAAGCCTGGGGGATTTTCTCAGGAAGGGCGTGGGCTACGACCTGCGCAGCCTGAACGCCGGATTCCACAAGTCGTTTGCCGTCGTGAAGGACGGCGACAGCGACAGGCTTTTTGCCCGGCAGATCCTGCACTATGTTTCCACCTACGGGCTTGAGGGATGGGGGCTGCCGGCACAGGCGGTCATCCCTGCCGAGCGCCTTTCCCTGCCGGCAGATGAGCCTGTGCGCATCACCATCCTGCGCAAGATGCCCTTGGAAGAGCTGAAGGAGCGCCTGCACGCCGTCACATCCGGCCGTGTTCCCGTGCATAAGGATGCCATGCCGCATCTTGCCGCCATGCTGGGCATCCTGGACGTTGCGAAGGAATGGGATATCGCTCAGTGCCGGAACAAGGAAATGAAGATGCTGCTCTGGGACCTTTCGGGCGGCTGCCCGCAGGACGGCCTGGAGTTCCTGCGCTTCCTCATCTACAAGGCAACCGGCAGCTTTTTGCTCATCAAGTCTCCGGAGGCCATCGCCGCACTGGCAGAAGGCGCCGCCAGCCTTAAAACAGATCATTTCTCCCAGCATCCCGGGCTCGTTCCGGAATGCGCCAGGATCTTCTACCGCTTCAAGCCGCTCTTCCTTGCGCTGCGCAGGAACCCGCTGTTCCGGGCTCCCGTGAACCGCATGCGCAGGCTTGCCTGCACGCTCAAGAGGCCGGCGCATCCCCAGCCGCTCGACCTGATCACGTGCGGGAAGGCGCAGGATGCCGCTGTGATACGCGCCGAACTCAAAAAGGTCTCCACAGGCAAAAAAGCCGCCCTGGTCAATGCCATCCGGCGCCGCAGGCTGGGCGCGGAACATGCCGCCTACGCGATACGCAACGGCAAGATCTGGGTCGGGGAGCAGGCGGCAGGCATCCCGGTCTCCCCGGAGGTCGAGGCTGCCTGCATGGAAGCCCTGCTTGCCGACCTCCGCCCGCGTGTCGCCGGCAAGAGCGTCTTCCTGCCGGACGATCCGGAATACGCCTTCCCCGTTTCAACGAAGCAGTTTACCGGAGCCATCCCCTTCAACTCCACGTACAGGCTCCCCAAAAGCGTCATATGCGGCGTGCATTGGGAAAATACCGCGCTGGACGGCAGCGAAGAACGCACCGACCTTGACCTGCACCTCAACTCCGCCACCGTCAACTATGGCTGGCATGTGCAGTGGTCCGAGGAAAACGATGTCCTGCGCACCGAGGCCAAGATCCTTTTCAGCGGCGACATGACCGACGCGCCGCGTCAAAAGGGCGGGGCGTCCGAGGTGTATTTCATCGGCGAGGGCATCAGGGACGAGATGCTGCTGGTCAACCTGAACAATTTTACCAACAAGGGCCCCTGCCCCTTCCGCCTGATCCTGGAAGGCGCGGACGAAGGGAAGATCAGCCGGAAGAGCCTGGTGGGGAGGGGGCTGGACTTCGCCATCCCCATGACCATAGAGGGGCCTTCCCTGGCCCTGGGCATGATCGACTGCGCTGCCGACGGCAGCAAGCGCTTCGTGTTCGCCTCGGGCGTCATGGGGCGCGGCATCGTGTCTTCGTTCAACGATGCGGGCAGGGGCTTTGTGGAGCATGCCCGCGCGTCAACGGCGACATGCCTCAAGCTGCGGGAAGTCCTTGCCCTGGCCGGAGCGCGCATCAATGAGAAGGAAGAAGGGGCCGGCTGGGATCTGGATTTCGACCTCTCCCGCGTGACCGCAGACACGTTCATCCGCCTGCTGGAAGATCCCCTGGGATAGGCGCGCAGCGCGTTCCTGCCGGCGGGGAAGGACGCATGGCGGACGGGAGGGGACGTTCAGCGTGCCGTGTCCTGCGCCCGGCTTTTTTTGCCGGCGAATTCCGCCTTGGCCTTTTCCATGGCCTTTAAAAATCCTTCATTGCCGTGCAATACCGCCACCGTGGCCGCGGCAGCCATGCGCCCGGCATCGACGTCGCTTTGCCAGTGGAATCCGCAGATGACGCGGCTTTGCCCGATCTCGTAGCCGCGCTTGAAGATGGCCTCCCTGTTCTGCGGATTGATCTCCGCCAGGATGAGCGCCATGCCCCAGCCCCGGGAGCTGTGGCTGGAAGGGTAGGAGCCGGTCTTGCGGGTGAAGATCTCTTCTTCCGGCAGGCATGTCGGCTCGTTGTACAGCACGAACGGGCGCACGCGCTGATAATGCTTCTTGGCCGCGCGCGTGCTCATGCCGCCCAGGTCCCGGGCCGCGCGCGAGAGCAGCGCGTAGATCGCCGGGGTGTTGCCCTTGCTGATCTCAAGGCCGAACGCCTCGGAGAAACTTTCGGCCATCGTGCGGAGGTCTGCGTCTTTTGCGGCACGTTCGCCGCGCGGGCCCCTGCGCTCGAGCAGCCCCTCCTTATAGCAGGCCTCGTCATGCAGGAAGCGGACGCTTCCGATGCCGGGAGGCGGAGGAAGGATGGCCAGGCCCTCCATGCCTTCGCCTTTTGCAGAAAAGGGGATGGCTTTCGGGGCGGACACCTGGAGGGTGGGGTCCGCCTGTTCCCTTTGGACAGCGGTCCCGGGACCGGCCGGCGCCTGCGGGGCTTCGGCCATGGCGGGGGCGGAAAGGAGCAGGAGGCAGGCAGACAGGGCACATATCTTCATGGGAAGTCCTTTGGCTTTGCACGGAACAGGAAGCCCTGCAGGCAGGGCAGGCCGCTACCTGCCTGCCCCTCCGTGATGCCCGCTTGTCAGCGCTGGCGCAGCCACACGGTGGGCTGCTTCAATCCTGATCCAGAGATGACCATCCTGTTGCCGTTGACCTGGCAGTTCCAGACCAGCGTCTGGCCGGCGGCCCTGCCGGTGAGCATGTGCTGCGTGAGCCTTCCGTTGGCATAGGTGTAGCGGGAGCGCTCCAGTTCTTCACCGTTGAGGTAGCTGATGCACAGATCGCCGGTAAATACCTGGACAAGGTACATTTTGCTGCTGTTGGCGGCGGAGGCCCAGCGGCCGGTGAGCGGACCGGGCTGTGCCGCAGGCTGCTGCCCCCATCCCGGCTGGGCCTGGGGTTGCTGCTGCGGCTGGTTCCATCCCGGCTGCTGGGGTTGCTGGGGCTGCCCCCAGCCAGGCTGCTGGGGTTGCTGGGGCTGTTGCCCCCATCCCGGCTGCGCAGGCTGCTGCGGATAGGGAGGCTGGCCCCATCCCGGCTGCTGCCCCGGCATGGGCTGGCGCATGAGGCGCATCTGGCCATCCAGGATGAGCGCATCG
>CACZQM010000135.1 GCA_902783285.1 uncultured Desulfovibrio sp. | reverse complement strand
TTACGTTTTCAAACCATCTTTGCCCATCTCAAATCGATTTTTCATCCTGCTTGGTCCTGTTTTCCAAACAATGGGCACACTACTCCTGGGACAGCATCGATAACGACCTGACCATGCTGGACGCCACAGCGCTGCCAGAGAAAAAATCCTTCGTTACCTTTACGATGCCTATGTAGCGGCTCCGCACGACACCATGACGATGTCCTGTTCGGAAAATCTTGTTCATTTGAATTCTCTGTAATCCATCCTTCTTGCGGTCTTGCGAAGTTTCAGTTGCCCACGGGAAAGCTCGTATCTGCCGGCGGCGGCGTCCCGGATGACTTGGGCGGCCTTCTGGGCATTGTTTCCGGAACACGGGGCAAAAAGCCTGTCCCAGAGTCCGCCCCCTGCCCTGGATTTCGCATTTTCTGCCAGTTGCTCGAGCCTGTCCAGATCTTCCGGCCTGTTCACCACGCAGCCAAGCCTATCCCGCTGCGTAAGTTCAAGGCTGCCCTTGTCGATCTTTGCGCTTTCCATGGCGGAAGGGATGTCCAGCAATACAAGCGGACGCCTGCAGTAAAAGCCGTCGAAGATGGCCCCGCTGTAATCCGAGATCATCAGGTCGGAAACAGCAAGCAGCGAGAAGATGTTTTCATTCGCGCCAAAAACATGGACGTTTTCCAACGTCTTCATGTGTTCGCCCCTGCCTTCCAGGATGTCGGTGTTATGGTGCATCTTGATGAGGACATTGTACCTGCTGCGCAGTGCCAGAATGCTCTCCAGGTACAGGTCCACGCTGGAAAGATCGCCCCACGTCGGGGCGTACAGCACGGTCTGCTTTGCAGGATCGAGCAGCCCGGCAAATCGTTCGCGGCATGCCTGATGGAACAGGGGATCTTCCCAGTCGTCCGCTTCGGGGTTGCCGCACGCGGCCACAGGCGTATAGCGGCTGATCTTCTCGCTTGCATACGGTCCGTAGGTGATGTTGACATCGGCCAGGGAGCGCCAGATGCCGTAGTTGTGCGGCTCCTTCGCATAGCCGTACTGCAGCATGACGATCCTGCTCCTGGTG
This sequence comes from uncultured Desulfovibrio sp., assembly GCA_902783285.1. Taxonomy (GTDB): domain Bacteria; phylum Desulfobacterota; class Desulfovibrionia; order Desulfovibrionales; family Desulfovibrionaceae; genus Mailhella. The sequence continues at coordinate 2,019 of CACZQM010000135.1, read as the reverse complement.
ATCTGCTGGATGCCGGGGAAGGCGACCTGCGTGACGAAGACATCGAAATGGTCTTCCAGCCTGGCAAGATGCCCCTTTTTCACCACCATGACCGGATTGGCGGCGTTATGGAAAAATGCCTCAGGAAAAGCCCCAAGATTGCCGTTCTTCCGGTCCTCAACAAGGAAAAAAGCCCCCGGCAGATGTTTCGCTATGTTTTGGATGTGCCTGAACTGGAAGGGATTCCATCCCGTAAAGGCGATGCGTGTCGTGTTTTCCCAGGGCAGGCGCACAGGTGACCCTAAAAGTCGGTACAGCTTGTGGGCCGCGGTGCGGAAAAACGAAGCTATCATCTGAGGATCAAGATATTTTTGGCGTAGAAAACATCTGTATGACCTGGCCCTTCCTCTGCGTCGTGGAGATGCCTTCCGTCCTGGGCAGGTAGACGACCTCGCAGTATTCCTTGAGGAAGTCGAACTTGCCCTCCCAGTCGCTGCCCATGCAGAAGGTATCGACATGGTACAGCTTGACATCGTTGATCTTCTGCTCCCAGTTCTCCTCGGGTATGACCAGGTCGACGAAGCGCAGGCTTTCCAGGATGGTCTTGCGTTCCTCATAGGACTGCACGCAGACCTTGTTTTTCATGTTCTTATTGAATTCGTCCGTCGATATGGCGACGATCAGGTAGTCTCCCAGCGCCCTTGCTCGCTTGAGGAGGTTGATATGGCCATAATGCAACAGGTCATACGTGCCATAGGTGAGCACTCTCTTCATCTTCTTCTCTCCCAGAAACGGCTGCCTCGCAGCGGGTCAAAGGTCCAGGCGTGTGACGATGCCTGCGATCGCACCAGACTTTTCCAGCACGAAAACGCAGGAGATCTTCCTCCGCTCCATGATGTCCATGACCTTGGCGCCCAGCGTGCCCACGGGGACGCATATGGGGTTCGGCGTCATCAGGTCTTTTGCTTTCATTTCCATGACATTGCTGCACATATGGCGGCGCAGGTCTCCATCGGTGACGATGCCGGCAAGCCGCCCGTCCTCGACGACGCCCACGCAGCCAAAGCCCTTGTGCGTCATTTCCGCGAGCACTTCCATCATGGGGGCGTCGGGATGGATGAGAGGGACCGCATCGCCCGTGTGCATGACATCCTGCACGAGCGCCAGCGTATGCCCCAGCGCGCCCCCGGGATGGTACATGTGGAAATCTTCCCTGCTGAACCCGCGCGCCGAGAGCAGGCACATGGCCAGCGCGTCGCCCAGCGCCACCTGCACGGTAGTGCTCGTGGTGGGCGCGCAGTCCAGGGGGCAGGCCTCATGCAGCTGCGGCTGCAGCAGCAGGTGGTCGCAGTGCTTGCCCAGGAAGCTGTCAGGATTTTTGGTGATGCCGATGAGCGGCAATCCCTTGAGCGCGGCATAAAGGATGATATCGTTCAGTTCCGCCGTATTGCCGGAATTGGAAATGGCAATGACGGCGTCGTGTTCCGTCATCATGCCCAGGTCGCCATGGCTTGCCTCGGCAGGATGGATGAAATAGGCGGGAGATCCCGTAGAAGAAAGCGTTGCGGCTATCTTCCTGGCGATATGGCCGCTCTTTCCCATGCCGGTGACGGCGATCCGCCCCTTGATGTTCAAAAGGCAGTCGATGGTCTTTTCGAACTCTTCACCCAGGCTGTCCGCCAGGGCGTTGAGGGCAAAGGCTTCATCACGCAACACGCGCCGGGCTTCTTCGATGTATTTCACGCGTTCTCCAAAAACACAAGGCGATGCAAGGGCAAAACGCCAAGTGCAGCCCTGAAGGCTGCGGCTGTTTTTTCAAGTATCATGGCAAACCAACGCAATGTCAATGCGCCTGGCGATCTGAAAGCAAGACCCCTGCCGGTACGGCGACCGTCATCCCCGGGATGCCAGTCCGGCGGCCTCGGCCACGGCTTCCGCCGCAGCGCGGGTGAACGCACCGGCAGGCATGGCGGCGCGCGCTTCTTCCGTCATGAGCAGGCGGGGATGGTTGGCCAGTTCGCTGCGGGCGCGGACTCCGTA
>CACZQM010000134.1 GCA_902783285.1 uncultured Desulfovibrio sp. | reverse complement strand
GCTTGAAGCCCTCAAGGTTGGCTGATGTTCCGCCTTGCCATCCTCGCCGTTCTGTGGCAATGACCGAAACATGAACAAATCCGAACTCATCCAAGCCCTGGCGGAGAAAAGCAACATTGATCCCACGCTGGCACGTGACGTCGTGGAAACAACCATCGCCATGATGAAGCAGCAGCTCATGGACGGCGGCCGCATTGAGATCCGCGGCTTCGGCTCCTTCGAGATGCGCGAGCACGGCGCCTACACGGGACGCAACCCTAGCACCGGTGAAAGCGTTGACGTCAAAGCAAAGAGGACGCCGTTCTTCAAGTGCGGGAAGGAACTTTTGGAGATGGTGAATAAAATGGCAACACAAACAACAAGGATCTCATAGCCGTTCGCCATCACACCGGAAAACATGACATTCTGTGAGCCACCATCATCATGCTTTGACTTGTCGCGAACATGGTTGCGGCTGTTGCATTTTTGGGAGACGGCAGATATCCTGAAGAGGATTGTTTAGCCGCCGTGCTGCCTTGCCCATGGCGGCATACGGGGAAAGAATCCGAACCAAGGACAGCAGCAGTTCCTGAGCGTTGGCAGAAGGACAAAGGAGATGACCTGATGGATATTTTTGAGGCTGCAAGAATCGGGGATGCGCAAACTGTGGAACAGATCCTTGCATCTGGCGCCGACGTGAACGCTCCGGACGATCAAGGCATGACGCCGCTGTGGGTGGCGGCAGGAAACGATCGTGCCGATATCGTCAGGCTGCTCATCGAGAGGGGCGCAGACGTGAACGCCAGCGGCAAGCGTGGCAGGACGCCGCTGCACGTCGCGTTCCATTACGGATATGCTGGCATCGCCCGGCTGCTCATCGAGAAGGGAGCGGACATGAACGCCTGTAAGTACGGCAGCACGCTGCTGCGCGCGGCATACTTGGGCAGTGCCGATGTCGTCAGGCTGCTCATAGAGAAAGGCGCCGACGTGAACACCCGGGACAAGCGGGGCAGGACGCCGTTGCTCATGGCCGAAGGCAAGGATCATGCCGGCATCGCCCGGCTGCTCATCGAGAAGGGCGCTGACGTGAACGCCAAAGACAAGGATGGAAAAACGCCGCTGCTCTATGCAGCAAAAAACGGGCATGCCGATATCGTCAGGCTGCTCATCGAGAAGGGCGCCGACCTTGATGCCAGGACGCATACGTGGGATGGCACTCCATTGATCCTGGCGCTCCATCATGGTCATCCCGACATCGCCCGGCTGCTCATCGAGAAAGGCGCCGATGTGAACGCCAGGGACAAGCGGGGCGAGACGCCGCTGCACATGGAGGCACGCAAAGGCCACGCCGATGTCGTCAGGCTGCTCATCGAGAAGGGCGCCGACGTGAACGCCCGGGTCGCGGAAGGATACCACAGGGGCATGACAGCGATGGATCTTGCTCAAAAGGAAAGAAAAAATGACGTCGTCCGCATCTTGGAAGAAGCACTGAAATTGTTTTCCTTTGAAAAGCTGGGCGACTGCACACTGCTGGCCATTGCCAAAAGCTTGCAGATGCTCCCCGAGTTCCCTTCGTCTGAAGGCTATCTGCCGACGGGCAACGCTTTTGACAAGTATTTTAGCGATGCGGCATGGAAGGTCGCGGACAAGGAAAGGGATCGCGCGACCATCATGTTCTCCGGCGTGTTCGACAACAATGGCAGGAAAGCGCTCTTTTCCCTTGAGCTTGAAGTGGAGGATGTCCAGGATCCGACAATGCGCCCCGAGAAAGCCACTATCAATAAAACGCCGCTCTCGGAGAAGGAACTCACCGACATGCTCTTCGCCATCTTCCTGGAAACAAAGAAATGAGAGCCATCCCTGTCATTTGAAAGAGATCCTCCGTACTGCTGATGTGCACCCTCCTGACTGGTCCAGTCAGGAGGGTATTTTTTTGGCTGCCTCCTGTTCAGCCCTGAGCTCACCGGGCGCACGATCCTCGTTTTAAAAATGTTGACAACATTATTTCAAAAAAATATCATTTGTCATCATAAAGAAATTTTAATGGGAGGTATGTCATGAGATACATATTTGCAGTCGATGACAAGCTTCGCAGGAAGCATGGCGGGCATCTCGCCAGGATGTTCCAGTTTTTGTCCTCTCATTATGGAAAGGTTTCCGTGTACCATCGCTCCGGCAGGAAGCCTCCTTTGTTCGAGGCAGGGGACAGCGTGATCTGCGCAACGAGGGAAAGCATGCAGGCCTTTGCGTCGCTGACACCCAACTGCCTTTCTTTCTGGGATATTTATGACGGACAAAAGCAGGGATGGAGCGATGATGGCGATGATATGGAGGAACTGCGCGCAGCCTGCCTCGCCTGAAGAGCATTGCGCATCCGGATGGTATCAAGGTCTCCTGTCGTAGTGGATACTGGGGCAAAACGGTATCCATAGGAAGGCCGGCTGGATGGAAAAGCGGTTGAAGACAGCTCCCTTGCTGGTGCTTTTCCATCCAGTTATTTTATAATTATATGAAATATAATCAAAAAAAACAAAAAATTGAACATTATTGACAATGCCATATAATTTTATTACAAAAATAAATAATTCTGAAATATTTTATTTCAGAATGGATGTTTTGCCGCACCTAACAACGAAAGGAACATTCATGAGCGTGAAAAGACATTTTTTCTTGGCCGGCGCGGCCATGCTGTCTTGCATGCTGATTTTCCCGGCCGATGGCGCAGGCGCTGTCTCGGCGGAAGAATCCGCAAGGATGCGCATCATCATCAAGCATCCGTCGCCGTTGGAAATGGACGGTGCCGTGTTTGACCACGGCGCGCATCTGGCCTCGGTCAAAAAATCGGGCGGCGGCTGCGTGACCTGCCATGCCGGGCTCAGCAAAAAGCCTGAGCCCGGGCAGCCGGTGTTCCGGATCGTTGCTGCAGCTTCAAGCAAGGAAAAAATGAAGGATTCCTGGCATGCCTTCTGCATGGACTGCCATGCGAAAAATACCGGGACGCCCCAGCCGGCGGCATGCCATTCGTGCCACGACGCCGGCGTCCAGGCCGCCATGCAGGCGCCCGTGCGCTTCGACCCCTCGCTCCATGCCCGCCACGTGGGATCCAGGTACATCGCCGCAGTGCAGCCGGCAAAGGGATCCGCAATGCTCGGCGAACTGAAAAACTGCGGCGCTTGCCACGTTTCCAGGCTCGAAGACGGAAGCATGGCCTATGTGCGCGGCACAGAGGATGCAAGCACGTTTTTCGGCACGGATTCGCGCGACCCCGCGGTCCTGTCTTCCATCGCGCATGAAAAATGTGTTGCCTGCCATATCTCTGTCAAAAAGGAAGGCGGAGCCAACGCCGCCGCCCTTGACCTCCCCATGGATTGCGCATCCTGCCACAGCAGCAAGGGGCAGTCCATGTTCCCGGTGGTCGCCAACGCTCCGAGGCTGTACAGGGGCCAGCCGGACGTCATCGACATGGGCGTGAAGGAGTCCTCTCCCGAAAAGGATCTCGATCCGGCCAAGGCCGTCAAGTCCGTGCCGTTCGACCACAAGGGGCATGAAGCCGCGCTTTCCTGCATGGAATGCCATGGCCCGTCCATCGCCAAGAAGGACAGGGATGGAAAGGGCGGGACCGTGTTTGCCTCGGCTCACGACCCCTTGGATCCCGCATCCTGCGTCGGCTGCCATGACGCAAGGGCCAAGGCGGACCGCGGATGCGCCGGATGCCATGCCGGCATGCCCGCCGGCGGCCAGGATTCCTGCGCCGTCTGCCACCGCGGGAAAGCGGATGCAATGGCTGGGAAGGTCGTCCATGCACCCGTTCCCGCGAGCAGCATCCCCGAAAAGGTGACCATAGGTGCGCTTTCCAGCGAATTCGAACCCGTCGCTTTCCCGCACAGGAAAGTGTATGAAGTCATGCTTCGCGGCGTGAACGGCAACGCCCTTTCGGACGCCTTCCACGCCCAGTCCATGTGCATGGCCTGCCATCATCACACGCCTGGCGAGAACATCGCCAACCCGCCGAAGTGCTCGGCCTGTCACGACAAGTCCATCTCTCCGGCGCAGATCTCCAAAGCCCCATACCTCAAGACGGCCTACCATCAGCTATGCATCGGCTGCCATGTCGCCATGGATGTCAAGCCTGCGGCCCTCGACTGCGCAGGCTGCCATGCTCCTGTCAAAACTGCTGCCGACGCTAAGGCGAAGCGGGAGGTGAGATAATGAAACGCAGGGATTTTCTTTCTCTCTTGTCGACGGGGGCCGCGGTCGGCGCGGCTGTGCTTCCTGCGGCCAAAGCCCATGCCTCCGGCGGGGAATTCAAGGGCTATGCCGAATCCAACGCCGTCCTTACCGACCTGACGAAATGCATCGGCTGCCGCAAGTGCGAGGAGGCCTGCGCCTCTGTCAACGCGCTCCCCGCTCCGCAGCGGATGGGCGACATGGCTGTTTTTGACAGGAAGCGCAGGACCAGCGCGGACTCCTTTACGGTGGTCAACCGTTACGCTGCAGGCGGCAGGGACGTTTTCAGGAAGGTCCAGTGCATGCACTGCCAGGAACCGGCCTGCGCAACCGCCTGCTTCGTCAAGGCGTTCACCAAGAACCCCGACGGCTCGGTCACCTACGATCCTTCCTTCTGCGTGGGCTGCCGGTACTGCATGGTAGCCTGCCCGTTCAACATCCCGGCGTACAACTACGACAAGGTGGTCGATCCCCAGGTGAGGAAATGCACGATGTGCCATTCCCGCCAGATGGAGGGGAAGCTGCCCGGCTGCGTGGAAGCCTGCCCTACCGGGGCCCTCATTTTCGGCAGGCGTACGGAGGTCATCGAGATCGCCCGCAGGCGCATAGCCGAAAATCCCGGCAGGTATGTCAACCACATCTACGGCGAACACGAGATGGGCGGCACGGCATGGCTCACGATATCCGGCGTCGACTTCGCCAAGGTCGGCATGCGCGAGGACCTGGGCACCAAGCCGGCCGCTGAATACACCACCGGCGTGCTGGGCGCGCTGCCCATGGTCGTAGGCTTCTGGCCTGTCGTCCTGGGAGGCGCCTATTACATGAACAAGCGCAGGGATGAGATAGCCAGGGAAGAGCAGGATGCTGCCGTCGCCGCGGCTCTTGCGGAAGAGCGCGAGAAAGGCGAGGCCGCCATGAAGAAGGAACTGGAAAAGGCAGCCAAGGCTGCCCAGAAGGAAAAGGACCGCGCCGTCGAGGAAGCGAAGAAGGAAGTTCGCGAACAGATGCTTGCCGAAGCAGCGGCAAGGCAGCCTGCAGAAAACGATACCGGCAGGGAAGGGGAATAACATGGCTGATCCGTTTGTTGACAACGAAATGAAAGCCCCTGAAAACGAAGGCGTCATGGCCTTCTTTGCCAGGCAGATCAAGTCCATCCCCAGGACGCCGGGAAACATCATCACCCTGGTCATTTTCGCCTTCGGGGCGCTCGTCACGCTGCTGCGTTTCACCGTCGGGTTCGAGGCTGTTTCCAACATCAGCGACAACAATCCCTGGGGCATATGGATCGCTTTCGACCTGATGTGCGGCGTGGCGCTTGCCGCTGGCGGCTATACCTGCTCCAGCGCATGCTACCTGCTGGGGTTCAAGCGCTACCATTCCGCCGTGCGCCCGGCCATAGCCACGGCCTTCCTGGGATACCTGTTCGTCGTCATCGCCTTGCTCTACGACGTGGGCAAGCCCTGGCACCTTCCTTATCCACTCATGATCTCCTTCGGGACGACGTCCATCCTGTTTGAAGTGGGCCTGTGCGTGTGCATCTACCTCTGCGTGCTGCTCGTCGAATGGTCCCCTGTGGCCATGGAATGGCTGATCACGGTGAAAGAGGAAGACTCTCAGCCTGCACTCTACAGGTTCCTCTGCCGCATCCGCCCCGCATTGAGAAAGATGCGGAAGATCGTGCTGGCCATCACCATACCGCTCACCGTGTTCGGCGTGGTGCTCTCCACCATGCACCAGTCGTCGCTCGGCTCCCTGTTCCTCATCACGCCCAGTAAGCTGCATCCCCTGTGGTATTCGGCGTTCCTGCCCGTGTTCTTCTTTGTCAGCTCCATAGCCGCGGGGCTTTCCATGGTCATCTTCGAGGGCATGCTGGCTCACCGCGCCCTGCATGACCAGATGGACGAGACCCATCTCAAGGAGAACGAGGGCGTGGTGCTCGGGCTCGGACGCGCCTGCTCCGTGGTGCTTGCAGGCTATGTCATGATGAAGGTCATGGACGTGGCCATGGACAATGAATGGAGCCTCCTCTTTACCGGGTACGGCTTCTGGTTCCTCTTTGAACTGGTCGGTTTCGCTGCCGTCCCCTGCCTGCTCTACGCGATCGGCGCGCGCGAGCGCAAGATCTCCTATATGCGCTGGGGCGCCGTGCTGACCGTGGCGGGCATCGTCATCAACCGCTTCAACATATGCCTGGTGGC
>CACZQM010000133.1 GCA_902783285.1 uncultured Desulfovibrio sp. | reverse complement strand
GTGGATGGCGTTTGCCTACTGCCCCATGGCACACTGGGTTTGGGGCGGCGGTTGGATGGCACGCATGGGTGCCGTTGACTTTGCCGGTGGCGCTGTCGTGCACATGGCCTCTGCAGCTGCCGCGCTTGCCTGCGCCCATGCTCTTGGCCCTCGCATCAACTTTTCCTCCATTTCACCGAACAACCTTCCCATGACGCTGTTTGGCGGCGGGCTGCTGTGGTTCGGATGGTTTGGTTTCAATGCCGGCAGTGCCCTTGCCTCAAATGGGCTTGCCGGACATGCCCTAGTGACGACGCACCTTGCTACGGCTGGAGGCATGCTGGGCTGGATGCTCGTTGAACGGCTGAGGCTTGGCAAAGCCAGCACCTTGGGCGCAGTATCTGGCGCGCTGTCCGGGCTTGTGGCCATTACGCCGGCTGCAGGATACGTCACCTTCATGCCTGCCCTGTTCATAGGATTTGCCGGCGGGGTGATCTGCTGCTTCGCCATACGTCTGAAGTCGATCCTACGCTATGACGATGCCCTTGACGTCGTGGGCATACACGGCATGGGCGGCACATGGGGTGCATTTGCCACTGGACTTTTCGCGTCAGCCTCCGTCAACGGCGTTGACGGTCTGTTCTATGGAAACGCATCGCTGCTCCTTTCGCAGGTCATATCCATAGTCGGAACATGGATATTTGTTTACTGTGTCAGCCGCGTCATACTAAAGGTCACGGATCTAGCTGTTGGACTGCGTGTGGACGAAGATGAAGAAGTATCCGGACTGGACCTGACGCAGCACAGCGAGAAGGGATATTCGCTTTAGCCGGTGCTGCGAGCCCGGCAAAATCAAACGATACGGAGAACAACATGAAAAAAGTGGAAGCCATCATCCGCCCTTCACGATTCGAAGCCGTAAAGCAAAGGCTTGCCGACATCGGCATCCATGGCATGAATTATTTTGAGATACGCGGATTCGGCAGGCAGCGCGGGCATACCGAAGTGTACAGAGGCTCGGCCCTCCAGGTGGATTGCGTTGCCAAGATAAAGTTGGAAGCCGTGGTGCATGACGAAGCCTTGGACAAAGTGCTGGAAGCCATTTGTTCCGCAGCGCGCACCGGCAACATCGGCGATGGCAAGATCTTCATCTATGATGTAGCCGATGCTATACGCATCAGTACAGGAGAGAATGGTGATGCAGCACTGTAAGCACAGATGAATGCGGTAGCGTGTATTTCCTGAATTCTGCTTATTGTTGCTGAGGTACTTTGCTTATGGCGGAAAACCTACTCAACTTCAGATTTCGCGGTTGGCACGGTAGGAAGCAAGATATATCGCTGGTTGTGTTCCAGGATTTTGAGGCGCGCCTCAGTCCTGTTCGGCGTGTTCAGTGAGAAGCTGTTCTCAGCCTGCTATAGGACCACGCGGTTTTTGAGGCACAGGCATACAGAAAACCCCTTCAGTCCACCGGGGCTGAAGGGGTTTTGTCATATGATAATCGTCGTTTCAAATACTTGGCGGAAAGGGTGGGATTCGAACCCACGTACCGGCTCATCACCGATAACTCGATTTCGAGTCGAGCGCGTTACGGCCTCTTCGCTACCTTTCCGCAGGGACAATATATGTATCTAAAGAATGAGCGGGCGGCAAGTGTTTTTTCAGGGCTGCCGGAGCATGGCGCGGCGGGCGTCCATGTCGAGCCGGAGCTGGGTGCGGAGCGCATCGAGGGACTCAAAGCGGCGCTCCCCGCGCAGTTCCCTGAGGAAGCACACTTCCAGTTCCTGTCCGTAGAGGTCTAAGGATTGATCCAGGATATGGGTCTCCAGCGTGAGGCTCGTGCCGTTGAAGGTGGGGTTTTTGCAGAAGCTGGTCACAGAAGGCAGCCAGCGCCCATCCCCGCCGAGGATGCGTGAAGACGTGGCATACACGGCAGGTGCCGGAGTGACCTGCCTGGGGGCAAGGCTCAGGTTGGCCGTGGGTATGCCGAGCACGGGGCCGCCCCTCCCTGCGCCGTGGACGACCATGCCCCGCACGGCAAAGCATCTCCCGAGCAGGGCGTTCGCTTCCTCCAGCCGGCGCAGCGCGAGCGCTTCGCGGATGCGCGTCGAGCTCACGGGCCTTCCGCCGTGCAGGACGGCTTCGACCTGCTTCACCGTGCAGCCGTTCCCGATGCTGCCGGAAAGGAGGACCTGGTCGCTCCCCATGCGGAAGTCGTAGCCGACGAACAGCTCCCGGACGCGGAGCTCCTGTTCCAGGACGCCTGCGGCGAACTGCGCGGCAGTCCGGGAAGCCAGTTCCGGTGTGAAGGGCAGGATGAGCACGGCGTCCATGCCTTGGTCCGCGAGGAGATCTGCCTTTTGCGACGGCGTGCAGAGCGTGCGGGGAGGATCGCTGGAAAAAAGTTCCGCAGGATGCGGATCGAAGGTTATCGCCACAGAGGGGATGTTGAGTTCCCTGGCGCGCTGGGCTGCCCGGCGCAGCAGTTCCGCATGGCCGATGTGTACGCCGTCGAAATTGCCGATGGTGGCGACGCAGGAAAAGGTCCCCGCCGCCGCGCGAAGTTCGTCAGGGCTGCTGGCAACGATGGACATGGCTTACTTTTTGGCTTTGGAAAGGGCCAGCTCGGTGGCGTCGATGAAGTTTTCCAGGGGCAGGGCGCCGCGGATCACCAGGTCGTTGACCAGGAAGTACGGCGTGCCCACAAAGCCCAGGGCGTGTGCATCGGCGGCGTCTTCGTCCATCAGGGCGGCATAGGCGGCGGCATTGGCCTGCACGGCAGCCTCGAGGACCTTGGCGTCCAGACCGGCCTCGGCGGCGGTGGCGCGCAGCGCGGGCAGGGGATCGGCCTCGATCTTCTGCTGGCGGTCGAACATGAGGGCGTAAAGCTTCCAGGCCTTGGCCTTGTCCATCGTGGCATACGCGGCAAGGAACCAGGATCCGGCCAGGCGGCCGGTCTCGGTCTTGGGGGTCAGCTTGAAAACGAGCCTGATCCTGCCCTTGTACTTCGTCATCAGGTCGCCCAGGGTGAAGGCGGCCTGGTGGCAATACGAGCAAAGGAAATCGGAAAAAGCCACGATGGTCACGGGGGCGTTGGCCGGCCCGCTGACCGGGCGCTTGTCCAGGATGACGCTTTTGGGCGTCTTCATGTCTGATTCCCATTGCTTCTGGAGCGTCATGCGGCGGCGCTTGTCAGATCCCTGCTGGACGATGTCGAGGAGCTGTTCGCTGTGATCCCGCAGCACATCGAGGATGAGTTCGGGATGGGCCTTGAGCAGCGCACCAAGCTGTTCTTCGGGCGTGGGGGCGGCAAGGGATCCTGCCGGGGCAAGGAGCGCTGCACCGGAAAACAGGAACAGGAAAAATATATTGCGCATGAGCGTCATACGATATCCTTTTTTCTGCTGCGGCGGAATGTTTTTGCCGCAGCGCGGTTAAAAGCAGTAGCAGGCGCGGTGGTCCGCACTTCCTTTTTCCTATAGCCTTTTCTTGCATCGCTGACAAGAAGCGCCATGTTCCGCAAGGCGGGCCTTTCCTTTGCGCTGTCCGGCACGGGAGCGCCTGGCGCAGGGCGGACAGAAACCTTGTCACCGGACTGGGTGCGTTGTATCCTTGGCATCATCGCATTTCGACAGGAGGAGAGGATATGGACTTCACAAGGATCAGGAAGGTGCTGGAGGGGCTTGGCTATTCCGTTTCCTGCTTTGAAAGTTCCCGTGATGCCTGCGCGTACCTGGACGGCAAGGTGGATGGGACCACCGTGGGCTTCGGCGGCTCGGTCACGCTTGAACAGATGGGTCTTTTTGAAAGGCTTGCGGCGCATAACGACGTCGCTTGGCATCAAAAGGTGCCCAAGGGAACGGATACCCGCCCCATAAGGCTGAAGGAAAACGCGGCGCGCGTCTATTTTTCCTCGGTGAACGGCCTGGCCGAGACCGGAGAGGTCATCAATATCGACGGCACGGGCAACCGCGTCGCCGCCACATGGTACGGGCGCGAAAAGCTCTATCTGGTGGCTGGCAGGAACAAGATCGCCCCTGATTTCGAGAGCGCCCTGTTCCGGGCCCGCAACGTGGCGGCCCCCCTGAATGCGAAACGCCTTGGCGTGAAGACCCCATGCGCCGAAAAGGGCGACCGCTGCTACGACTGCAAGAGCCCGGCGCGCATCTGCAGGGGGCTTTCCGTATTCTGGCGCTGCCCTTCGGGATCCGACATCGAGATCGTGCTGATCAACGAGGATCTAGGCTACTGATCCGCGGCGCGTGCCGTCCTGGATGCGGGACTGCAAGGCATGGCGGGGCGCGGCTCCGGCAGTGTGGGGCTGCGCCCTCAAAGACCTTTACATAACCGCCATATTGCCATTATAGTCCTGCTTAAACAGGAAGTATGTGGCATGGACAAGGAACGTTCTGGAATGCGGGCCATCTCGCTGAAGAGTCTGAATATCATCATGTCGGTCATGGCCGGTGCTGTCGCGCTGTTCATGCTCTATGTCGCGTGGTTCTCTTTTTCCAACTTCAACGTGATGATGGAGTCCACCCAGAGGCATATCGAGTCGCAGCGCCATGCCGCCAACCTGCTTGCCGCATCGGACTTCCTGACGGAGCAGGTCCTCTCCTTCGCGCTGTCGGGCGACAAGGCCTATGTGGACAGTTATTTCAGCGAAGTCAAAGGCAACCAGCGCCGCGACAACGCGCTGAAGAACCTCGAACTTTATTTTTCCCATTCCGAAGCGTACAGGCACCTGAAGAAGGCCATGGACCGTTCCAATATCCTGATGGACAGGGAATGCCGTTCCATGAGGCTTGTCATCGAGGCCCTGGGCCAGGATGTCGCGGACTATCCCGATGTGCTGGCCCGGCATCGCCTCAGCAACCGTGACCAGATGCTTTCCAGCACCGAAAAGCTGGCGCTGGCGCGGAGCCTGCTTACGGATGAAGAATACGGCAGCCTCAAGGGGAAGATCCGCGCCGACGTCATGAGAAGCATAGACATGCTGACCGCAGAGACCCAGAACCGCCAGGAAGAGAGCACAGAGACCCTGCACAAGGTGATGGTCCTGCAGTTCGTGCTCATCGGAGCGCTCCTGGTGCTCGCCTTCTTTTTTGTCGCGGCCACCTCCCTGCTCGTCGTCAGGCCCCTCCGCAGGAGCGTCGACCTGATGCTCGGTCAGCGGGAACTGCCCGAAGATGGCGCCTATGAGCTGAAATACCTTGCCCGCACGTACAACAGGCTTTTCCGCCAGAACAAGGAGCATCACCGGCAGCTTGCCTATGAGGCCGAGCATGACCCGCTCACGGGGCTGTACAACCGCACTTCCTTCGACCGCATGCGCGAGGTGCATGACAAGCGCAGCATTGCCCTCCTCCTCGTCGATGTGGATGAGTTCAAGTCCATCAACGACACCTACGGGCACGACATCGGCGACAGGATCCTGAAGAAGGTCGCCTACAAGCTCCTTTCGATCTTCCGCGAAGAGGACTTCGTATTCCGCATCGGCGGCGATGAATTCGCCGTCATCATGGTGTATGCCAAGAGCGAACTGAAGCAGGTCGTGGAGAGGAAGATACTGGAATGCAACAGGGACCTCATGGCCCCCGAAGACGGGCTCCCGAAGGTGTCTCTGAGCGTCGGCGTCGCCTTCAGCGACCGCAAGGGGGGCTCGGACAGCATCTACAAGGACGCCGACAAAGCCCTGTACGCCGTCAAGAACCGCGGGCGGAACGGCGTGGCATTTTTCGAGGGCGGCCAGCAGGAGCCCCAGGCATAGGGCCAGCCAAGGCAGATGGACAGGGGCGTCAGGCGGCCGCCAGGGACATGAAAAAACAATGCCGTCCACGGCAGATGGAGCATCGCCATGATACATATCTCCGGTTCCCTGGCGTTTGACAGGATCATGACTTTCCCCGGGCATTTTGAAGACCATATCCTGCCGGAAAAGCTTCATTTCCTCAATGTCAGCTTTCCCATCGACCATATCGAGGAGAAGAGGGGCGGCACGGCCGGCAACATAGCCTATACGCTGGCCCTGCTGGGCGAGCCATCGTGCATCTACACCACCGTAGGACGGGATTTCACGCTTTACGGGAGCGAATTGGTCCGGATGGGCGTCGATCTCGACGGGGTCGCCGTCGATAATGACCTTTATACGGCCTGCGCATACATCACCAGCGACCAGGCCGGCAACCAGATCACCGGCTTCTGCCCTTCGGCCATGGACATCCCTGTTTTTCCGCATAAGGTCCCGAAGGTGCAGAAGGGAGACTGGGCCCTCATCGGCCCGGGCAATCATGAGGACATGGTCGGCCTGGCAGGTTTTTACCGGGAGCAGGGGATCCCGTTCCTGTTTGACCCGGGGCAGCAGATCACAAGCCTTGATCCCACCCAGCTCGCAGCCTGCCTTGAGGGCGCCGCCGTGCTCATCGGCAATGACTACGAGATCGAGCTCGTAGGGAAGAAGACCGGGCGTTCCCGCGAAGAGTTGATCGCCGGTGTGGAAGCGCTCATCGTGACATACGGATCCAAGGGGTCTTCCGTGTTCATCCGGGGAGAAAGGGAGATCGCTGTCCCTGCCGTGCCTCCGAAGCGCGTTTCCGATCCTACGGGAGCCGGCGACGCCTACCGCGCCGGCTTGCTCAAGGGGCTGCATGCCGGCATGGGCATGGCGTTTTCCGCCAGGCTGGGTGCGGTCACCTCCAGCTTCTGCGTGGAGGAATACGGGACGCAGGTGCATTCCTTCGACATGGAGCAGTTCAAGCAACGCTACGAATCCGCGTTCGGTCCCATGCCGCTGCTCAAATGACATGGAGGAAGCCGTGCATACAGACACGCAGGCAAGGGCGGATGCCGTGCTGGCAGCGCTGAAAAAGCGCTACCCGGAACCGGAGACCATGCTTGACCATGCCACGCCTTGGCAGCTGCTCGTCGCCACGGTGCTGGCCGCGCAATGCACCGATGCCCGCGTGAATACCGTCACACCGGCATTTTTCAGCCGCTGGCCCGGACCGGAAGAGCTTGCCGCGGAAAGCCCGGAAGCCGTGGAAGAGGTGATCCGCCCCACGGGTTTCTACCATGCCAAGGCCAGGAACCTGCTTGCCGCCGCCAGGCGCGTCGCACAGGTCTTTGGCGGCGAAGTGCCCAGGACCATGGAAGACCTGGTGAGCATCCCGGGCGTGGCAAGAAAGACGGCCAACGTCGTGCTCTGGGGGGCGTACGGGATCAACCAGGGGCTTGCCGTGGATACGCATGTCAAGCGCATCTCGTACCGCCTGGGACTGACCAGGAATACCGATCCCGTGAAGATCGAGCAGGATCTCATGCGGTTGTTCCCGCGCGGGGAATGGGGCGATGTCAACCACAGGCTGGTCTGGTTCGGGCGTGACGTATGCGCCGCCCGCAAGCCGGGATGTGGCGCCTGCGAGCTTTTTTCCCTGTGCCCCCGCTGCGGTGTGAGGACATGATGCGATATCTTTCCCCTTTTTCGTGCTTTCTGGTCTCAGCCATGCTTGCCGCCTGCGCGCCGGGCGGCATGCGCATGGTCGATGCCGTCGACAGCGGCGCGTTCACGACCATGTCCCGTGCCATGCACGGGGAGATGCTCAGGCGGCATCTCGTGGATGAGCGCGGCAGCTGGTATTCCCCCATGTTCACCTTCGGTCCCTTCTGGGCCGGCGAAAAGCTTGTCAACAGCCTTTCCCCGCGCTTCCGCTTCCCCGGGACCGGCGTTGCCGTGCCTGAAACGTTCCGCAGCATGATGGGGGAAGATGCCCGGCTGACGCTGCGCGGGCCGGTGGCTGTCATCGAGCAGGGGATCTCACGCGTGGAACTCAGGCTGCTGGCCGTTGCGGACTGGAACGATGACGGAAAGGACGACTGGATCGTCCGCTGCCGCGTGGGAACAGTCAATGAGCCGAAAAAATACCGCGACTATTATCTTGCCGTCCTGGACAGGAAGCCGCCGGTCTGGGAGCCGAAGCTGCTCATGGTCCTGGACAACGTCTATGGGCGCGTGACGCCCGTGGGCGATCCGTCGAGGGGGGCGCTTGCGGAAAGCCTTTCCACGGATTACCTCCAGGGGCAGGCGACGATCCTGGAGGCCCCCAGGAAAAACACCGGCACGCCCGGCGTATTCAAAGGTTCCCGGCTGCGCACGTCGCGCCTCGATGACTAGGGACGTGCCGGAATGCCGGAGAACTGCGTCCTCCTCGCCCGAAGGAACAGGCTGAAGTCACTCGTCAAGCCTGCGGTCCTGCTTGCGCTCATGCTCTGGGCAGGCTATGGCGTCTATGAGATGGCTGCGGACCAGTACCGCTGGCAGTGGTACAGGGTATGGCGGTACATCGGGACGTGGGAAGAAGGCGTTTTTCGTCCGGGAGCGCTGCTCTATGCCTTGCTGACCACACTGAAGCTCACCGCTGCAGGCATGGCTTTTGCCCTGCCTTTTGGTGCAGCGCTCGCCGGGATGCGGCTTTCTGCTTCACCCGTGGCCCGCGCCGCCGCAGCGGCTGTCCTGGGCCTGCTCCGCAATACGCCCCTGCTCATGCAGATGTTCATGGTGTATTTTGTCGCTGCACCCGTGCTGGGCGCGCCTCCGTTCTGGTCAGCCGTGCTCTCCCTGGGCATGTTCGAAGGGGCCTACATCGCCGAGATATTCAGGGCGGGCATGCTCTCGGTGCCGCGCACGCAATGGGAAGCGGCGCTCAGCCTGGGGATGCCGGCAGGCATGGCGGCGCGCTGCGTGATCTTCCCACAGGCGGCAAGGCGCGTGCTGCCCCCGCTTGCCGGGCAGCTCGTTTCATTGATCAAGGATACCTCGCTGGTCAGTGCCATCGCGGTGGCGGACCTGACCATGCGCGCCCGGGTCATCATCACCGACACGTTTTTGAGCTTTGAGGTATGGCTGCTGACGGCCGCGGCATACCTTGTCCTGACCCTTGCGGTCAGCATACCGGCCAGACTTCTCGAACACAGGGAGGACACATGAAGCGCTTCATCCTTGCCCTTGCGGCATTCCTCTGCCTTGGCTGCATCGCCCCCCAAGCCTCATCGGCGGCAGACAGGGAAAGCCTGGTGGAAAAAGTCGTGCGCCGCGGCGCGCTCCGCGTGGGCTTTTCGTCCTTTGTCCCATGGGCCATGCAGAATAAGGAGGGCAAGTACATCGGATTCGAGATCGACGTCGCCGAGCGCCTTGCCCATGACCTGGGCGTGAAGCTCCAGCTCGTGCCCACGAACTGGGACGGCATCATCCCCGCCATGCTTTCCGGCAAGTTCGATGTCATCATCGGAGGCATGAGCATCACGCCGCAGCGTTCGCTTTCGGTCAATTTTTCCATCCCCTACGACCATTCCTACGTGGATCTGACGCTGAACAAGGAAAGATCCGCAGGGATAGCGCGCATGGAAGACCTGGACAGCCCTGATGTCGTCATCGCGGTGCGCACGGGGACGACGGCGGCGCTGGCCGCCGGCAAGGCGTTCCCCAGGGCGCAGCTGCGCATGTTCAATGACGAAGCTCCCGCGGTGGAGGAAGTGCTTTCCGGGAGGGCGCACGCCTTCGTGTCGGGCGCGCCCCTGCCCGCCATGGAGACCATCAGGCATGGCGACAAGCTGGTCCAGAAATTCCCCGCTGCGCTGAACCGCCAGCCCATCGCCTTTGCCGTTCCCAAAGGAGACACGGATTCCCTGAATGTCTTTGACAGCTGGATCCGCGTGGCGGAAGAAGAAGGCTGGCTGCAGGAACGCCGTGACTACTGGTTCCGTTCCGACGCATGGCAGAACGACGTCAAGTAGACTACATCCCCGGCATCTCGCCGGCGCGCCCCTGGAACAGGCTTGATCCCTGGGACGTCCTGCTTGCCGCCGTCATCGCTGTCGTTGCAGCGGCGTTCTGCTGGAAAGCAAGCGCCGCTGCCGACCATGCCTGGGAGTGGGGCGCACTGATGCCTTACCTGGCCGCCCGGGACGGCGCAGGATGCTGGCATGCGGGGCTGCTCCTGCGCGGCCTCCTGGGCACGCTGCGCCTCGGGCTTTGGTCCACTGCCGTAGCGCTTGCGTCCGGCGTGGCCGTGGGCGTGCTTTCTGCCAGGCTCAGGGGGGCAGCCGCCCTTCCGGCGATGCTCTATGTCTCGCTGATGAGGAACACCCCGCCCCTCGTGCTCCTCTTCCTGATGTATTTTTTTGCGGGATCGATGTTTGCGGAACCGCTGCAGGGCATGGCGGACTGGGTGGCCGCGCTGCCCGGCGGGCTGCGCAGCTTCTTTGCCGCGGTCGCCGCCCCTCCGGAACAGCTCGACCGCATGGCCGCCGCCGTGCTCACCCTGGGACTGTATTCCGGAGCCTATGTGGCTGAGATCGTGCGCGCGGGCATCGAGAGCGTTGACCAGGGGCAATGGGAGGCGGCTTCCTCCCTGGGCATGGGGTCCTGGAACAGGATGCGCCTGGTCATCATCCCCCAGGCTGTTCCGCTGATGATACCGCCGCTCACGGGCCAGTGCATCTCCATTTTCAAGGAAACGGCCCTGGCCTCCGTCATCTCCGTTCCCGAGCTGACCTTCCAGAGCCTGGAAGTGATGGCCGTTTCCCGGATGACGTTTGAATTGTGGCTGGCGACGGCCGCGCTGTACTGCGGCATCTCCCTCGCGCTCGCCGCCATGGGGCGCAGGCTGGAGAAGCGCGTCCGCCCCTGACAGGCTATCTGCGGTCCCGTGTCGCCGCCTTCACGAAGTTAGGCGCCCAGTGCGGCACGGCAGGGGCGAAAAGATGCGTCCAACAGGCAAAGGTGCTGCGCTGGAGCAAGCCGTCGAAACGCCTGCCGTCTTTTTCGTACATGCCCTTCCCCGACAGCACATCCAGGCAGCAGTCCGGCAGCCTGCCTGTCCATATGCAGCGGGAGTAGTGGAACTCGTGCCCGCGCCATGCCGATCCTGCAGGATGGAAGGGATTGGGAGCCGTGGTGCGCACGCTGACATAGCCAAGCCCCTGGGGTGAGGGGCAGAACTGGACGCTGAGCGGCAGCAGCCCCGCCATGGGGAAGGTGCCGCTGTCCAGCCTGAGCGAGCGGGAGAGTATCATCATGCCGCCGCATTCCGCATAGATGGGGCGGCAGGCCAGCGAAAGCGAACGGATGTCTGCAAGATGCGGCGAAGCGCTGATCTCCCGGGCGAACAATTCCGGATAGCCTCCGCCGAGGTAGAGCCCGTCGAGGGCGGGCCATGGATGCTCATCGAGCAGGCTGAGCTGCACGAGCCTGGCTCCGGCCGCGGTGAGGGCGTCGAGGTTTTCCTGATAATAGAACCAGAGGGCATCATCCCGCACATAGCCGATGACCGGGCGGGCTCCCTCATGCGGAGCAGGCCCGCTAACCGCCGGCAGGTCGGGGAGGGGGGGCGCGCTGCCTGCAAAACCCAGGATGGCGGGCACGTCGCAGTTGTCGGCTATCATGCCGGACAGCTTTTCGATCATGGCCTCGCGTTCCCGTGCAGCGCCCGGCATGGTCAGCCCGAGATGCCGCTCGGGGAGGGGATTGGCGCCCATCCTCGGCAGGATGCCCAGCACAGGCACATCGGTGTACTCTTCCACGCAGCGGCGCAGCATGGTGGCATGGCGCTGCCCGGCGGTGTTGTTGAGCAGCACGCCCAGGCGCAAGCCGGGTTCAAAGGCGGCAAGGCCGGCGATGACCGCCGCCGCCGTGCGGGTCATCTTGGCGCAGTTGAGCGTGATGAGGACCGGGGCGGACAGCACGCGCGCGACATGCGCCGTGGAGCATGAGCCCTGCACGTCGCGTCCGTCGAAAAGACCGCGGTTGCCCTCGATGAGGGCGATGTCTGCCTGCGATCCTGCACAGGAGCGGATAAAATGCCCCAGAAGTCCATCGTCGCTCAAAAAATACGGGTCGAGGCATGCCGCCGGGCGTCCCGTGGCCAGCGCCAGCCAGGCGGAATCGATGTAGTCCGGCCCTTTCTTGCAGGCTTGCACGGCAAGGCCGCGGCTCGAGAGCAGGCGGGACAAGCCGATAGAGGCAAGGGTCTTCCCGCTGCCGCCCGAAAGACCCGATATGACCAGGCGTCGCTGTTCCATAGGTCCGATAGTAGCGGATAATGAGTGCGCGGGCAACACCCGCTTGCTGCCGCTTCCGGTGCATGCGGGGGATAAGGAAAGGGGAAGGCCTTGCGGCCTTCCCCCTGATGGCGGTTTTGCCCCTGCCCGCCATTGCTCTCGCATCAGGCAGGCATCAGGCAGCGGCGGATGCTACTTGCCGACGCCCTTGAGCCCGTAAAGGGTCGTGGAGCCGGAGGACCAGTAGGCGAACTTCTCGTCGGCAACGAGCGCGGTGAGCACGGCCTTGACCTTGCGGGGGCTGGCGCCGGGGAAGAGTTCGAGGAACTGGTTGAAATAGAACTTGGTCTTGGCACCGGGCTTGCTGGTCTTTTCGACCATCCAGTTGTACACGAGGTCCTTGTCTTCCTGGGTGACGGCGCCGCCGGCGGCTTCGGCATGGGCCTCAGCTCCCTTGTAGGCATCGGCCGCGCCCGGGGTGAACTTGAACTGCGTGGACTGGCGCCAGGTGAAGTAGGCCTGTTCGCGGAAGTCGTCGATGATCTGGGGAGTGAACTCGAGGTCGGTGAGCTCGAAGAACTTTTCCCAGCCGATGCGCTCGGCCCAGTCGCCAAGGCGTTCGTACTTGTTGGCGTTGGCGGCGTACACGTCGAGGATGCGCTTGACCGTGGCGCAGAGGGTGGGCCAGCGGGGCGGCTCGTTCTCGATGAAGGAGACGACCACCTTGGAGAACTTCGGACGGCTGATGCGGTTGGAGATCTTGCCGCCGACCATGATGACCACGCCGTCGCCCTCGCCATCGGAGATGGGCAGGGCCTGGCACATGGTGTAGCAGTTGCCGCAGTACATGCAGCGCTCGTTCTTAATGGCGACGGTGTTGACCTTCTTGCCGTTGACCTCTTCCTTGGCCGGGCGCACGGCAGCCATGGGGCAGGCGGCGACGGCCAGGGGGATCTCGCAGAGCTGGTCGACCCATTCCTGGTCGATCATCGGGGGTTTGCGGTGGATGCCCACGATGCCGATGTCGGACACGTGCACGGCGCCGCACATGTTAAGGCAGCACGCCAGGGAGATGCGCACGGGGGCGGGCAGGCGGTGGTCCTGGAAATCGCTGAACACGGTGTCCAGGAGGGCCTTCACCGGACCGGAGGCGTCGGTGGCGGGGGTGTGGCAGTGCAGCCAGCCCTGGGTATGCACGATGTTGGTGACGCCGGCGCCGGTGCCGCCGATGGGGAACTTGAAGGATCCGCCGGCGAATTTGCGGGAGGCAAGGTCGGCCTTGAGGGCGGCGAGCGTCTTTTCGTCGGTCACCATGAATTCGATGTTGTTGCGGGTCGTGAAGCGCACATGACCTTCGCAGTACTTGTCGGCGATCTCGCAGATCTCGCGGATATGCACGGTGGTCATGGTGCGGGCGCCGCCGCAGCGGACGGTATAGACCTTGTCGCCGCCTTCGGCAACGTGCATGAGCACGCCGGGCTCGAGGATCTCATGGTACAGCCACTTGCCGAAGTTCTTGGCGATGACCGGGGGGAAGAAGGAATCGTACTTGCGGGGGCCGATATCGGAGATACGGCCTTCCATGGGTTTCGCGGGATTGTATCCAGAAGAAATAAAAGCCATTTTTTTCTCTCCTTCGGTTTAGCGGGAGTGACGCTGACGGAACGCAGCGATGTCGCGGGTCCAGCCGCCGGGCACTTCTTCTTCCTTGAAGAAGATGTAGGGGTTGGCGCGGGGTGCAAGGACATGCTGCGGGACAGGCGGGATCTCGGTCACTTCAAGCAGCTTCTGGAAGGAGAGGCGCTTGATGGTCTCGCCCACGCGTTCACGGTTCTTGCCTTCTTCCATCCACCAGTCCCAGATCTTTTCGATGATGGACTTGAGTTCGTCGTAGGGGTTCTCGACCGGGACGAACGGGACGAGCAGGGAGCCCATCTGGGCGCCGTCGAGGATGGGGGCCTTGGCGCCGACGAGCACGGACGCGCCGCGGTCGTCGCCGACGTGCAGGGCGCGCGGCATGGTGTTGATGCAGTGCATGCAGCGCACGCAGTTGGCAGTGTCGATGGAGAGCTTGCTGCCGTCCCACTTCATGCAGTGGGACGGGCAGAGGTCGATGACTTCCTTCTGGATGTCGAATTTGCCCCAGTCGCGGCCGGAGTGGGCGCCGGCGTTGGGCTTGAATTCGCCGCCGACATAGCCCTTCACGGCATCCTGGTCGATCTTGATGTCGTCCTTCCAGGTGCCGATGACGGCAAAGTCGGAACGCGCCATGGCGGCGACGCAGCCGTTCGGGCAGCCGTCGAACTTGAACTTGAATTTGTAGGGGAAGGCCGGGCGGTGCAGTTCGTCCTGGTAGTCCTGGGTCAGGGTGTAGCACGCATCCTGGGTGTTGTAGCAGGCGTATTCGCAGCGGGACATGCCCATGCAGGCGGCCGGGGTGCGCAGGTTGGAGCCGGAGCCGCCGAGGTCCACGTCGAGCTTGTGGGTGAGTTCGTAGAACACTTCCTCAAGCTGCGGGGTCTGGGTGCCGATGAGCAC
>CACZQM010000132.1 GCA_902783285.1 uncultured Desulfovibrio sp. | reverse complement strand
GGCGCGCTGGGCGGAGCTTTGACGGGAGCCTCTGCTGGTTCGTTGGTCGGCGGTGTGCCCGGTGCCATTATTGGCGGCATTGGCGGCAGCCTGCTGGGGCTGTTCAGCTAAAGGAGGGCGGACATGGCTTTTTTTTGTTTTGGACAGCAGGATCCGTATGCGGAAGCGGAACAGAAGGCGCAGGATCAGCAGACGGCCTTCCAGGGGATGAAAGACAATCTCCCGGCGCTGGGCTTGATCATGGGGCTTTCCATGCTTGCCAGGAACAACGGCACGCGCAATGTCGGCCAGCTTATGGGTATGGCCGGCGGGGATGCGCTGAACGCGTATTCCACCTTCCAAAAGCTGGAAGAGGCGCGGAAGCGGCAGAAGCAGCTGGACGAAGAGCGCAAGGAAGACAGGGAATATCAGCGCAGCCAGGACGCCTTCCGCAACGACATGGCGGAACGCAAGTTCGGGTTGGAGCAGGCCAAGATGGCGCAGGACATGGCGCTTGCACGGCAGAGGCTGGGCATGGAAGGCGCACGGCTGGCCATGGCTGCGGGCAAGCAGCTGCTCACGTCCCCCTGGTCCCGCAGCCAGGCAGCGCTCAAGCTGCATAACCTTGGCCAGACGGGACTGCCTTCCAATCTGCATACTCCTGTGTGGGCGGCTCAGCACTTCACGGCATCCATGCCGCAGATAGAGGACTGGTACCGGCAGGCATACGGCGGCCTCATCGGCGAGATGGAGCGCAGCAAGTAGACCACAGGCCCCCGAAAGGGGGCTTTTGGGAGGATGACATGGCGGACGAACGCTACGGCGGCATGCTCGGGGTGATGCAGGAAGGCGGAGAACCTGAAGAGTATTATGAGGTTTTGCAGAGACCGCTGGATAACAAGATAGGTCCATTATTATATTCGGCCACGCAAAAGGCACCTGATTGGCTGCCCAGGGGCGCCCATTGGCATTTATGGTCGCCTAGCGGACGGAACTTGGGCTTTATGAACAACACGCTATTTGTAGAACCATTGTCCCGACGCAATGAATATGAGCCTGTCAGAAACAGAACAGGGAGGGTACCAGTAAGGCAAGTCGAACTGGCGATGCGGCAACGGGAAGCTGCTTGGCAACAGGCAAGGGAATGTTTCGAAGACAACCCGTGGATCGATCTGGACGGGTACGATTCGTTCCGGGATAATTATCACGGCATGGCGGACAACTGTCACGACTTCATTGATTTCGTCGTAGACCCGCGCAATACGACCTACAAGCTCCCACCTTTGCTAGAGCTGTTTGGAAACCATTAAAAATCTCCACTGGTCAGACTTCCGAGCAAGATGATGGTAGAGAGGGCAATAGCCTCAGCGCATGATATGGCGAGAAGCGTGAACAGGCTGTCCCTTGTCAGCAGGGGAAGTTTTTGAAATTTTCGTATAATGAGGAACAAAGGGATTATAAAGAAATCGTAACACATCACCTGCAATGCCATTTCTATGCAGACGGTGACAAGCGGGACAGCAACAATGGAGAACACGTTTTTGCCCGTGCAATATTTTTTCCAGAGCATCCAGAAAATAATCAGGAAGAAAAGGATGGTCTTAATTGCTAAAAACATAGCCACATCTCCTCCCTCGTTTGCTCCATCATACCCCATGCCGCGGCACAGCAAAAGCCCTTTGCAGCGCGGCCCGGTGCAGATCGGGTGAAATATTACAAGGAGCAGATCAACAGTGAATGATTCCCATGCTGAAAAGGATGCAGAGGATGATGTTTTTCATGGCAGACCCGATATCTCCGCTTTCCCTAATGACAAGGAAAAAAGGAAGATGAGAGGGGAACATCCCAGGAGCCATTGAGGAATTTCCATGCCCTGCATTTCCCTGCCTCCATTGCCGTTTCTAAGGATGCATCCATAAAGGCGTCATGCGCACAGCCTGTTCCGGATAGGATCACGGATCTTGAGGGGCCCCATAGGGAGGCCGCAGCTGCCGGCAGTATGTTCGTGTCCCGGCGCGCAAGTATGGGGGAAAGGTTCAGTGCAACATGCCTCATGTGAACGAGTTCCGGCTTGGCCTGACAATCCCTTTTGTCAAAGGAGGGGATCTCTGCCCTGGTGGAAAAAGCAGGTCCCGTCGGCCGGGCACCATGCCACACGGATCCCCCAGGGAACGTTATGATAGAAGCACCACCAGGCGCAAGGCCGGACCGCCGCACCGCCTAGGCAAAGAAGGCGCCATGGCTGTAGGGCCCATGCATGGGCGCAGGCTGGACGCCGGAAGCATCCTCCATGCCGCTGCGGATGCGTTCGTCCCAGAGCTCGCAGACCTGCAGGATGTTCTCCAGCGTGGACGCAAAACCCTCGGGGTCGCGGGCGGCAGCCCCGCCGTCGAAAAAGTAGTTGTAGATGACGGTCTCGCTTTCAGGCTCAAGGGCGAAGTAGCCGCCTGCGGTCTCGCTCCCGAAGAGGCCTCCGGCAAGAAGGTCGCGGTAGACAGCCTTGGGCGCGTCCACGGGCAGCTGGACGACCTCGACGAAGCAGAGGATCCTGCCGCCGTCCTCGATATATTGAAGGCTCATGTTGTATTTGTCTTCGACCCTGACGGTCACCAGCCCCGTTTCGTCCGGGACCAGCATGTCCAGTCCCGTC
>CACZQM010000131.1 GCA_902783285.1 uncultured Desulfovibrio sp. | reverse complement strand
GATCCTGCCACCCTCCCCTTGTACAGCCATGCCTCCAGGGGGATGCTCTGGACCGTGGTGTCGCCCTTGCGGGAAGCGTTGCCGTGCCCCAGCTCCGGACGCTGCTCGTAGCGCACGCCGGCCGAGAGCATGAACCTGTCCCATTCTTTGAAAACATAGCCCTGGGTGACGCGGTCCTGGTCCACTTCGCGCAGGTCCCTGCCGAACATGCCGTACAGGCTGTCGCTGGTATTGCTGAAGCCCGTGCGCATGCTTTTGAACTGGCTCAGGAAATTCTGGTCGGAAACGAGATCCAGGTTGTACCGGTAATGCCATCCCGAATCCCCGATCTCGCCATTGCCCATGCCGCGCAGCCAGTACCGCTCACGGCTGGTGTTGACATAGCCGTCTCCGGCGTTGACCGGGTCACCGCCTTCCGTGCGGAAGGTGTGCGTGTCATACAAAAAGTCCGCACCGAGCCAGGTCTTGTTTTCGCGGCGCGTGTGCGAACGGAACTCGATGCCCGGCATGAAGCCCGCCTTGCCGGCATACGTCCCCGTCCAGGTGATGTCGCGGCTCTTGTCCAGCACCTGGAAAAAAGGCTGGCTGTAAAAAAGCCCGTTGAGGGTGCTGTACCCGATGTCGGGGAAGAGCAGGCCCGTCTGCCGCGTGGTCTTGGCCGGCAGGATGAGCCAGGGGGCGTCTGCCAGGGGGACGTTGCGGATGTTGAGCGTGGTATGGGTGAGCGTGGCGTATCCGTCGATCTCGATCTCGGCGCTGTCGGCCGCCAGCGACCACGCCGGCGTGTCGCCGTCGCAGGTGGTCACCCTGGCGTTCCTGAAAACATAGCGGTCGCCATGGATCTTGTCCACTTTCTGCCCGGCGACATACATGTGCGGGCCCGCGATGAAGATGGAGCCGTCCTTCAGCCATCCCGTGCGGGACTGCAGGTCGAATTCCGCCTCGGATGCGCTTATCCTGTCCTTCCCCATGCGGGCTTCCACATGGCCCCTGAGGAAGATCCAGTTCGTCGTCGTATAGTAGCGGGCCAGGTCGGCCTTGAGGTAGTCTGTGCCCCGCTGGAGGAGGACGCTGCCCGTCGCCTCGACGATGACGCCGTCCTCCAGGCTCTCGAGCTTGTCGGCATTGAGCGTCCACGGCGCTCCCGGAGCGTTCACGGACTTCAGCAGCTTCTCCGAGGGATCCGGCGCGGCCAGGGCGTATGAACCGGGGAAGACCTGAAGGAGGGCCTGCACGGCAAGCAGAATCAAAACAGGCAGGCACAGGCGGAAAAAGGGAAGCACGGCATATCCCCGGTTGCAAAACAGCAAAATACGCGATAGAGCGATACCAGACGCCGCGCCGGAACGGCGCGGATGCCCATCATTAGCATAACCCCCGGACAAAATAAAGCCCCGGCATGGCCGCCGGGAGGGCAGCAGCGATATGGATCCCCTTTGCCGCGTACATCTCAACTGGGAGAACTTCCGCAGCAACCTGCGGCTGCTCAGGTACATCTCTTCGGACCTGATGCCGGTCATCAAGGCCGATGCCTACGGGCACGGCGCCCGCAGGGCCGCCATCGAACTGGAAAAGGAAGGCGTGGGCTGGGCGGCAGCCGGCACGCTGGAAGAAGCCGCGGCGGTGCGCGATGCCGGGTTCAGCGGGCGCATCGTCATACTCCTGAGCTTCCTGCGCGATGCGGACGACGTGGAGCTCTGCCTCCGCTCCAGGCTCCTGCCCCTGGTCCACCGTTGGGAAGACCTGCGCGTGATCCACGAGGCCTTGGACGGCCGGGGCGGCACGCTCGGCATCGCCTTCAAGGTGGAGACGGGCATGAACAGGCTCGGCTTCCCCCTTGAAGAGGTCGACCGGGCCGCGCGCTTCATGGCGGATTCAGGCAGGATGCGCCCCGAAGTGCTCATCTCCCATCTCTCGGTCGCCGATGATCCCCGCGAGGACGCTTTCACGCGGCTCCAATGCTCCGTTTTCTGGAAGTCCGCCGCCATCCTCCGCAGATATTTCCCCGGCATGACCTGCTCCCTCAACAATACCGCGGGGCTCCTGCGCCGCGAATCATCAAGGAAGGAGATCTGCCGCCCAGGGCTGGCCCTTTACGGCTGCAACCCCCTGCACGGCACGAGCGAAGAGGAACGCGGCCGCGGGCTCCTGCCCGTCATGAGCGTCACCGCCCCGCTCATCAGCACCCATGTGCTGCGCAGGGGGGAAAGCCTGGGCTACGGGCGGACGTACATCGCGGATTCCGACCGCCTGATCGGCTGGGCAGCCATAGGCTATGCCGACGGCTACCGCCGCTGCGAAGCGCCCGGAAGATCCATGTGCCTGCGGGGATGCCGCGTCCCGGTCATCGGACGCGTGGCCATGCAGATGACCTGCCTGGATCTTTCCTCCCTGCCCTTCTCCCCGTCGGCCGGGGAAGACGTCCATGTCCTGGGAGGCCCCGGCAATGCCGTCACCGCCCAGGAGATGGCCCATTGGTGGGGGACCATACCCTATGAAGTCACCTGCGCCCTGGGCAGGAACCCCCTCGCCCAGGACGATCCCCCCGCTACGCGCTGAGCGCCCCGCGCAGGGAGCGCAGGCTGCCGATGCCCAGCCGGGCGCATTCTTCGGGAAGCTCCCTGACGATCTGGAAAATGGCCGCGGGGTCGCCAAGGCAGTGGCTCCCCACGCCGACGGCGCTTGCGCCGACGAGCATGAATTCCAGCACGTCGCCGGCGGAAGATATGCCGCCCATGCCGATAATGGGTATCCTGACCACCTTGGCTATCTCCCGCACGCACAGCAGCGCGACGGGCTTGATGGCGGGGCCAGAGAGCTTCCCGGCCGGCGAGCCCAGGCGCGAACGCCTGGACCGGACATCCACGGACATCCCCCGCAGGGGACCGATGCATGAAATGATGTCCGCCCCGGCGGCTTCCACGGCGCGGGCGACTTCCACGATGTCCATGGCCAGGGGCGAAAGCTTGGCGATGACGGGCTTCCCGCCGGCATGGCGGCGCACCGCACTCACAGCGCGCGCCGCCGTCACCGGGTTCTGGCAGAAGGGCTGCCCGCCCCGGTGGTCGTTGGGGCAGTCCAGGTTGACCTCGATGGCGGCGACGCCCCGCTCTTCAGACAATATCCCGGCTATGGCGGCGAAATCATCGACGTTGGTCGCGTTCACGTTGGGGATGACAGGGACAAGGTTCCAGGGCATGCGGGGCAATATCTCATCGGCGAAATGCCTTGTCCCGCAGTTCTGCAGCCCCACGGCGCTCAGCAGACCGGAAGGCGTCTCCACGATGCGCGGCATGGGTGCGCCCGCACAGGGGGCAAGGGTGATCCCGTTGGTGACCAGGGCGCCGAGGGAGGTGATGTCGCCATAGGCTTCGTATTCCACTCCGTAGCCCATCGTCCCCGCCGCATTGAGCACGGGGTTCTTCAGTTCCAGGGAGCCGGGCACGAGGACAGTGCGCAGATCCGTCATTCTCCCTCCTCCCCGCCGTCCGCGTCCAGATCGATCTCCGACGCCCAGAAGACCGGACCGTCGATGCAGGCTTTCATGGGCTGGCCGGAACAGGGCGCATCCGCGCCATGCTGCCGTGCCGCTGTGGCGCAGCCCATGCACGCTCCCGTGCCGCAAAGGATCTTCTTCTCCAGCGAAAGCTGGGTGGGAAGGCGCAATTCCTGCGCAAAGCGCCAGACCTTCCTGACAAAGGCCATGGGCCCGCAGGCAAGGCATATCCCGTCATGGGCGCGGCAGCGCTCCATGCGCCTGAACACCTCCGCATAAAACAGGGTGCTGCCCTCCCCGCCGTCGTCCGGCATGTCTTCCATGTCGATGCGTGACGACATGGCGTCGACCGGATAGCACTCCGAAGGATGCCGGTGGCCGAAAAGCAGGAAAAGCCTGGAAGGGTCGGCATGGCGCTCGGCGTAGCCTGAAAAGGGGGCGATGCCCTCGCCATGGGCAAGCAGCAGGGTCTCCTTTCCGGCATCCGTGATGAATCCCCTGCCAAGGGGGCCCCAGAGGATGGCCCTGTCGCCGCTTTTGAGCGATGCGAGGCTGTCATGCGGGCTGCCGGATCCAAAAAAAAGCACGAGGCCCCGGGCAGTGACGCGGCATATGGGCAGGGGCGCTGCCAGCATCCCGCCGCCGAAGGCAGGCCGCACCATGACATACTGCCCCGGGGTCCATGCGCTCCAGCCCGGGTTTTCCAGCGAGAGGGCGTAAAAGCCCGTCCCGTCGCCGCCCCCGGCAGAGGACTGCCCGAAACGCACATTGGCGACCACTTTCAGTTCTGAACGCACCGGTGGATTCATACCCGATCCCCTTCTTGGAATAAAAATCTTGTACCTTTTTTCACTTATGGTCAAGCCATGGATGCGTGAAAACCAGGACAAGACCCGCTTAAGCGGGACCGCCGCATGGGCGCTGCCGTTCACTCCTTGCCCGGGACCTTCCAGGGGCGCGCTTCGGCAGCGGGCTTGGGCAGGCGGCTCAGGGCCTCGCACTGGAGCTCCCGCAGCCTGCGCCCGGATTCCGCTCCCAGGCCCTGCCATTCACGGGGCAGGCGGACCCCTTTTATGGCCTGCAGGTCCCTCTGCGCCGCCGGTTCCCAGTCGAGCCCGCTGTCCGCCGAGGCGAGGATCCAGAAATCATGCATGATCCCTGCTGCTTCCAGCTGCAGGAGCATGTCGCGCCTCGTGCCCGCCCTGAGCCTGCCGTAGACGCCGCCCTTCATGTGGCAGAGCGTGCCTACGGCCCCCGCCCTTATCCAGCGCGCGGGAAGGCCGAGCCTTTCCCCGAAGGCCCTGGCCATGTCGACGCCCGTTTTTTCGTGCCCGTAATGGTGGGGGAGCTCTCCGGGGCTGGTCATGACCTTGCCCACGTCGTGGCACAGCGCCATCCATACGGCAAGAGGGCTGCCGGCGCAGCGGTCCATGACGTCGGACGTATGCTCCAGCACGGAATCGTCGTGCCAGGGCAGCGGTCCTGCCGGGATGTCGCCGGCGGACGCAAACTCGGCGAACCAGGGCTCAAGGCAATCCGCCTCCCGGAGCGCCTGCAGGAAAAGGGACGGCCGCGGGGATCCCAGCGCCCGCATCAGTTCCCTGCCCACGCGCTCCCTGGGCAGGGCGGCTATCTCCGCGCGGTGCGAGGCAGCGAAGCGCCGCATTGCGGCAAGGGATGCGGGATCGATCGAAAAACCGGGCATGGCCGCGCAAAAACGCGCGGCGCGGAACAGCCGCAGCGGGTCATCCTCCAGCGAACGGTGCGAAGCCAGGCGGAGCGTGCGGGAGCGCAGGTCCGCACGGAACAGGGGATGGGCGTGGAGCCGGCCTCCGGCATCCAGGGCGCAGGCGTTGACCGTGAGGTCCCTCCGTGCGAAGTCGTCCTCCCAGTCCTCCTCCAGCGCGGTGTATTCGATGCCTCCGGCGAGCCATATGGGCATGTCCCTGCCCGTGTTGCGCGCATGCGGAAAAAGCTGTAAGAACTCCCCTGTCCCGCCGCGGAAGGAGAAATCGACATCCTTCAGGGGCCTACCCAGGAGCAGGTCCCGTATCGAACCGCCAACGACAAACCATTCCACCATGGACCGATCCCGTTCCTGCATCAAATTATTGCACCGCGGACTGAAGAACCTATCCGGTTTTGGCCCCGTTGCCAATCCCTTTTCCCCGGAGGACCTCCTGGCCTCCCCCCTGTCCTGCGGCCGGTCCGGACCATGGGAGGAGCAGGAAGCAGGCGGGGTGCCCATGCTCTCCTCCGGCGGGGCTCCACTCCCCGCCCCCCTGTACCTGGCGGGCGCCTGCACGTCCACCCTGGACATCGCCCGCGAACTCTGCCGCAAGGGGGTCTTCCCGGAATGGTCCTCCGTGCTCGCCCTGAAGCAGAGCGCCGGGCGCGGACAGATGCGCCGTTCCTGGTCTTCGCCTGAAGGCAACCTGTATGCGGCGCTGCGCCTGCCCCTGGAAGGCCCCTTCGCCACCACGGCTGCCTCGCCCGCCATCGGCGCCCTCTGCGCCGAAGGGCTCTCTGCGGAAGGCTTCCCCGTGCTGCTCAAATGGCCCAACGACATCTTCCGGCGCTCGGAAGGCGGCGAGATGCTCAAGGCCGGCGGCATCCTCCTGGAGGAATGCCAGGGGGCTCTGGTGGCCGGCATAGGGCTGAACACCGCATCCTGCCCGCCCCCTTCGCAGATACGCCAGGGGGCCGCGGCCCCGGCCGGCACGCTTGGCGGCCAAATCGTGAGTATTTTCACACTCTGGCTGCGGCTTGCCGCAAAAATCGTTTCCTGCTATGAGATGCTGAAAGAGCAGGATGCGTGGTGGATACGCCTCGCCGAAAGCCGCATGGCCTACCTGGGCTGCCCGGCGCTCCTTGACGGAGCGCTTGCCGAATCCGGCAGCAGCACCGGCGATGCCTGCGGAATCGTTGCCGGGATCTCGCGTTCCGGCGCCCTTTTGCTTAAAACACCGGGAGGCACGGCCGCCTATCTGGGCGGTTCCCTGCTCCCCCTGCGTGATTCAAACCATCTCTGGAGCACATAATGCCCGAAAAGACGTTGGAACAGGTCCAGGCAGAACTCAAAGGCAAGGCGATCCTCGTCGCCAACCGCGGCATCCCCGCCAGGCGCATATGCCGCGCCATACGCGAACGGTTCGGCGCCATCGCCGTGATGACGGCCACGGACGTGGACAAGACTTCGCCCGCTGCATCCGCCGCACAGGAGCTCATGCTGCTGGGCCACGACCCCACGGCTTACCTCGATCTTGACCTGATCATCAGCAAGGCCAAGGCGAGGCACATCATCGGCATCCATCCCGGCTGGGGATTCGCCTCAGAAGACGACAGCTTCCCCCGCAAATGCGAGGAATCCAGCATCACCTTCATCGGTTCCACCTGCGAATCCATGAACCTCCTCGGCAACAAGGTGCAGGCCAGGAACCTGGCGGTCAGGCTGGGCGTGCCCGTCGTCCCCGGATCGGACGGCGCCGTGGACATCGAGGGGGCGCGCAAGGTCATCCGCAAGATAGGCCTGCCCGTCATGCTCAAGGCCGAAGGCGGCGGCGGCGGCCGCGGCATCTTCGTCATCCGCTCCATGCAGGACCTGGAGGACGCCTTCGTGAAGGCCTCCACCATGGCAGAAGCCTCGTTCGGCAATCCCCGCCTGTTCGTGGAACGCTACCTCGAGCATGTGCGCCATATCGAGATACAGGTCATCGCCGACAAGTACGGCAATGTCTTTGCCTTTGACGAACGCGACTGCACCGTGCAGCGCAACCACCAGAAGCTCATCGAGATCACGCCGTCGCCCTGGCCCGGCATGACCGAAGAGCTCCGCGCCCGGCTCAAGGAGTACGCCAGGCGGCTGGTGAAGGCCGTCAACTACTATTCCGTGGCCACCGTGGAATTCCTCGTCACGCCGGACGGCACGCCCTACATGATCGAAGTGAACACGCGCCTGCAGGTGGAGCACGGCATCACCGAGAGCCGCTACGGCATCGACCTCGTGGAAGCGCAGATCGCCATCGCCTTCGGCGCCAGGCTCCCCTTCACCGAAGAAAACACCCAGCCTCAGAACTGGGCCATGCAGGTGCGCATCAACTGCGAGGACCCGCAGAACAACTTCACGCCCAACAGCGGAAGGGTCACGCGCTATGTTTCCCCCGGCGGGCCCGGCATACGCCTGGACTCCAACCTCTGCGCCGGCTACGACTTCCCCTCCAACTACGACTCCGCCGGCGCGCTGCTCATCGCCTTCGGCAGGAGCTGGGAACGCATCCTGCGCATCATGGACAGGGCCCTGGAGGAATACGTCATCTCCGGCGTCAAGACCACCCTGCCCTTCTACAGGCACATCCTGGAAAACGAGCAGTTCCGTTCCGCCCAGTTCGACACCGGGTTCGTCGCCCAGACGCCGGAGCTCTTCGACTATCAGGACCTCGCCCCGGAAGGCGAGCGCCTGAGCCGCCTTGTGGCGGAGATCACCGCCAAGGGATACAACCCTTATGTGCAGCTCGGCCAGTACAGGGTGCCGGATTCGCCGCGCATGCCCGAGTTCGCCCCCGTGCTCCCGCACATCTCCGGCGCAGACCGCTACGCGCCCAACCCTTATCCCCGCCAGCGCGGGGAGATGCTCGAATTCCTGCGTGATTCCAGGGCCGTGCACTTCACTGACACGACCACCCGCGACATGACGCAGTCCAACACGGGCAACCGCTTCCGCCTGGCGGAAGACATGCTGCTCGGACCCTACCTGGATTCCTGCAACTTCTTCTCGCTCGAAAACGGCGGCGGCGCGCACTTCCACGTGGCCATGCTCGCCAACATGACCTACCCCTTCACCGAAGCCAGGGAATGGAACCGCTTCGCCCCCAAGACGCTCAAGCAGCTCCTGGTGCGCTCGACCAACGTCCTGGGCTATACGCCGCAGCCCAGGAACCTGATGAACGTCACCGGCGAGATGATCTGCGACAATTACCACATCGTCCGCTGCTTCGACTTCCTCAACGACATGCGCAACATGCGCCCGCTCGCCGAAGTCGTCCTCTCCCGCGAAGACGTGATCTTCGAGCCGGCGCTCTCCATATCGGTGGCCAGGGGCTTCGACATCGACCACTACCTCGGCGTCACCGAAGCCACCCTGGAGATGGTGCGCCACATCGCCGGCTGCACGCAGAAAGACGCCGCCAGGATGATCATCCTCGGCCTCAAGGACATGGCCGGCATCTGCTCACCCACCTTCATCGCGCAGCTCGTGGCGGCCATCCGCAAAAAATGGCCCGACCTCGTCATGCATTACCACCGCCACGCCACCGACGGGCTCTTCATCCCGGCAGTGGGCGCCGCGGCCAAGGCCGGCGCGCAGATCGTGGACACCGGGCTCGGGGCCTGCGTGCGCACCTACGGCCAGGGCGACGTCCTGGCCACCGTGGCCTACATGGAAAACGAGCTCGGCCTCAAGACCCTGGTCAACAAGGAGATGATCGCCCAGGCCAATTTCGTGCTCAAGCAGATCATGCCCTACTACGACCGTTACTGCTCGCCCTATTTCCAGGGCACGGACTACGGGGCCGTGAGCCACTGCATGCCGGGCGGCGCCACATCCTCCTCGCAGGAAGGGGCCATGAAGCAGGGCTACATCAAGCTCCTGCCCGACATGCTCCGCTTCCTTGCGGCCATCCGCCAGATCGTCCGCTACCATGACGTGACCCCCGGATCGCAGATCACCTGGAACACGGCCTTCCTTGCCGTGACCAACGCCTACAAGCGCCAGGGCGAAAAAGGCGTGCAGCAGCTGCTGAAGATCGCCGAGACCGCGGCCGTCACGCCCGAAGATCAGCTCACCGACGAACTCAAGCGGCAACGCCTCGAGATCTACCGCGACTGCAACGACGCCTTCCGCAACCTGCTGCTCGGCAAGTTCGGCAGGCTGCCCCTCGGCTTCCCCGAAGACTGGGTCTACGAAAGCGCCTTCGGCAGTTCAGGCTGGCGTTCCGCGCTGGCCAGCCGCACCGAGGATTCCCCCCTCGACCACCTGAAAGACGTGAACATCGACAGCGAAGCCCACGCCTGCACCGACATCCTCAAGCGCACGCCCTCCGAGGAAGAGCTGGTCATGTACCTGAACCACCCCGGGGACGCCGTCAAGACCATCCAGTTCGTCAAAAAGTACGGCGATCCCAACCGCCTCCCGCTGGACGTGTGGTTCGAAGGGCTCAAGCAGGGGCGCGAGCTGCAGTTCACGGATTCCAACGGCAAGCCCCATCAGATGACCATTTTCCGCATCAGCCCGGTGACGGACCACGGCACCGTGAACGTGCGCTACACCTTCGATTCCCAGATCTTCTACCAGGAAGTGAAGGTGGCCGAAGGGCACGCCGCCCAAGCCGACCTGGCCATGGCCGACCCGTCCAACAAATACCATGTCCCGGCGCCTTCCAACGGCGACCTCTGGGTCGTCTATGTCAAGCCCGGAGACATCGTCAAGGCCGGCGACGAGCTGTTCAACATCTCCATCATGAAGCAGGAAAAGGCCGTCCTCGCCCCTGTGGACGGCATCGTCAAGCGCGTTCTCAAGACGGCTGACTACCAGCTGACGCGCAAGATGACCCCCGTGCGCGAAGGGGAGCTGATCATAGAGCTCGCGCCCTGCCCCACCGTCTGCCAGAACGCGGAATGCGGCAAGCCGCTGCCTTCGTCCGCCATCAACTACTGCCCCTGGTGCGGGGCCAAGGTCGAAAAGCAGGCATAGGCGAAACACAAAAGCGATGTGATGCATGGGGGCTGCCGCCGCAAGGCCGGCAGCCCCCGCTGTCTCCCGCCATGTGGACCGCTCCCCCTTCTTCCCCTGCGGCCGCGCGGCAGCAGCCTTACCGCTCCCCTCCCTGCCCGCGCTTCTTCCTTCTCTGCGCACGGTTCTGCTTTTCAGATCCGAAAAGCTCGACCGCCGCGTCGGTCATGGCCCTGCTCCACACCTTGCCTGTGGGCGTGCCTGCCCAGGGGCAGTATTCTGCGTAATCGTCGTCGAGCACGACGTCATAGGGCGGGCCGCACCTGTCGTTGACGTGCGCATACAGGTGCCGCCCGGTGCGGATCAGCTCCCCGGCATCGGCACTGCTGATCTTCTTTGTGAGGCTGCCGAACACGGCGCCGGTTATCTCATAAAGGTCCCAGGATCCCTGGAACATGACCTCTGCGCCGTAAACGCCTTTTGCTTCGTTATGGCAGGCTTTCCAGCCCTCGCCTTCCTTTATCCGCATCGGATCCCTCCGCCTGCCTGGATGATGCCCGGGCTCCCGGGCCGCGCCGCATCGGGCCAAAGTCACGGGGGCGGCGCTCCCCGCCGCCGTCCATGCCGCCTGGTCAGAAGATTTGTCCGGGCAGCCGCAGCTTTTCCTTGAAGGGGAAAAGCCTGTCGAACACCCCAGCTTCCGCCTCATCGACATAATAGCCCTGCGGCGTCTGGTACACGCCCGTGATGCCGTCCAGATATCCGGGGATCAATTCCCTGCAGAGGAAGAATGAGGAATCCGCCCCCTCCGGCAGGTCATGGTACCGGATGCCGAACTTCCATGCATAGTCAAATCCGCTTTTCCCATAAAAGCCGATATCCCCTTCGAACAGGACGGCGCCGAAGCCCATTTTTGAGGCTTCCGCCAGGGAATGGTCCAGCAGCATCCTGCCATATCCCCTGCGCTGCAGTTCCGGCCTGATGCATATGGGGCCCATGGTGAGGACGCCGGTCGTATTGCCGTCATCCCCAAGGATGACGGTCTTCATGAACATATTCTGCCCTATCAGCCTGCCTTCCTCCTCCATGACGAAGTCCAGTCCGCCCACGAATGCCGGATCGTTCCTGAGCACATGGATCACATAATGCTCAAGGCATCCGGGCCGGTACACGTTCCAGAACGATTCCCTGACAAGGTCCTCCACTTCCCTGTGGTCCGCCCTGGTCTCCAGGCGGATGCGGATGCCCTTTGCTTCCATGGCGCTCCATCCTCATGGTCGTTGCCGGCATGAGCCGCGCAATGCCGGACCTTCTTTGCCGCGCTCTCCGTCACGGCTCGCGAACACGTACCGGTCCACGGCCGTTCACGTGATGGACAGTCCCAGGACGTATGCCCGCCGCAGATCCTCTTCCCTGACATCGCCCTTGTCCTTCGCCCCGCGCACCAGCACCCTCCCCGCATCCTCAAGATGGAAAAAACGCAGGATGAGCTCATACTGGACGAGGATGGCGTCGAACAATTCCGGGAGCTCTGCCGCACCCACCAGGATCAGACCGAGCTTCCTGATGGGGAAGCTGTTCCTCAGCGGCGCATGCAGCCTGTCGACCACGGCTTTCAACTGCGCGCTCACCCCGTAAAAATATACCGGCGAGGCCACGATGAGCACATCCGTTTCCCTGAGCTTCCTGTAAAGCAGCGCCATGCCATCTTCCTGGATGCATGCGTTCCCTTCCCGCCCGAAGCAGGAATTGCATCCGGTACAGGGATGCACCGCAAGATCAGCGGCAGAGACCATCTCGACCTCATTATGCTCTCCGGCACCTTTGGCGAAGGATGCGGCCAGCCTGTCCGTATTGCCGTTTTTCCTCGGGCTGCCCGTCAAGACCAGTATCCTGCTCACAGTCCCTCCCCTCCCATGCATCCTGCATCGTCCCGGCCCCGGAAAGCGGGACCAGGCTTTTTTCATGGACACGGCCGCAGGCCGCCGGCGTCAAGCCTCAAAGGCGTGGCGTCCCGGGGCGGGTCCTGTCCTGCTGCGCTTTCTTCAGCCTGGCGCAAAGATCTTCGAAGGCGGTCCGGGCAGAGGCAGAGGGGAAGGAGAATTCCTGGCATGTGCCGCGGTCGCCCTTCCAGTAGAGAAAGAGCCAGGGGCCGGCACCCCCGTCTTCAAGATGCTCCTCGCGGTCCCTGACGGTCCCGCCTTTCACGCAGCCATAGAACTCCGTCCACTCCGCATCGCTCAAGGCCCTGGATCCGGATGCGGTGATATCCTTCTCCGTCTGCGGCCAGCCGCCGCCCTCGCGCGTTTCGTGGTAGAACATGCGCTTCCCGCCGTCGAGGAAAAAGCGGTAGCGCTGATAGTGCGGCGGATACGTCGACGAGGAATACGTATAGTAGAAATCCGTCACGTCGCCCATGGCGACGTCCGTGCCCACTGTTGCCTGCCGTGCCCGGCACAGCGTCCCGGTCCCGGCCACGAAGGCGAGCAGCG
Organism: uncultured Desulfovibrio sp.; assembly: GCA_902783285.1. Taxonomy (GTDB): domain Bacteria; phylum Desulfobacterota; class Desulfovibrionia; order Desulfovibrionales; family Desulfovibrionaceae; genus Mailhella. The sequence goes on along the minus strand of CACZQM010000131.1, from coordinate 19,202 downwards.
CCGCAGCGAACGCGGCAAAGATCATGATCCGGTATCCTGCCATGGGACAGCCTCCTCAAAACGATGCCAGGGCATACAGCACCAGGTCCATGACCGAGCCGTAGCGGGTGTAGCCGCCGGGCAGGGCGAAGGCGGATCCCGGCGCTTCATCGGCCGTTATGCCGGCGAGCCAGGCCCTGCCGCCCCAGGTGTCGGCGGTCTCCGGGCTGGCAGCCTGCATGGGAAAGGGGAAAAAGGTGTCGTTCTCCCATGTTTCTAACTCAAAGCTGCGGCGGATGCCCATGAACACGGTCTCGAACACGCTGATGAGATGGCGCGTCCTGTAGCCGCGCAGGGTCTTTGCTCCCTTGTCGCGCCGCTGCGCCTCGCGCACGTCCATCATGCCCAGGCTTTGCGGCAACACATAGGCGGCGGCGCAGCGCACGATGTCGCGCCAGCCGTCGATCCTTCCTTCGAGCGGGATCTCCACATACGCCTTGAGCGCGTGCGACGCGACCTTCATGCGCATCCCGTCCATGTCCACGATGACGGAGAAATCACCGGCTTTGGCCGTGCGCACATCCAGCCTGGAAAACCCGCCGGCCGACATGGCGCGGCCGACCGGCCTGGACGCCTTTTTGCCCGTCTGGAGCATGACCTCCGCCTGGAACATGGGATAGACCGAAGGGGCGGCAAGCGATGCCGAAGCCAGCAAGAGCAGCGATCCGAAAAGGGCGGCCGTCCAGCCCGCCATGCGCATGAAGCCTGCCATGTCATTCTCCGAAGTCATGCGCCGGCAAGCCCGCATGGCTGCCTGCGCCGCTTTGCACGGTGGACACTTCCGTTTCTGCATCCGGCAGCCCGCTGACCGTGCTGTGGCCGACCAGGCGCCAGCGGTAGGCTCCGGCCATGCGCGCCGGGCGGTACGAAAGGCTGATGCGGTCCGCTGCGCCCCCATCCCACAGTTCCCTGGCTTCGAAGCGCTTCTGCTCCACGGCGGCAAAGGGGCATCCCGGGCAGAGCTCGCCGTCCACGGGATCAAGCTCCAGCACGGCGTATTCCAGGTTGCGCGCGGCGCCTTCAAGGCGGCACTCCACGTTAAGGCCTCCCCCGCGCAGCGTCGCAGAGCAAGCGGAAAACGCAAAGGCATCCGCCTCCGTGTCGGGGAGGGGAGCGCCCTTTTTGCCGCACCCCGCGGTCAGCGCAGCCAGAAGGCAGAGGCAAAGCAGCTGCGTTTTCAGCGCGTTCGCGCACAGATATCCCTTCATCGCGTCCTCCAGGTCAGCGTTCACCGGGGGCGTTCCCCCAAAGCTCCTTCCATTCGGAAACCAGGCGCAGGGCGTCCATGGGCGTCATGGCGTTGACATCGGCCTTTTGCAGGGCGATGAACAGCGGATGCTCCGCCGCTGCAGCCTCTTTCGCCTCCCGTTCCAGCCCGGGGAGCGCGCGGCTCTCCATCTGGACCACGCGCCGCTTGCCCCGCGACGCCTCCAGGTCCTTCAGGATCTCCCTCGCGCGCTGGACCACAGGGGCGGGCACGCCGGCCAGCTTGGCCACCTCGATCCCGTAGCTGCGGTCCGCCGGACCGGGTATGAGCCTGCGCAGGAAAATGATCTCGCCATTCCATTCACGCACGGCGATGTTCATGTTGCATACGCCGGGGATGGTGTTGGCCAGCCCCGTGAGCTCGTGGTAATGCGTGGCGAAGAGCGTGCGCACGCAGCCGCCGGCGCGCCGTGCCAGCTCCTCCACCACGGCCCACGCCAGGGCCAGTCCGTCAAAGGTGCTGGTGCCGCGGCCGATCTCATCCAGGATGACCAGGCTGCGCTTGCCCGACTGCCGGAGGATGCGGGCCGTCTCCATCATCTCCACCATGAAGGTGCTCTGCCCCTGCGCCAGGTTGTCCGATGCCCCGACCCGGGAAAAGATGCGGTCGGCGATGCCTATCTCCGCCTCTTCCGCAGGGACGAAGGATCCCATCTGCGCCATGATGCAGATGATGGCCGTCTGCCTGAGCACCGTCGATTTGCCGGCCATGTTCGGCCCCGTCACCAGGATGAGGCGGCGTTCGGCGTCCATGACGAGGTCGTTGGGGATGAAGGAGGCCCTGCCCACCACCGCCTCGACCACGGGATGCCTCCCCTGGCGTATCCTGAGCCCGTTGCCGCTGTTGAGCACGGGGCGGTTCCAGCCGTTGCGGGTGGCGCCTTCGGCCAGCGACTGCCAGTAATCGGCATGCGCCAGGATCTCGGCCATGAATGACAGGCGCGTCTTTTCGCGGGCCACCTTCTCCCGCAATTCCTGGTAGAGGCGGTATTCCAGGCTCTTGCGCTTCTCTGTCGCGCTGAGTATCTCCTCTTCCAGCTCCCTGAGGCGCTGCGTCGTATAGCGCTCGCTGTTGGCCAGGCTCTGCCTGCGCTCGAAGTGGCCGGGGATGGGCTTTGTCTGCTGGGCGCGTGACAGCTCGAAGTAATAGCCGAACACATGGTTGTATCCGAGCTTGAGCTTGGGCAGGTCCCATTCTTCCTGCTCCGCGCACAGCAGGTCCTTCAGCATGGAAGCGCCGTTCTGCTCGATGTCCAGCAGATGCTTCAGCTCGTCGCTGTACTCCGCTTTGAACAGCCCGCCATCGGTGATCTGCGCAGGCAGCTGGTCCATCAGGGCCTGCTGCAGGAGCCCGCATACGTCCTCCATGGCATCCCAGCGCTTCACGACGCGGCGCAAGGCGTCGGGGAGCCCGGCCCCCCCGCGTTCGTCTGCGGTCGGCAAGCGGTCGGAGCCAGGCGGCAGGAGCAGCGCGGCACGCACGGCTGGCAATGCGGCCAGGCTGGAGCGCAGCGCTGCAAAATCGTGGGGGAGGCAGCGGTTGAGCGCTATGCGCGTGGAAAGGCGCTCGATGTCCTGCACGGCATCCAGGGCAGTCCGCAGGGCCCTGCGCACATCGTCCCTTTCCACAAGGAACTGCACGGCATCCTGCACCGAGGCTATGACTTCCAGCTGCCTCCAGGGGCAGCGCAGGCGCTCCTCAAGCATCCTGCCGCCCATGGGCGTCAGGGTGAAGTCCATGGCGGCCCACAGCGTCCCCGGCCCGCGCCTGCCGTCGGTCCTCCTGAACAGTTCCAGATTCTTTTCGGTGACCTCGTCCAGCACCAGGTATCTCGACCTGTCCAGGGGCACGAAGGGCGCCAGCTGCTCGGGATCCCGCTTCTGCGTCTGCTCCAGGTAGGCCACCAGCGCACCGCAGGCCTGCAGGAGCTGGGGGCTTTTTTCCAGCCCCAGGGCGTGCGATTCGGCCACGTGCTGCGCAGCAAGCACCCTTTCGGCAGCCCTGCGCGGTTCAAAATAGCCCTGGAAGGGCACGCGCACGACCTGGATCTCGTCCGCGCCGGCAGGAAGGGAAAAGCCGGCGTTGTCGGCGACGAGCAGCTCCCTGGGGCGCATCTTGAGCGCCCACTGGACAAGCTCTTCCTCGTGCGAAGACTGGAGCCCCGTCCAGGAGCCCGTCGAAGCGTCGAGCCATGCCAGCCCCCCTGCGCCGGACTCCTTGTTCCAAAAATACGCCCCCAGGTAATTGTGTGACTTGGAGGAGAGGTTGGAATCCTCCAGCGCCGTGCCGCGGGTCACCACGCGCGTCACGGCGCGCCTGACGAGCCCCTTCGCCTGCCGCGGGTCTTCGACCTGGTCGCAGACGGCTATCTTATAGCCCTTGTCGATGAGCTGGCTGATATACGTTTCGGCGGAATGCCATGGGACGCCGCACATGGGCACGCCGCCCTCTTCCCTGCTGCGGCTGGTGAGGGCAAGCTGCAGTTCCCTGGACGCGATCTTGGCATCTTCAAAAAAAAGCTCGAAAAAATCCCCCATGCGGTAAAAAAGCAGCGCATCCGGGTATTCGCCCTTGATCTCCAGGTACTGCCTGTACATGGGCGTTATCTTGAAATCTTCCTTCATTTCCTCTTCCGGGGGGCAGGATGCATGGAGGCCGCTTTAAAAGGCAGCGCGCATGAAGGCCTGCCCCTCATGCGCGCCAGGCAAACGTGGCAGCTTATTCGGCAGGGGCCGGGGCAGCCTGCTCGGCGGCTTTGGCCTGCGCCTTTTCCTGCTCGGCGCGGGCAGCGGCTTCGGCTTCGGCGGCCTTGATGGCTTCGATGAGCTTTTCCTTTTCGGCCGTGACGGCGGCAAGCTGCTTTTTAAGAGAGGCATTGCGCCTGCGTGACGCGGAAAGGCGGCTGCAGAGGGTGACGCGGTCCCACAGGAGCATGAGCAGCACCACGGCAGCGCCGATGGCAAAGCAGATCAGCATGAGGGCGTAGCGCGGGAGCGGGATGGACGTCACCGCGGGGGCGAACATCGGGTCGAACTTGAGCGTGACAGGATCGGAAAAAGACGCCTGGTTCTGCACGAAGAACATCATCACCAGAAAGAAAAGCACGACCAGAAAAAATACTTTGAGATAGCGCATGGAGTCTCCTTAACATTGTTCTCCAGACCGGCCGGCCTGTCCTGCGAGTTCACGAAAGATCGGCGTCAGCCTGTCCCATGTTTCCTCAAGGGCCTCAGGGACGACGCGGATATCGTCCAGCACAGCGATAAAATTGGAATCCCCGTTCCAGCGCGGCACGACATGCATATGGAGATGCGCGCCGACGCCCGCGCCGGCAGCCTCACCCAGGTTCATCCCCACGTTCATCCCGTGCGGATGGCAGAAGGTTTCGAGCGCCCTGCACGAAAGCCGGACGACATCCATGAGTTCATGGGCTTCGGCAACGGAAAGTCCGCCGATGTCCGCCACATGCCTGTAGGGGATGACCATGAGATGCCCCGCCGCATAGGGATAGCGGTTGAGCATGGCGAAACAGGTCCCGGCGCGATGGACGACGAGCCGTTCCCTGTCATCCTCCCGGGACCGCGGAAGGCAGAACACGCATCCGCCCCCGGGCTTGGGGCCCAGGATGTAGCGCATGCGCCACGGCGCCCAGAGATTCTTCATGGCCTTCCCTCCTGCGGGAAGCATAGCATATGCGGATGCCGGCGGCAAGACGCAGGACGTGCGCTCCAAGGATTTTTATGCGCCGGCTCTTGAAGGGAGGAGCAGGAAGGGAGGCGGGATATCCACCGCACCGCCCCGGAAGGGATGCCTCTGAGGTCCGGCGTGCTGCCGCCCCTGCCTGCTCCAGGCAGGCGCGCACTCCTGCCGCCTTTGATGTCCGCGAGCCGGAGGAAAAGGGCAAGGGAGGACGGTCCACGCCATCCCTGCGCCGGCATCTTCCGGACAAAAAGCCGCTATCCGCCGGAAAGCGGATAGCGGTCAGGCAAAAAGAAAGGCACGGCATGGCGCCGGCCGTTCATTTACAGCATATGGGCGCGGATCTCTTCTCCGCTCAGCGGTGAAAGCAGGGCGGGGGCGATGTCGAAGACCGTCCTTGCTCCGCATTCGCCCTTCGCCGCCAGCCTGTGCGCCGCGCGGGCATAGGCGCAGAGCACGCTGGAGGTGAACTCCGGATTGGAGCCGAGCTTGAGCGAATATTCGATGACATGCTTCGTTTCGCCCTGCACGCCGGTGCTGCCCGTGCGGATGACGAAGCCGCCGTGCGGGATGCCCTTGTGCTCGCGGTCGAGCTCCTCCTGGCTGATGAAGGTGACCGTGGTGTCATAGTCTGCAAAATAATTGGGCATGGTGACGATGGCTCTTTCGATGGCCGCCTTGTCAGCGCCCTCTTCCGCCACCACGTAGCATTCGCGCGTATGCTTCTGGCGGGTGGTGAGCTGGGGGTTGGCCCCGCTGCGCACGGCGTCCATGGCCGCCTGCACGGGCACGGTGTACTGGCGGGCATCGCGCACGCCGGGTATGCGGCGGATGGCGTCGGAATGCCCCTGGCTCACGCCGCGCCCCCAGAAGGTGTAGTCGCTGCCGTTGGGCAGGATGCAGTTGGCATACAGGCGGTTGAGCGAGAACATGCCGGGGTCCCAGCCCACGGAGATGATCCCGATGGTGCCCGCCTTGCGCGTCGCGGCGTCGACATGGGCAAAATGTTCGGGGATGCGGGCATGCGTGTCAAAGCTGTCCACGACATTGAAAAGGGCCGCGAGCTCCGGGGTCTGCCTGGGCAGGTCGGTGGCGCTGCCGCCGCAGATGATGAGCACGTCGATCCTGTCCGCCCAGGCGGCCGCTTCCGCCGATGGCACGACGGGGACGCCGGCGGTGATCAGCTTCACCGCGGAAGCGGGGCGCCGGCTGAATACGGCGGCGAGCTTCATGTCGGGGTTGGCAGCGGCGGCGAGTTCCACGCCGCGCCCGAGATTGCCATAGCCAAAGATGCCAAGCCTGATCTTCTCCATAACGACTCCGGATCGACGATGTTGCAATATTAATTTCCGGGAACTGACCATAAAAAAAACGCTGCATGATGGCAAGTTCTTTGCCGCGGCAGCCCATTTACATTTTTGTCATGCCATCAGGACTGGATATCTTCCCGGCATGCGCAGGCGGTCCTCCACAGCTCATGGAAAAAAAGCATGGCTGGGCCCTCCTGCCATGAGGCGTGGATCGTCCCCGTCCGCCGCCCCTCCTCCGGCACACCGGCAGTACCGGCCGGGATGGGACCTTGGCAGCCATGGACGTTTGCTGTATGCTCCACTGCCGTCACGGACCTGTCAACGACGACGCTCTCCCGGAGCTTTTCCCACGGCGATGCCCGAAGTGTACCCCGCATGAAATGGCTGACGCATCAATGCATGGCCCTTATGGGGCTTTACGCGCTTGGCGCGTCCCTGCCCGCCCTGTGCGCCGGCTGGGCCGGCTCCATAGCTCCCGACGCCCTGGACAGGCGCCTCGCCGGCAGGGCCTTCTTCCGCCAGCGCGCCTTCAACAAGCTCCACAGGGGGGCGTCGCATTGGCCCGGATGGTGGCTGCTGGGCTGGGCAGCCTCGCAGGCAGGGCTGCTGGGGCCGCTTCCGGATTCGATGGCCGGCGGCTTCGCCCTGGGCGCGCTCTCGCACACGCTGCTCGACTTATGCACGACCCGCGGGATCCCCTTGCTGCCCTTTGGGAAAAAGCGCGCCTCCCTGCGCATATGCGCCACGGGGAGCTTTGCGGAATATGCCATCCTCGCCATGACCATCATCGTTTTCTGGCTGGCGATGGGGCGGAACGCCCTTCTGCCTCAGCTGCAGGTCTGACCCGGCGGCAGGGCATCGGAGGCGGCAAAAGGGATCATCCCCCGCACGCGGCGTTCCATCTCCATCCCCCGGCCGGTGCGGAAGTTCACCAGGACAAGGCGGTCCGTATCGAAACCCGCCGCGGAAGGATCGCCGCCGGGGATGCCCAGGCGGCAGAAGATGCCGCATTCCCCGTCCTGCCACCCGCCAAGCTGCCGGACATCCCCTGCCCCGGGCTCGATGAGGGCTCCCGGCGCCACGCGGGACACATCGCCCAGCAGCAGGCAGGCATCCGGATCCGCCTCGCTTTCCAGCGTGACGCAAAGCGCATCCTCGGCAAAGCGTTCGAGCACGCAGGCGCGCGTGCCGTCCAGTCCTGCCATGCCGGCCGGGAACTCAATCCTGGCGCGCATCGCCGCCTTCCCTGACGACCCTGACGCCGGAGGCGCCTTCGGGCTTTTCCATGCGGCCCTTGAATCCCGCGAGCCAGTCCCTGCCCAGCAGCGTCAGGGCCAGCCACTCGGCGCTGTGCAGGACGGGGCGGTGCGTATCGATGACCGGCTGTCCTTCCCCGCCTTCCCCTTTATGCCCCCTGCCGCGGGCCGGATGGTTCGCCGCCATGGTCATCAGCGTGCGCGCTATGCCGATCTTGCACGAAGGGCAGCCCACCAGGATGGGGGCATCCTGGGCATAGCCCGCAAGGGCAGCCTGGAGCCTTTCCCTCTTCCTCTCGCGCAGGACATTGTATATCTTCGGGCAGGTATAGGCGCCGGCGCCGGATTCGCCGCAGCAGCCTGTATTGATGAGTATGGAAGATCCCGTCAGGCGTTCCAGCGCCCTCGCGGCTTTGCCCCCGTCCTTGGTGGCCTTGACCCCCGACCATGCGGGATGGCAGGAGGCATGGAAAATGATGCGCTCTTCGCTGAGCGACTGCTCATGGGGCAGCCTGCCGGCGAGGAACTGCACGATGTCGTTATGCTCCAGCACCTGGCCGTCCAGCCCTGTCAGTCCATGGCGGACCAGCGATTCCCTGCATGATCCGCATGCGGTGACGAGCATGCCCACGTCGAATCCCGCTTCTCCCGCCGCGTGCAGCGCAGCCGCCACAGCCTGCCTGTTATGCTGGAGGTTGCTCTCGTAATGCGCGGCATCACCGGCGGCAAGCAATGGATAGCCGCAGCACAGGTGCTGCCCGGGGATGACCACGGCCACGCCGGCATGGAGCAGGAGGGCCAGGGAAGCCAGCGCTATCCTGCGGTAAAACAGCGCGCCGCCGCAGCCGGGGAAATACAGCACGGCGGGGACCCGTCCGGCCAGGACGTCCTGCGCCCGTCCGCCCTCGCGCAGCGGAAGGAAAAGATGCGCCGGCACGTCCCTGGACAGATGCAGGCTTTCGTACATGTTGACCATGCCCAGCGACGGCCCCTTGCCGGAGAACAGGGGGCTTTCCATCCGGCGGCGCCACATGGGCGGCACAAGGGGGACGAACTGGTTCATCACCTTCTGCCCTACGGCTGCCATGCGGGCGAAGGCCGGGACCCGCTGCTCCGGCTTCACGCTGAGATAGTCGAGCACATGTTCCTTGATGGGATGCCCGCCGGAGCCCTCCTGCTTCACATACGCCAGGGAACTGAGGGCGACTTCCGGCGACTGGATCTTGACGGGGCACACGGCTGCACAGCGCCCGCAGCCGGTGCAGTGCTCTACGAGATGGCGCAGCTCCTCCAGCAGGTCGGGATCCGGCTTGCCCGTGGCCGCCTGGGAATAGTAGATGGCCTCGGTCAGTGCGCCCAGTATCATGTTTTTGTTGCGCGGGTTGTACTGGAAGGAATGCTCCGGATAGACCATGGGGCAGACGGTCTTGCACTTGCCGCAGCGCGTGCATGTCTGCACCTGAGCAAGAAGGCTGGTGAGCCGCTCCTTGTCAGGCAGGCCGGACTGGTTGATGTCGTCGATCAGCCGGTTGAAGGAAAAGGTGAACGGACGCACAGGCAGTATAGGCGTGACCAGCTTGCCGGGATTGAAAATGTCGCTCGGATCGACGCGCATTTTGAATTCACGCAGCCTGTCCATCTCCCTGCTGTCCATGAAGGCTATCTTCGTGATGCCGATGCCGTGCTCGCCAGAGACCGCCCCGCCCATCTCCTGCGTCTTGGCCATGACCTGCCGCGCCGTCTCCTCGGCTTCTTCCATCATGAGCAGGTCGTTGGAATTGACGGGGATGTTGACATGGCAGTTGCCGTCGCCGGCATGCATGTGGCTGGCAACGATGATGCGGCTGCTCTCCATGTAGGCGATGGCGGCGTCGATCTTGGCAGAAAGCCTCGGGAAGCGCTCCTTCTGCGCGCCCAGCCATGCCCTGGCGTGGGCGGCAAGGCTCTCGTCATCCAGTCCTTCCCCGGCAGGCCGCCCGCCCCCTGCGAGATGCGAAGCCTGGGAAAACTCGGCGTTGAATTCTGCGTCGTCCACAGGGAAGCCCGGCATGCGCGAGAGCTCCTGCAGGGCGAAGCGGTAGGCACGCGCCGCCGTGATGACATTCAGTTCTTCGAGGTAGCGGGCGAACTCCGGGATGCGCTCCATGGGCAGCACCACGTCCTCGTTCATTTTAAAGCCCGACGTGCGCTTTGCGATGGCCGAAAGCCTGTGCCGGTCTTCCCAGAACAGGGCTGCCTCCTTGTCATCCCTGGCTATGGCGGCATACACATGGGGGGAATCGTCGCCTGCCAGGGCATGGATGGCCTGCACCGTTTCGTTGAGGACATCCTCGTTGTTGCCGTCCACCTGGACGATGATGACGGAAATGGGATCTTCGCTGTGCCTGACGGATTTGCGCTGGTAGCCTATCGCCTGGACATATTTGGAGTTGAACTCCTCGAGCGCCGAAACGCGGACGTATCCCCCCTCGGCGCGGATGCGGTCGCGCAGGGCCACCACCTTGCCCACGAGCTCCGCAGCGGGGACCATGGACCTGCCGTAGAACTCCAGCACCATGACGCGGGAAAGCCTGGGCTTGGTATGCAGCGTGAACGTGGCTTCCGTGATGATGCCGTCGATGCCTTCCTTCTGCATGCCGGGGAGCCCGCCCAGCAGCTTGTTCGTCACGTCCTTGCCCAGCCCGTTGCGGCGCACGTCGCTCCCCTTGAGGCTGACAAGGCTGCGGAGCCCTCCGGAAAGGTCCTTGACCTCGAATTCGGCGGTCTCGCCGGGCATGATCTTATGCCCGGGATGGTTGACCCGCTCGATGCGGATGATCTCGCCCGTGGGTGTGACCATGCTCCAGGAAAGGAGGTTGTCGATGGTGGTGCCATATTCGAAGCAGTACGGCCCGCCGGAGTTCTCCGCCACGTTGCCGCCGATGGTGGATGCCGTCTTGGATGCCGGATCCACCGTGAACAGCAGGTTTTTGGAGGCCGCCAGGTCGATGGCGTCCTGCGTGATCACGCCGGCCTGGCAAGTCATGGTCTTTGCAGATGCGTTGACCGACCTGGCCGTCAGCTTGGTCGTGCTCACCACCACCGTGCGCTTGCGTGCGGGGACGGCGCCGCCTGTGGCGCCGGAAGCCCCTCCGCGGGGGATGATGGCGAATTTCATCTCGTTGGCCAGCCGCACCAGGGAGCTGATCTGCTCGGGGGTCTCGGGCTCCACGACGAGCAGGGGCAGTTCCATGCGCAGGTCCGTGGAATCCGTGGCCGCCGCCACAAGGGCGCCGCGCCTGCGCAGGATGCAGCGGCGGGGCATGATGGCGGCGATGCGCTCGATCAGCGTCTTGCAGAACTCCTGTTCTGCTTCATAGGCGCTCCAGAACATGGTGATGCCTTCGCTGATGGAAGTCGCATACTGATGGGCGAGCGACTGGGCCTCGGCGCGGTAGCGTTCATCAACGCTCCTGCGCACCTGCTGCGCCGAGATGAAGGGATTGTACGCGACGAGGAAAAGCTCTTCCGCGAGCGTCTTGGCAAACTGCCTCACGCCTTCGGGCCAGCGTTCGAACTCCTCCAGGTTTATGCGCAGTATGCGGTTGACGACGTATTCGGCAGAAATGGAAATATGCGGTCCCTTATGGGCCATGGAGAACTCCTGGAAATGCACGGATGACGGGATATGGTGAGGCAGCCCGGGCGCGGGCATGGGCCGCGTCCGGCCTTGCGCCAGGCTACAGGGGCGCGCTGACGCGGTCGGTTATATTGTTCTTGATCCATTTGGGGTCGAGCCACTCGAGCGGCTCCACGGGGTAGCCCCAGATGAGCACGCCGAAATGCAGGTGGTCGCCGCCGGCAAGCCCGGTCGTGCCTGTCTTCCCTATGATCTGCCCCGCCTGCACGGCGTCGCCGGGCCGCACGCCGATCTCGCTCAGGTGGGAGTACTGGGTCATGAGCCCCATGCCATGGTCGATGAGGATCATGTTGCCATGGATCCCAAGGTATCCCGTCCAGACGACGCGGCCGCTCTGCGAAGCGGGCACGTCCGCCCTGGCGACCGATGCGAGATCCAGCCCCATGTGCGTCTGTTCATCGATCTTCTGGCGGGCGTCGTCGACATAGGTGCGCAAATCCCCGTACCTGGCCTTCACCGCAGACTTGGGCAGCTGCAGGAAACGCCCGTTCCACAGGAACAGCGGGGAGACATTGCCCTTTTCCATGGCGACCTCTATGAGCTTGGCGTCATCCGTCAGCCTTTCCTTGCTGTTGGCGCACAGGTACTGCTCCAGGGGCGTGCTTTTCTCCGGGCATATCTGGGCAAGTTCAGCCGCCTTGAAATTGAGGAAGGATTCAGGGATCCTGAGCGTATCGGCGCGAAACGTGCGGTTGGCCGCGCGTATGGGGAGGCGGCTGGACGTGACATTGCCCGCCAGGTCGCGCGCCATGACTTCCGGAAAGAACTCCCCGGGCTTCATGCCGAACGGGAAGGGGAAGAGGCACACATAGCCGTTGCCGTTCCTGAAGGAGGGGAAGAGCGTGCCCCCCAGTTTCACCCCTGTGGAGGCGACCTCTTCGGAAACCGTGTAGGCGATCATCCCTGCGCCGCCCCGCCTGACCACCTGGGGCCAGCTTTTGACCGCGATCTGCGGCGGATGGGCATCCAGCACTTCCGCCAGGCGGAGGGTCGTCGTATTGCCGAAGCCGAAGCCGTCGAACGAGCCGTCCTGGACCTTGATCTCCAGTTCGAAGGCGCCCTCGGGCAGCTGCGTGTCTTTCAGGCTGAACTGCGCCTCCCTGTGCGGTTCCATCTTGGAGAATTTGTCCTTGAGGACGACCATCGATTTGTCGCCGCGGCGCACCGTGACCGTCACGGAGCGGATCCCCGACTTGTCATCCATGGAAAGGCGGACCACCTGGCTGACGCCCATCCTGCCGGAATGCGGCGGATCCATGACTACGGAAGGACCGGTCAGATCCTTCATGAAAAACCATACCACCGCGCCTGACAGAGCCAGGAAGAGCAGCAGCGCAACGACCGGAACTCCAGAGGAAGCCTTCCTCTCCCGGTATGGGGAACGTCTTTTGAACACGTGTATTCCTTCGGGGAGACCCCTGTAAAACGCATGGCGGCGTGCAAAGGCTATTTTTTCCCTTTCTTGCCCGGCAAGTCAAGGATTGCGCAAAGATTTTTCCTTGCAGCGGCCCCCGCCGTCCTGCCTGCGCGCGACGGGGGGGACGGCCCGGTGGCTTAGGCGAGCCTTGACAGGCGCGGCATCCCGGGCTATAAGGTCCCAACGCGTCAAGGGGAGTAGCTGGGGCCATGAGCCCCGGGCAATGTCAACAGCATGGGGCTGCGGTCCCTGGCATTGCCGTCAGGATGCAGATGCTCTGACAAGTGAGACCTTCGCGGCAGCAGGCGCTGCCGGGAGGTCTTTTTCTTTATCCCGGCACAAAACACGGGAGTGGCCATGGCTGGGCATTCGTTGTTGGAAGTGTTTCTTTTCGCCGTCCTGGTCGCGGCATGCATGTGGCTCGATCTCCACGCCCACAGCAAGGACAAGCCGGTCTCCGCGCGTGACGCCTCCCTGTGGACCGCGGCCTGGGTGGCCCTGGCCTTCGCCTTTGCCGCCTACATCGGCTGGAACGACGGCGCGGACAAGGCGCAGCTTTTCATTGCAGGCTACCTGCTGGAAGAATCGCTTTCCGTGGACAACCTCTTCGTCATGATGGCGATATTCTCCTCCTTCGCCATCAGGGACCAGTACCAGCACCGGGTCTTGTACTACGGGATCCTCGGCGCCGTGGTCATGCGCCTGATATTCGTTGCCGCAGGCAGCTCCATCATCGCGCTGTTCGGCCCCTACGCCCTTGCCGGATTCGGCGTGTTCGTCCTGTGGACGGCCTGGAAGATGTTCCGCTCCATGGGAAAGCAGCAGGAGGAGGACATCGACTATGCAAAGCACTGGGCCGTGCGCTGGACGCAGCGGTTCATACCGGTCCATCCGCAGCTGCACGGCCATGACTTTTTCGTGCGCACCGGAGAAGGCGGGAAAGGCGCCGGCTGGAAGGCGACCCCGCTGTTCCTCTGCCTCGTCGTCATCGAGATCTCGGACATCATGTTCGCCTTCGACTCCGTGCCGGCCGTCATCGCCATCACATCCGACCCCTTCCTGGTCTACACCAGCAACATCTTCGCCATCATGGGCCTGCGCTCCATGTTTTTCCTGCTGGCTGCGGCCAAACGCTACCTGAAGCACCTGGAAAAATCCGTCGTCGCGGTGCTCGCCTTCATCGGCGTCAAGATGCTCCTCGACGTAGCGGGAGCATTCCATATCTCTGCCATGGCGTCCCTGTCGGTAGTCGCCGGGCTGCTTGCAGCCGGCATCCTCGCATCGGTCTTCTCCGGCAGGGGCGGCGGGGACATGCGGTCCTGACGGCGCACGCCGCAGCGGGCAACGGATCCCCGCCGCGGCACGCGGCAGGCAGGGATGACGCCCCCTTCCTTTTGGCGAAACGCCGCTTTATTCCTTGCCCATCCCTGCTTCTTTATGGTAGTGGATGGAGGTCAACGTTTTTCAGACAGGAGCACAGGCATGTTCCTTACGGAACTCAGAGCGCTATTCAAAAACATGGGCTGGGCCAACCGCATCACCCTGATGCGCATAGGGGCCGTCCTGCCCATCATCATCCTCCTGCATTTCCCCCGGCTCTGGACATGCTGGACGGCCATGCTCCTCTTCCTGGCTGCGGCCATCTCCGACTTTCTCGACGGCTACATCGCCCGCAGGGAAAAGCAGGTGACCAACTTCGGGAAATTCCTCGACCCCCTGGCGGACAAGCTGCTCATATGCTCCATCCTCATAGAGATGGTGGGGCTGGGCTGGGTGCCTGCCTGGGTGGTCATCGTCATCATCATGCGTGAGCTTGCGGTCACGGGGCTGCGCGCCGTCGCGGCAGACAAGGGCATCGTCATCGCCGCCGACCGCTTCGGCAAATGGAAGACGGTGATGCAGATCATCGCCCTCGTGCCGCTGATCGTCCATTTCCCGCTGTTCGGCATCCCGATGGCCCTGCTGGGCACGGTCATCCTGTATGCCGCCCTGCTCCTCACGGTGTTTTCCGGCGTCAACTACTTCATCTCGTTCTACAGGGACTGGCGCTCCAGCCTTTCCCACAACCCAAGCTGAGCGCAGGCTTCGCCCATGAACTTCAGGCCCGTATCATCCCTTCCCTGGAAATTCATCCTTCCCGCCGCCATGATCCTGATCAACGCCGCCTTCCTTGCGCCCCTGCTCTGGGGATCCGGCAGCATCTACACATGGCACAGCCTCAAGGAGCGCCGGAGCGAGCTCTCCCAAGAGGTGGACGACCTGAACAGGAAGCGTTCCGCCCTGAGCCGCGAGATACGATTGCTCAAGGCAGATCCCGCCTATGTGGAAAAGGTCATACGGAACCGCCTGAATTACGTAAAAAAGAACGAGATCCTCTACATCTTCGACAAAAGCGCGAAAAACCCGGCCTGGGAGGAAGGCAGCAACGATGTCAGGGCAGAATAACGGGGGCGCAGATCCCTTTGCCGCCGCTGCAGACCATTCCGAGCGGCTCAAGTGGTACCAGGAAGTCCTGTCGCTGGATCCTGATTCCCGGATCTTTCTGCCCTATGCCCGTCTTGTGGCCGGGACCGGACGTTCCGGCACGGCCATCGACATCCTGAAAAAAGGCCTTGCCAAGCACCCTGAATTCCTTGAAGCCAGGCTGGAACTGCTCGACCTCCTCGAAGGCGGAGGGCAGAGGTCCGCGGCCATGGCCGAAGCGGCGGAACTGATCGGACAGCTTTCCGCCCATCCTTCCTTCTGGGAGATCTGGAGCCGGATGCCCGGCGTCCGCACGGACATGTCCGCGATGCTCATCTTCTTCGCTTCCTGCATGAAGAGCGAAGGCTATACGCTGGCCGATGTCTTCAGTGCAGGACTGCGCAGCCTGCGCGGCTCGGAGGCCCCCTCCGCGCCGGCCGGGGACGGACAAGCCCCCGGGCCGGCAACGCCGTCTCCTGACAGCGGGCTGCTGCCCTGGAGGAGCCTCGACGAAGTCCCCGATGACGACGATCTTCCGGAAGAGGGGGACGGGCTTTCCGGCGGGCAGGTGAACGGCATCTCCCTGCCGGGGCCCATACCGCCTTCCCCTGCCGCAGGAAAATGTTCCCTGCTCACACGCTCCATGGCTGCCGTCCTTGAAGAACAGGGCGCACTGGAAGACGCAGCCGGTATTTACCGCGAACTCATCGAGCAGGCAGGCTCTGATGAAGAACGCGACGAACTGAATGCAAAACTGGAGAGCCTCACCCGCAGCATTCCAGCAGAAGGACAGCAGCACGCCTCTGTCATCGGCATGCTCGAAGAGCTGGCCGACCATCTGGAACAAAGGGCCAGAGGCTGATCTTTCCGGGAGTATCCATGCATAACTGCACGTTGACAGCGCATGCCGCCCTTGCCGCCCTGATCGCGTTTTCCCTGGCGGGCTGCGCCCAGGTCCATGAATCGTACAAATCCACCAGGCAGTTCTACCACACGCACATCAACCGCCCTGCAAAGCTGGCTGTCGACGACAAGGTCCTGCTCGACAACTCCGAGCAGCGGCTTGTCCACCGCGTCATGCCCATCGACGAAGAGCTCGCCAGGCTCGAAAAGGCTCTTGACGCCATGGCGGCGCCGCCCAGCGCCGAAGAAGCCAGTGCGTTCCTGGGGCGCTTCCCATGGCTCACAGGACTGTACATGGTGGCCCCCGACGGCACGCTGGGCGCAGGCGTCCCGGGCGCACCCCTCAAACAGCTCGATTTCAGCCCCCTGCTGGAAGTCGCGCCCAAGACCGTGCCCCGCGACCTGCGCAGCTGCGTCCAGGATTCCTCTTTCGGTCCGGAAGTGCTCATCGCCCGCCCGTTCCTGCAGGAAGACAAGCTCGTGGTCCTGCTCGTCGCGGCGTTCGATTTCCGCGCCCTGCTGCCCTACGCGGAATCCCCGGGGGAGATGGTCGTGCGCACGGCAGACCTGCTGCTCTGGAGCGGAGACATCGACCACGCATCCTCGCCCATGGCCGATGTCGACTGGAGCAGCATGCTCAAAAGCCGCACGCACGGCAAACTCTCCAAAAACGGCTCATCCATGGTCTGGGTGACCCGCCACATCGCAGAGACCCCTGTCGTCTTTGCCGTGGCGGCGCAGTAGTCCCCTGGCATCCCGAAATCTTCAACCTTTGCCGCCCGTGCAGCCCCGCGGCGCCGGCGGCGACATGAACACCGAGGAGAAAGCGCATGTCTGAAGTAACAGCCATTGAACACTTGATCATGTCGCAGCGCAGGTGGTCCCCCCATGCCACCGGACAGTTCACCTCTCTCATGCACGACCTTATCCTGTCGGCAAAGATCATCTCCCGCAATGTCAACCAGGCCGGGCTCGTGGACATCCTCGGCGCGACGGGCTCCGTCAATGTCCAGGGCGAGCAGGTCCAGAAGCTGGACACCTTTGCCAACAACACCCTGGTCTACAGGATGCAGACATCGGGGGCCGTGTGCGCCGTCGGTTCCGAGGAGATGGCGGAACCGTTCTTCGTGCCGGAAAACGAGCCCCACGGGCACTACGTCATCTTCTTCGACCCCCTGGACGGGTCCTCCAACATCGATGTCGGCGTCAGCATAGGCACGATCTTCTCCATCTACCGCCGCCCCGACGACGAGCAGTACTGGCTGCTCAATGCGGAAGCCCTGATGCGCCCGGGGCTCGAGCAGGTCGCAGCCGGCTATTTCCTCTACGGATCTTCGACCATGCTGGTCTATTCCACCGGGCACGGCGTCAACGGATTCACGCTGGATACCGGCATAGGCGAATTCCTGCTCACGCATCCCAACATCCAGATACCGCGCGTCGGCAAGTACTATTCCACCAACCACGGCTATTTCAATTACTGGGATGAAGCCACGCAGACGGCCGTGCATTCCTTCAACCGTCCGACGCACGAAGCGCCCCGGTCCATGCGCTATGTCGGTTCCCTCGTGGCAGATTTCCACCGCACGCTGCTCAAGGGCGGCGTCTATCTGTATCCCGAAGACACCAAGCACCCCCGGGGCAAGCTGCGCCTGATGTACGAGGCCGCCCCCATGGCCTTCCTTGCCGAGCAGGCCGGCGGCAAGGCCACCGACGGCAGGCAGCGCATCCTCGACATCGTGCCGACCGCCATCCATATGCGCACGCCCCTCATCATCGGTTCTGCCGACGATGTCGACCGGGTCCTTGACATCTACAAGGAACACGGCAAGGTCTGATCCCGTTCCCCGGAACCATGGCGCAGGCCTGGCGGCAGCGCCGCCAGGCCTCCCTTTTTCATCCGTCCAAGCCAAACGGTGAAGGAATGCTCGTTCTCGGCATAGAAAGCTCCTGCGACGAAACTGCCCTTGCCCTGTGCGACGACGGCGGCGAAGTCGCTTCCGTCATATCCAGCCAGGCCGACCTCCATGCGCTTTTCGGAGGCGTGGTGCCTGAACTGGCCTCCCGCGAGCATGCCCGGCTCATCGGCCCCCTGCTGGACGACCTGCTCGCCAAAGCCGGGCTGGGGCCGTCGCCCCTGCGCAACGTCGACCGCATCGCCGTCACGCGGGGCCCGGGGCTCCTGGGATGCCTGCTGGTGGGCGTCGCTTTTGCCAAGGCCCTGGCCATGTCCGCAGGCATCCCCCTCATCGGCGTCGACCACCTGCAGGCGCATCTGCTCGCAGCCGACCTCGGGAACGATCTTGCCTACCCCTCCCTCGGCGTCCTCATCTCCGGGGGGCATACCCACCTCTACCGCATGGACAGCCCCGTGGACATGACTGTCCTGGGCAGGACCATAGACGACGCAGCAGGAGAGGCCTGCGACAAATTCGCCAAGATGGCCGGACTGCCCTACCCCGGCGGGGCGCTCCTTGACGCCCTTGGCAGGCGCGGCGAAGCGGACCCGGATCTTTTTCCCCGCCCCTACACGCACAACGACAACCTGGATTTCAGCTTCAGCGGGCTCAAGACTGCAGGGCTCAACTGGATCTCCCAGCATCCCGGAGCCGTTTTCCCGGCCGGCAGCACGCCCGCGCGCGAACGCCTCGGCCTGGCGCCGCAGGAGCTGTGCTGCGCCGCGGCATCGTTCCAGCTGGCCATTGCCGAGACGCTGTGCATCAAGGCGCGCAGGGCGCTGGCGCTCTTCCGTCCCCGGGGGATCGTCGTGGCCGGAGGCGTCGCCGCCAACAGCGTCGTGCGGGCGGCCTTCCATGCCCTGGCGGAAGAGGCCGGCCTCCCTCTGTCCATCCCCAGCCCCGCCTTATGCGGCGACAATGCCGTCATGGTGGCCCGCTCCGGCTGGCACATGGCCAGGGCGGGACGCTGCCACGGTCTCGACCTGTCCGCCATACCGCGCGGCCGCGCCATCCCCCGGGACTGGAAGCCCTGCCCCGCCTGACCGTGACTGATCGCCGGCTTTGCTCTTCCTTGACAGGCCAGGGGACCTTGCTTATAATCCCACACTTGAAAATATGCTTGCCCACCGCACTTTAACGGCGGCACAGCCGCCATTTTTGGAGGATCATCCCATGTCCATGGCCGTTACCGATGCAGACTTCGAAAATGT
>CACZQM010000130.1 GCA_902783285.1 uncultured Desulfovibrio sp. | reverse complement strand
TTTTTAAGTTTTCTTTGATCTCGTCCAGCAGATCCGCGTCCTCGAATGCCTGGTTCATCGCCGCGGCGCTGCCGGCCCTGCGCGCGCAGGCGACCGCATCGCCGAGCACCTGGAAATTGAGCGCCGTCCCCGCGGCGTCGCAGGCGTAGCGGGCGGCGCGGCTGGCGCTGATGCCGAAGCGCGCGGCCTCCGCCACGGCGTCCATGTTGGCGCCCAGGAAGATGAATTCCCAGTTGTAGCGCTCATGCTGCCGTTTGATCATGTCGCGCACCCGGCGGTAGGAGAATTCGCGGCTGGCGTTCTCCAGCCCGTCGGTGGTGATGACGAAGATGGTCTTTTCTGGCACGTCCTCTTCCCGGGCGTACTTGTGGATGTTGCCGATGTGGCGGATGGCCCTGCCCACGGCGTCCAGCAGGGCGGTGCTGCCGCGCACGAAATACTGTTCTTCGGTCATGGGCCTGATGCTGCGCAGGTCCACGCGGTCATAGGGCACTTCCTGCACGTCGTCGAAGAGCACCACGGAGACGTACGCCTCGCCTTCCTCTTTCTTCTGCTTTTCGATCATGCTGTTGAAGCCGCCGATGGTGTCGGATTCCAGCCCGCCCATGGAGCCGCTCCTGTCGAGGATCATCACCAGTTCCGTCAGTCCCTTCCTGCTCATCGCTTTTCTCCTTGTCTTGCGCGAAGGGGCCCTGCCGCCTCCGCTTCTGTCGTTCGATGAGGCAAGGATAGGGGAACGGACGCCCCCGGTGGTCGCCCGGCAGGCGACATTTTAGGCAGGCGCGTTTTTTTTGCAGGGCGCGTTGCTTGTCAGGCGGCCTGGCTGCCCAGCATCGGCTGGTCGAACGTGAAGAGCAGGTCGTTGACCTTGTAAACGTCGCGGATGCCTTTTTCCAGGCAGTAGAGGATGATGAGGTCGAACTTGCTGGCGCGGGAAAGCGCCAGCCCCGCGCTCCTGAGCAGCTCTTCGGTCCCGGCGAGGTCAAGCCCCAGGGCAAAGGCCAGGGCGACGGCGGTCTGCCTGGTGGGCACGTAATCCTTCCTGCTGCGTATCTTGGAAAAATGCCTGCGGTCCAGGTTCGCCTTTTTGTAAACGTCCTTCTCGTCGAGCCCCTTTTCCCTGATGAGCCGCAGCAGCATGTCCCGGAAGCTTTCCCCCATGCCCTCCAGCATGCCCTGCAGGCTCTCCGAGCGGCCGGCTGCGGCGCTGAGTCCGCGGGCGAGGGCAGGCGCGGGCGCTTCTGCATCGGCCGGGACACCGGATCCCTCGGCAGGGACCGGCCCGGCGCCGTGCGCGCCGGCTTTCGCAACGGCATCGCGGCAGGCGATCTCTTCCGCATCGTCGTACGCTTCGACGTGGTGGCAAGCGTTATCTTCCGCGGCGCTTCCCGTGGCGGTGTCCGGGGATGTCTTCGCGCCGCGGCTTTCCCGTGCGGGACGGCGTTTCCCCGCGCGGCCGGCCGGGTGGATGATCCGGGAGCACTCAAGGCATAACGCGCGGATCACGGCGTCTGCCGCGCCCCCGGCAAGGGCAGGGCGGCGCTCCGGCCGCTGCTCCCCGGGAGCCGCGCCGCCGTATTCCTCGGCTTCCCGTTCCGCCGCGCGGTTGTCGTCGATGAACTGCTGCACGTCCCGGACCAGGGCGGTGGAAAGGACGAAGGCCTCCCTGTTGAAGACCACGAGCGTGACGTCCATGTCGTCGTGCTCCAGGAAGGCGCGGATCGCCTCCTGCGCCGTCTGCAGCGCCTTGTCCTTGGGGAAGCCGTTGACCCCCGTGGCGATGAGCGGGAAGGCGATGCTCCTGAGCCCCAGTTGCCTGGCCAGCAGGAGCGCCTTGCGGTAGCAGGCGGCCAGCTGCTCCAGCTCCCCCCGGCCCCCGCCTTCCCAGCCGGGGCCGACGACGTGGATGATATGCTTTGCCGGGAGCCGGAAGGCCGGGGTGGCAAAGACCTCGCCCACCTGCATCCTGCCGATCCTGCGCCGCTCCTCCAGGAGCTCCCTGGCGCCGGCGGCCATGTACACAGCGAAGTCCGTGCCGCGGCCGATCGCCGGGCTGGGGTTGGCGGTGTTGACGATGGCGTCCGCCCTGACCCGGGTGATGTCGTCCCTGATGATCCTGAATGGCATGCGCTTTCCCTCCCTTGTCCGTGCGGCGCCCGGACCGCCCTGGCCACATCATACGCTCCGGGGGGCGGACTTGCAACGCGGGGGGCGGGAGACGGGGGGGAAGATGGCCGGTGGCGCAGCCCCCGGCGGGTGAGGAAGGGAGGGGAAGGGTCGCTGGGTGATGCGGGTAGGGTGAGATATGATGGTCGACCCCTTCCCCCTTCGCTACGCTCAGGGACCTTACGCCTGCTGGCGCGTGAGGTGGCTGCTGACGCAGCTGTTCCGGAAGCCCAAAGGGGACGGCATGAGAGGAAGGGAGCCGGCACGGATGGAAGTTCCAGGCACCGTTGCGTTTGCGCCCAAAGCCGCCTATGCTGAAGGAAACAAGGAGGCCGCCATGAGGCTATTGCGCA
>CACZQM010000129.1 GCA_902783285.1 uncultured Desulfovibrio sp. | reverse complement strand
CAGGGCGCACCAGACGGCTTTGTGCATGCCGCCGGAATCATGGAAGCAAAGTGCGCAATGGATCATATCGGGCTCCCGCATATTCGCAGTGTGTCTGCCAGGCATGATAAAAGAATGCTGTGCGGCAGGCAAGGGGGCACATGGTGTTTTGACGTTGCGGCACGTTAAGGCTATGATGGTGGCGACTTGTGAAACACCGCAACCAAGGGATCCTGTCATGAATGCCCATGAGGCGCAACTCCCCGGTACCGTAGCCGACCCACTTGCCGTACGCGATGCCGCGCGCGTGCGCTTCATCGTGCTGGATGTGGACGGCGTCTGCACCGATGGCAAGCTGTATTTCATGGAGAGCGGGCGCGCCGTCAAATGCTTCTGCTCCCTGGACGGGCTCGGCATCAAGACCGCCCTCAGGGCAGGCATCGGCGTGGGCGTGATCACGGGGCGCGACGATCCCTGCGTGCATGCCCGCATGTCCCAGCTGGGCGTGCGGGAATACCACCCGGGGCATGAATCCAAGCTGCCCAAGCTGCGGGAGATCATGGAGCGCTACGGGCTTTCCCGGGAAGAAATGGCCTATGTGGGCGATGACTGGATCGACATCGACCCCATGCGCAGCGTGGGCATGCCCATAGCCGTGGCCAACGCTGTGGCCCAGGTCAAAAAGGAGGCACGCTACGTCACCGCCGCCAGGGGCGGAGAGGGCGCCGTGCGCGAGGCCGTGGAATTTTTGCTGGCGCTGCGCATGGACGGCCAGAATCCCGCCGACTTCTGGACGGCGGCCACGGGACCGGCCAAGGCATGAGCGGCGCCTGGCGCAGGAACCTTTTCCTGGCCGCCGTGCTGCTGGCCGCATGGGCAGGCTGGTACGGCTGGCAGAGCTGGAAGCTGGAGCGCGATCTCAACCGCCTGGCGGACGTGGTGCGCTCCAAGGAGCTCGACACCCTGCTCACCGATCCGCCCGAGGAGATCAGGAGCAATGTCGACCTTGCCGTGCGCGGGGTCAGCCTCAGCCACGGCAAGGACGGGCGCAAGACCTTTGAATTGAAGGCGGACTGGGCCACGCTGGACCAGAAGACCAACGATGTCACCGTGCGGGATCCCGATGCCGTCTATGTCCTCGATCCGTCAAAGAGCGGGGGCGGGGAGCGCAGCGTCCATGCGACCTCGAAGATCGGGCGCGTGGAGAACGGCAACGCCAGGGTCTCCATGTCCGGCGACGTGAAGGCCGTGAGCGAAGCGAACACCCTTTTCAGCAGCGAAGCCGTCTATGTCAACGACCTGCGCGTGCTGGAATTCCCCTCCGGCGCCAGGCTGAAGGGCGAGGACATCGAAGGGGAGTCCGGGCATCTTGCCTGGGATCTGAACGACAACACCATCACCGGCAGCAGGGGCGTGAAGGTGCGCTGGTTCCCCTCCCGGGGGGACGCCCCCGCACAGGATCCGCCTGCCGGTCCGGGATCCGCGGGCGGCGCGCCGTCCGCCAGGGAGGATATGCCATGAAAACGCTTTTCGCAGCCATTGCCCTTTCCGTCTTTTTGACGGCGCAGGCATCGGCGGCCCCCCTGCCCATGAGCAGCGACGGCCCCGTGGACGTGACCGCCGACAGCATGGTCTATAATTCCGATAAGAACACCGTGTCTTTTCAGGGCGGCGTCGAGGCGACGCGGGGCGAATTCAAGCTCTGGGCCGACTCGCTGACCATTTTCCTGCGCGGCTCCGGCGAGAAGGGCGGGGATGCATCTTCCCTTGCCGCCGCCATGGGCAGCACGGACCTGGACCGCATCGTGGCCGAAAACAATGTGCGCTTCAAGAACGGTGCGCAGCACGGCAGCGCGCAGAAGGCCACCTACCTGGCGCGTCCCAATACGCTGGTGCTGGAAGGTTCGCCCATCCTGCACGACGGCGAAAACTCGATCTCCGGCAGCGTGATACGCTATTATGTCAATGAGAACAGGAGCGTCGTCGAAGGCGGTCCCAAGCGCCGCGTCCATGCCGTCTTCTCCGGCAACGACAGGAAAAAGGGCAGGTAGCATGGGATCCTCGCTTTCCGCAAGGCAGCTGCGCAAGCGCTACGGTCAGAAGGAAGTCGTGCACGATGTCTCCCTTGCCATGTCCCAGGGGGAGACCGTAGGGCTGCTCGGTCCCAACGGGGCGGGCAAGACCACGTCCTTCTACATGATCACCGGCATCATCAAGCCCACGTCGGGCCAGGTGCTGCTTGACGAGATGGAGATCAGCTCCTGGCCGCTGTACCGCCGCGCCAGGGTGGGGTTGTCGTACCTGCCCCAGGAAAGCTCGGTGTTCCGCCGCCTCACCGTCCGCCAGAATCTGCAGATCATCCTGGAGCATACGGATCTTTCCCGCGCGGAGCAGAAAAAGCGCGCCGACGAACTCATGGCGGAGTTTGGGCTCACGCGCCTTGAAAAGTCCTATGCATCCTACCTTTCGGGCGGGGAGCGCCGGCGCCTGGAGATCGCCCGCTGCCTTATCCGCTCGCCGCGCTTCGTGCTGCTCGATGAACCCTTTGCCGGCATCGACCCCCTGGCCGTCGGCGACATCCAGCTGCTGATCCGCGACCTTAAGGAAAGGGGGATCGGCGTGCTCATCTCCGACCACAACGTGCGCGAGACCCTCTCCATCTGCGACAGGGCCTACCTGATGTTCCAGGGGCGGATCATCCTTTCCGGGACGCCTGAAGAGATCGCCGGCAACGAGACCGCGCGCAAGGTCTACCTGGGAGAGGATTTCCACCTTTCCTGAGGATTGTCCGCAGCGGACCGGGCCCGGCGCCTGTGAAAATCTGAAAATCGGCTTGCCGCAAGGCTTGCAATGCGTTCCAAGCAGGGATATACGCCTTTTCTACACTTTTTCCCCGAGGAAGCCATGCCGAATCATTCCGCGCCGCAGCGGGCCGTTCCGGGTTCCGGGAGCACCCTGCCCGACCTGACCGGCGTCGTCCTGCCCCCCCGGTTCCGCAGCCGCCACGCCCGCATACAGGACGTGGACGGCATGTCCAGCCTGATCAACGAATTCGCCGACGCGCGCATCATGCTCGCGCGCGGTCCGCTGTATCTTTACCAGAACATCCAGGATTACAGGGTCATCACCCTTCCCGTGGGCGGCCGCGAGACCGTGATCGCCTGCGGCGGGCTGCACGTGCTGTGGGAAGACCTGACCGAGGTGCGGTCCGTGGCCGTCCATCCTGCGCTGCAGCGCAGGGGCGTGGGCAGGAGCATCGTGCTGGACCTCATCGAAGATGCCCGTGCCCTGGGCGCGGCCCATGTGTTCACGTTCACGCTGTCCCCGGGATTCTTTGCGTCCCTGGGCTTTTCGGCCGTGGACAGGGACACCCTTTCCCCTGTGGTGTGGGCAGAGTGCAGCAAATGCCCCAAATTCTACAAATGCGACGAAGTGGGCATGATGCTCCACTTTCCGCCGCAGGACCAGGAGCAGTGACCATGAGCATCCTCTTGCAGCGTGATTTCCTCAAGATCGCCGACTTCAGCGCAGATGAACTGAACTATCTGCTCGACCTTGCCGCCCGCCTCAAGGATCTCCGCGCGCGCGGCAGGGAGCCGAGGATGCTTGCCGGCAGGAACATAGCGCTCATTTTCGAGAAAACGTCCACGCGCACGCGCTGCGCGTTCGAGTCGGCCATCCATCAGCAGGGCGGCAGCTGCACCTATCTGAGCGGCGGCTCGCAGATCGGCAAAAAGGAATCCATGGCCGATACAGCCCGCGTCCTCTCCCGCATGTTCGACGGCATAGAATACCGCGGCTTCGGGCAGGAGATCGTGGAGAAACTGGCTGAATATGCCACGGTGCCGGTGTGGAACGGGCTGACCGACGAATCCCATCCCACCCAGATCCTTGCCGATTTCCTGACCATGCGTGAGCACAGCGCCAAGCCCCTGGACAGGATATCCTTCGCCTACCTGGGCGACGCCCGCTTCAACATGGGCAATTCCCTGATGATGGGCGCAGCGAAGATGGGCATGGATTTCCGCGCCGTGGCGCCCAGGGGATTCCAGCCCGGTGACGAACTGTTTGCCTTGTGCCAGGAGGAGGCCGCAAAGACCGGGGCGCGCATCACCCGCACAGACGACGTCGCCTCCGGCGTGGAGGGCTGCGATTTCGTGTACACCGACGTCTGGGTGTCCATGGGCGAGCCCGAGGAAGCCTGGGAGGAGCGCATCCGCCTTTTGCTGCCCTACCAGGTCAACGCGCGCGTCATGGAGCTCACGGGCAACCCGCAGTGCAAGTTCATGCATTGCCTGCCTGCCTATCACGACCGTGAAACGGCCGTGGGTGAATCTATCTACCGGAAGTACGGGCTGGATGCGCTGGAAGTGACCAACGATGTCTTTGAATCGCCGCGCTCCATCGTGTTCGACGAAGCGGAAAACCGCATGCACACCATCAAGGCCGTCATGGTGGCCACGCTGACCAAGGTGCCCCCCATCTTTTTTGAGGATTAGCGGGCGCATTGTCCGGAGCGCGATTTTTTGCTTGCCTTTTCGGCTTTCGTAGGGTAAATCTCTCAATCCTGCCTGCGAAAGGCGAATGTTCAGGCATATTCCGGCCCCATCGGGCTTTCATGGAGGATATATCATGGGTAAACAGTGCGAGATCTGCGGCAAAAAAGCTATGGTGGGCAATCTGGTGAGCCATTCCAATATCAAGACCAAGCGCCGCTTCAACCCCAATCTTCAGGCTGTGCGCCATCAGGGCGAAGACGGCGTCGTGCGCACCATCAACGTCTGCACCCGCTGCCTGCGTTCCGGCGCGGTGACCAAGCCCGTGGTGAAGGACGTCGAAGAATAGTCCTTTTCCTCGGTTCGCGATGTTTCCAGGGGGCGGTGAGATGATCTCCGCCCCTTTTGCGCTTAACGCTTTTCATCCCGCGCCCGGGTGGTGCGCGCGGGCGGGCAGCCAAGGCGCCCGCAGGGGAGGATGACGCATGGGCTATGCATGGGGTGCAGGCGGGCGGCGGCATGCCGGCCGCGTTTCCATGTGGCGGCGCCCCGACGGCGTTCCCCCTGGCTGGCGGGTGGTGGATTTTTCCGGACCGGGAAAGTCCGGCAGATCCTATCCCTGCCTGGGGACGCGGCAGATGGAGCTTTTGCGCCTTGTCCTGGAAGCGCGCGGCATACCGCATGTGGTCACGGGGAACGGCGCCCAGGCGCGCGCCTTCGTGCCCGCCATGTTTGAGCTGGCAGCCCGGTCCGAGCTGGCAGCCGTGGCCGCTGAAAAGCCCGTTGTCCGCCCGCGTGTCCCGCTGCGCCGCAATGCCCATTGGGCCATGCTGCCGCTGCTTGCCATGATCGTGCTGCACGGCATGCGCATGGGCTGGTGGCTCAGCGGGACGGGGCTGCCGTCTTCCGCCGGATGGCTGGACTGCGGGCGGCTCGACGTGGACCTTGTGCGCGCCGGCGGATGGTGGCGCACCGTGACATCGCTCACCCTGCACAGCGACGGGCTGCATCTGTTCAGCAATGTGCTTTTCGCCGCCCCGTTTTTTGCCATGCTCGCGCAGCGCATCGGACTGGGCATGGCGCTTTTCGCCTCGCTGCTGGCCGGGGCGCTTGGCAACGCCTGCGATGTCCTGTATCGTGATCCGGGCTATGCCAGCATAGGCGCCTCCACGGCCATGTTCGGCGTCGTGGGGCTTCTTTGCGCGGACATCGTGGTGCGCAGCCCCGAGCGCGGGCTGCGCCGCCTGGCCCTGCCTGTGGCCGCCGGGATGGGTTTTCTGGCCATGCTGGGCGCCGAAGGGCAGAACATCGACTACGCCGCGCATGTTTTCGGCCTGGCCTGCGGTTTCGCCCTCGGCCTGCCGGTGGGGGGCTGCTGCCTCCGGGGCGCGCCCGGATGGGCCGCGCAGCTGGCCCTGGGCGTTTCGGGCGTTGCGCTTGTCCTGGCTTGCTGGATGCGGGCCTTCAACATGCTTTGAGGTTGCGATGAGCGATACGGGAAAGTTTGAGGTCGTGGCCCGCTGCGGCCATGCCCGCGCGGGATTGCTCCATACTGCGCACGGCGTCGTGGAGACCCCGGTCTTCATGCCTGTGGGCACGGTGGGCAGCGTCAAGGCGCTCGCCCCGGACGATCTGGACGCAGCGGGCGCCCAGGTCATCCTGGGCAACACCTACCATCTTTACCTGCGCCCCGGCGACGAACTGGTGGCGCGCCGCGGCGGGCTGCACAGGTTCATGCGGTGGGACAGGCCCATCCTCACCGACAGCGGCGGCTTCCAGGCCTTCAGCCTGGGGAGCCTGAACAGGATGAAGAAGGACGGCGTGGAGTTCCGTTCTCATATCGACGGCTCCAGGCATATGTTCACCCCCGAAAAGGTCATCGGCATCCAGCGCAACCTCGGCTCCGACATCATGATGCCGCTGGACGTATGCCTGGGCTACGGCGCATCGCCCGATGAGGCGCTCGCTGCCGTGCGGCGCACCACGGAATGGGCCGGGCGCTGCCGCGAGGCGTATCCCGCGGGAGCGGGGGGCGGGCTGCTTTTCGGCATCGTGCAGGGCTGCACCTATCCGGACCTGCGCCGTGAATCGGCACGGCAGCTCATGGACATAGGCTTCGAGGGCTATTCCATCGGCGGGCTCGCGGTGGGCGAGCCCAAGCACATGATGATGGAGAACCTGCGCGCCCTCGATCCCGTGCTCCCTCAGGAAAAGCCGCGCTACCTCATGGGCGTGGGCACGCCCCTGGACATACTGCACGCCATCGAGTCCGGGGTAGATATGTTCGACTGCGTGCTCCCCACGCGCAACGCCCGCAACGGCACGCTCTATACCTCGCAGGGCAAGATCAACATCAAGCGCCGCGAATACGCCGAAGACGACGGACCACTGGATCCGCGATGCGGCTGCTACACCTGCCGCACGTTCTCCCGGGCCTATCTGCGGCATCTTTTCGTCAGCAGGGAGCTGCTCGCCTTCCGCCTCAATTCCCTGCATAACATCACCTATTTCCTTGATATGGCGCGCGCTGCGCGCCGCGCCGTGATCGAGGGGCGCTACGCCGCATTCAAGGCTGCGTACGAGGCGGCCTATCCCGAAGAAGACCTGCTCTTCGACGCACCGGTGGAGCAGGGCGCTTGACCGATGACCCTGCGCAACGTAAAGTTGGGCGGCTTCATGGCATAAATGCAGCAAAAAGGTGTTCCGATGGCAGGAAAAGCTTCTCTGGCGGCGCTGTACAGGCCGCAGACCTTCGCCGAGGTGGTGGGGCAGGACATGGTCAAGTCCATCCTTTCCCGCGCCGCGCAGGAAGACCGCGTGGCTCCGGCCTACCTGCTCAGCGGCACGCGCGGCGTGGGCAAGACGACCATCGCCAGGATCTTCGCCAAGGCGCTCAACTGCGAGAAAGGCCCCGCCGGCGAGCCCTGCAACCAGTGTTCCGCCTGCCGCCGCATCACCCAGGGCACGTATGTCGATGTCGTGGAGATCGACGGCGCATCCAACCGCGGCATAGACGACATCCGCCGCCTGCGCGACGCCGTGGGCTACGCCCCCATGGAAGGCCGGTACAAGGTCTTCATCATCGACGAAGCGCACATGCTCACCGAACCCGCCTTCAACGCCCTGCTCAAGACGCTG
>CACZQM010000128.1 GCA_902783285.1 uncultured Desulfovibrio sp. | reverse complement strand
TGCTTGTTCGATCAAGCCCTATGCCTTGGCTTCCGCGGGGGATTCCTCAGCCTGCCTGGTCAGTTCGATGATCGCCATGGGGGCGCAGTCGCCCGGACGGGGCATGGCAAGCTTGATGACGCGGGTATAGCCGCCGGGGATGCCGGCAAAGCGGGGGGCTATCTCGTCAAACAGCTTCTTGACGAGCTGATGGCTGCCAAGATCGCGGTAGGCCAGGCGGCGCGAAGCGACATCATTGCGCCGGGCAAGGGTGATGAGGGACTCGACGACGCCGCGCAGCTCCTTGGCCTTGGTCTCCGTCGTGCGGATGCGGCCATAGGTCAGAAGCGCTTTGGACATATTGCGGAGCAGGGCCTTGCGATGCGAGGGGTTCCTGCTCAATTTCTTGCCGGAGTTGCTATGCCTCATGGTGCTGCTTCCTCTTCCATTCCTGTAATTTCTTGTCGTAGTTATCGATCTTCATGCCGAAATCAAGCCCCATGCCCAAAAGCACGTTCTTGATCTCGTCCAGGGACTTCCTGCCGAAATTCTTGGTCTTGAGCATCTCGTTTTCGGAACGCTGCACAAGGTCGCCCACATAGGTGATGTTGGCGCTGCGCAGGCAGTTCGAGGCACGGACGGTCAGCTCGAGGTCGTCGATGCGCTTGAAGAGATTTTCGTTGACCTCGCCGATATCGCCGCTGCTGAAGCCGCTTTCGTCGGAGACCTTGTCATCAAAATTGATGAACACGGAGATCTGGTCCTTGATGATCTTGGCGCTGTAAGCGATGGCGTCTTCCGGCGTCACCGAGCCGTCTGTCCAGACTTCGAGGATCAGCTTGTCGTAGTTCGTCATCTGCCCCACGCGGGCGGACTCGACCGTATAGGCGACCTTGCGCACGGGGGAGAAGCTGGAATCCAGCTTGATGATCCCGATCTCATCGGAGAGGCCTTCATGCGTGTCGGCAGGCGCATAGCCCTTGCCCATGCGTGCTTCGAACTCCATGCTGAACTCCACATCCTCCGTAAGGGTGGCGATGTGGAGATCCGGATTGAGGACTTCGACATGCTGGTTGCCCTTGATGTCCCCGGCCTTGACCTCCCCCTTCCTGCTCACTTCGAGAGTGAGCCTCTGGGGATCGTCGGTGTCCATCGACAGGCGGACCTGCTTGATGTTGAGGATGATGTCGGTGACATCTTCCAGGACACCGGGGATGGTGCAAAATTCATGCTGCACGCCGGCGATCTTGACCGATACGAATGCCGAACCCTGAAGGGAGGACAGAAGCACCCTGCGCAGCGCATTGCCGATCGTGGTACCGTAGCCGCGCTCAAGGGGCTCGCATACAAACTTCCCGTACATGGCGGGGTCGGTATTGGGGACATCCTGGCGCTCGATCTGGTTGGGCTTTTCCAGCACCGCCCAGTTGCGCGCATAGATGTTGGCTTGTTTGCTGAGCATGGCAGATCCTGATTATTTCGAGTAAAGTTCGACGATAAGGGATTCCTCGATGGGAGTCTGGATATCGTCGCGCTGCGGGAGGGCGTTGACCTTGCCCTTGAAGGCGGCGGCGTCAACTTCCATCCATGCGGGGCAGCCGCGCTTGGCGACCATCTCTTCCGCGGCGGCTATGACAGGGATCTTGCGGTTCTTTTCGGGAACGGCGATCTCGTCGCCCACGCGCACCTGCAGGGAAGGGATGTTGACCTTCCTGCCGTTGAGGGTGAAGATCCCATGGCGCACCATCTGGCGGGCCTGGCTGCGGGAATTGGCGAATCCCATGCGGTAGACGACATTGTCGAGGCGGCGCTCAAGGATGATGAGCAGGTTGGCGCCCGTGATGCCCTTGGCCATGTCGGCGTCTTCGAAATAGCCGCGGAACTGCTTTTCCAGTATGCCGTACATGCGGCGGACCTTCATCTTTTCACGCAGCTGGAGGGCATAGTCGCTCATCTTCTTGCGCATGTGGCCATGCTGACCGGGAGTGGCGTTGGGCCTCTTGGTGAGGGAGCACTTTTCGGTGTAGCAGCGGTCACCCTTCAAAAACAGCTTGGTGCCTTCACGACGGCAGAGCCGGCATTTGGCGTCATTATATTTTGCCAAGGCTAGTTCTCCTTGCCATCAAAACGTTAGACGCGGCGCCGCTTGGGAGGACGGCATCCGTTGTGGGGAATGGGCGTGACATCGCGGATGAACGCCACCTTGAATCCGGCGGCGCTTATGGCGCGCAGGGCGGATTCACGGCCAGATCCTGGACCCTTCACATAAACGCCTACGGTGCGCATCCCGTTGTCCTGGGCCTTGCGGGCGGCATTCTCGGCGGCCACCTGGGCGGCGAAGGGGGTGGACTTGCGCGACCCCTTGAAGCCGCTGTTACCGGCGGAAGACCAGCTGATGGTGTTGCCGCGGGTATCGGTGAAGGTGATGATGGTGTTATTGAACGTGGCCGCGATGTGGGCGATGCCCAGCGGCACGTTTTTCTTCTCTTTCTTCTTGATTGCGCGTTTGGCTCTTGCCATGTTGCACTTCCTTAGGGCTTTGGATGCCGGCCGCAAGCGGCGGCCGCGGCGTATCCGCTACTTCTTTTTGCTCACGCTTCCACGGCGCGGTCCCTTGCGGGTGCGCGCATTGGTATGCGTGCGCTGACCGTTGACGGGAAGGCCGCGGCGATGCCGAAGCCCGCGGTAGCAGCCGATATCCATAAGGCGCTTGATGTTCGATGCCACTTCACGGCGGAGGTCGCCCTCCACCTTGTGGTTGGTCTCGATCTCCTTACGGACCTCATTCACCTCGTCGGCGCTCAGATCGTCGATGCTGCGCTTCCAGTCGATGCCGGAAGCGGAAAGGATCTGGAGGGCCGTTGCCCTGCCAATGCCATAAATATAGGTAAGGGCTATGTCAGCCCTTTTACCACGGGGCAGTTCAATGCCTGCAATTCTGGCCACGTTTCGACTCCTGCAAGGTTATCCCTGGCGCTGCTTATGCCGGGGGTTTTCGCAGATCACTCTCAACACACCCTTGCGCCGGATCACCTTGCACTTCGGGCAGATTTTTTTGACGGAAGGCCTGACTTTCATCGCTCTCTCCGCTTAATAGCTTTTGATGTGTTCTCCGGCGAAAAACGCACCGGAACTGCATCTCTTATCCTGTTGTCCTCACCCTGTCAAGAACAGTGTTCACGACGCGGAAGCGAAGCCTTTGCAGTTGCCGGCGACGCTGAGGATCTCCGCGCCGCCCGGCCTGACGACTATGCTGTGTTCCCAGTGGGCAGACAGGCTCCGATCCTTGATCTTCGTCGTCCATCCGTCAGGCATGACTTCCACTTCATGGGTGCCTATTGCCAACATGGGCTCTATGGCCAGGACCATCCCCGTCTTGAGGGGGATGCCTCCCGGCTTCCCGTTTTCCATGCCGCCGCGTGGCACGAAATTCGGGACCTCCGGCTTTTCATGGAGGCTGGCGCCAACGCCATGCCCCACGAAATCACGGATGACATGGAGCCCTTCCGCTTCGGCATGACGCTGCACCGCTGCCGAAATCGCATAAAGGTTGTTGCCCGGGACCGCTTCGGCTATGCCAAGCTCCAGGCATTTCCTGGTCACATCTGAAAGATGCCTGGCTTCGGGCGAAACTTCTCCGCAGAACGCCGTCCTGGCAGAATCACCCGTGAAGCCCTTGTATTCCACGCCCATGTCAAAGCTGACGATGTCCCCTTCCTTGAGCACGATGTCTTTGGAGGGGAAGCCGTGGATGATCGTTTCGTTGACCGAGCAGCAGAGCGCATACGGATAGCCGTAATACCCCTGGAAGGTCGGGCGGACGCCCATTTCACGGCACATCTTCTGCGTCAGCTCCTCAAAAAACCATGTGGCAACGCCGGGGCGCACGTTTGCCACCAGTTCGTCAAGGATGGCGGCCGTCATTCCGTTGGCCACGCGCATGAGTTCGATCTCATGCTCATTCTTGATGAAAACGCCCCGAAACTTCTTCATGCCTACGCCCTTCCGCGGTTCAACATCGTCTTGTACTGCGTCGAGATCAGGTGCGACTCCACCTGCCCCATGAAGTCGATCGCGACGCCCACGAGGATCAGCAGGCTGGTGCCGCCGAAATAGAACGGCACGTTGAACTGCGCGATGAGGAGCATGGGGAGCACAGAGATCAGCGAGATGTAGATCCCGCCCCAGAAGGTCAGGCGTGTAAGGACATTATCGATGTACTCACGCGTCTTTTCTCCGGGCCTGATGCCGGGGACGAACCCGCCCGCCTTCTTCAGATTCTCGGCGATATCCTTGGGATCGAATATGATCGCCGTGTAGAAAAAGCAGAAGAAGAAGATGAGGGCCACGAAAATGATGTTGTACAGGACAGACGTCGGCTGGAACCACTGCACTATCCTCTGCAGCCATCCCGCCGTCGAAAATCCTGCAAGCGTCGCCGGGAAGAGCAGGAGGCTCTGCGCAAAAATAGGCGGTATGACGCCGGCAGTATTGATGCGCAGCGGCAGGTGCGTGGTCTGCCCGCCATACATGCGGCGCCCGACCTGACGCTTTGCGTACTGTATGGGGATGCGGCGCTGCGCCCGCTCGACGAAGACGATGCCCACCGTCACTGCCAGCATCATGATGAGGATGAAGATGGCGAAGAGGATGTTCATGTCCCCAGCCTTGATGAGCTGGAAGGAGCGGAGGAGCGCGCCGGGGATGCCCACGACGATGCCGGAGAAGATGATCAGCGAGATCCCGTTGCCTATGCCTTTGGCCGTGATCTGTTCGCCAAGCCACATGATGAGGATGGTTCCGGCCGTCAGCGTGACAATGGTGACCAGGCGGAATTCCCAGCCCGGGTTCATCACCACGGGAGCGTTCTCAGGGCTGGTCATGCCTTCCAGCAGCGTGGCGATGCCAAGCCCCTGGATGAGCGTGATGCCCACCGTGAGATAACGCGTGTACTGGGTGATCTTGCGTCTGCCCGCCTGCCCTTCTTCCTTGGCCATGCGCTTGATGTCAGGGCTGACCACCTGCATGAGCTGCAGGATGATCGAGGCCGAGATGTAGGGCATGATGCCGAGGGCAAAGACAGATACGTTCCTCAGACCGCCGCCTGAAAACATGTCAAGCAGGGCGAAAACCGATCCCTGCATGCTGGCGAAGAAATGCGAGAGCGCGCTGACATCGATGCCGGGCACCGGGATATGGACCCCCACCCTGTACATGCACAGGATGAACAGGGTCCATGCCAGCTTCTTGCGCAGCTCGGGCATCTGCGCCATGGTGTCCATGCCGTTCGCCACGTTTTATTCCTCGGTAGCTTCCGTTTCGCCTTCGGCGGCGAGAAGTTCCTTCACTTCGCCGCCGGCAGCCAGGATCTTCTCCTTGGCCGACTTGCTGAAGCAAAAGGCCTCCACACTGACCGCCCTGTCGACATTGCCGCCGCCAAGCACTTTGACGAGCCCGCCCTTGGCAAGCCCGCGCGTGTAGATGTCTTCAAGGGTGATCTCCTTCTGGTCGGCGGGGAAAGCCTGGAGAAGGCGGTCAAGATTGACGACTTCGTACGTCACCTTGAATTCATAGTTCTTAAAACCGCGCTTGGGGAGGCGGCGCTGCAGAGGCATCTGGCCGCCTTCGAAACCGGGGCGCACACCGCCGCCGGCGCGGGCGTTCTGGCCCTTATGGCCCTTGCCTGACGTGCCGCCGAGCCCGGAACCGGCTCCGCGGCCCACACGCTTGCGGCCCTTGCGCTCCTCGGGGAAAGGATAAAGCTCGTTCAGTCTCATTTTTCTATTACCTCGACAAGATGCGGGACGCTGGCGATCATTCCGCGCACGGCGGGATTATCCTTAAGGACTCTGACCATCTCACGGCGGCGCAGTCCCATGGCGTCAAGCACCTTTTTCTGCGCCGGAGTCGTGCCGATGCGGCTCCTGATGAGTTTGACCTTGATCTCAGACATGTGCTTCACCTACTCGCCCTACTTGCGCGGGGCTTCCAGTTTTTTACCGCGCACTTCCGAAACATCCTCGGCGCTGCGCAGGGAGGCAAGGCCGGCCACCGCCGCGCGGAGGACGTTGTGCGGGTTGTTGGTGCCGATGGCCTTGGCAAGCACGTCGGTCACGCCAACGGCTTCCATGACCGCACGCACGGCGCCGCCGGCGATGATGCCGGTACCGCGCGATGCAGGCTTGAGGAGGACACGCCCGGCGCCGAAGCGGCCGAGCACTTCGTAGGGAAGGGTGCCCTCTACCAGGGGAATCTGTATCATGGACTTGTGTGCGCGCTCGGTGGCCTTGCGCATGGCTTCGGGCACTTCCTGCGCCTTGCCGAGCCCAAAGCCGACGCGGCCCTTGCCGTCGCCCACCACGATGAGGGCGCTGAAGCTGAAACGGCGTCCGCCTTTGACGACCTTTGCGACACGGTTGAGGCTCACGACTTTTTCGATATAGCCGGAATCCTGTTGCGTCTGCTGCTGCTGTTCCATATTTTCCTGCTCTTGCTGTCCGTAAATGGACCACTAGAATTCAAGGCCGCCTTCGCGGGCGCCTTCGGCCACAGCCTTGACGCGGCCATGATACAGATAGCCGTTGCGGTCGAAAATGACCTTGTGGATATCCTTCTCCAGAGCCAAGCGGGCGATCTCCCTGCCCACGGATTCCGCCCCCGCCTTGTTGCCGGACGTCTTCTGACCGTTCTTGGTGAGCGTCAGCGAGGAAGCAGCAACAAGCGTCTGACCTGCCGTGTCATCCACAATCTGCGCGTAGATGTGCAGGTTGGAGCGGAACACGACGAGGCGCGGACGTTCGGGAGTGCCGGAAATCTTCTTGCGGATATGCACCTTGCGGCGCTTCCGGCTTTCATTCTTGGAAAGAATCATAACCGTTACCCCTATTTGCCCTTGCCGCCGGACTTACCGGCCTTGCGGCGGACGATTTCAGTTTCGTACTTGATGCCCTTGCCCTTGTAGGGTTCCGGCTTGCGGATGCGGCGGAGGCGGGCGGCGAACTCGCCCACGAGCTGCTTGTCGATCCCGGAGATCGTCAGCTTCGTTCCGTCAGCCTTTGCTTCCAGCCCCTTGGGGATCTCGACCAGGACGGGGTGTGAAAAGCCTACCGAAAGGTCGATGAGGTTGCCTTTGACGGCCACTTTGAAGCCCACGCCGATGACTTCGAGCGTTTTGGAAAAGCCCTTGCTCACGCCCTCGATGCAGTTGTTGAGCAGGGTGCGGCGCAGGCCGTGCTGGGCATTGCTCTCGCGGGAATCGTCCTTGCGGGAGATGCTCAGGCGTCCGTCCTTGAGCTCGTAGTCCAGCAGCGGGCTCACCGGAGTCTGAAGCGTCCCCTTGGGACCCTTGACCTCGATCATTTCTTCGCCCAGCTTCACTTCCACACCCTTGGGAAGCTCGATGGGCTGCTTGCCTATTCTCGACATAGTATTTTCTACCTTGGCTGAAGGTCTGCGGCCTTTATGCCGCTATCACCAGACTTCGCAAAGAAGTTCGCCGCCCGTTTTCTCCGCCTGGGCGGTCTGGCCATCCAGCACTCCGCGGGAAGTGGACAGGATGCAGATGCCGAGGCCATTCTGGACGCGGGGGATCTCACCCGCACCCACGTAGACGCGGCGGCCAGGCTTGCTGATGCGCTTGAGACCGCGGATAGCCGGACGGCCCCCAACATACTTCAGCGCAATGGTGATGCAGCGCTTCTCTTCGTCCACGCTTACATCTTCCACATAGCCTTCCTGCTTGAGGATGGTCGCCATGGCTTCCTTCATCTTCGAGCGCGGCACACTAACTTCCTTGTGGAGGGCCAGGTGTGCGTTGCGGATACGCGTGAGCATATCGGCAATGGGATCGGTCAACATGGTATAACTCCTAAAAAGTTGGCTGGGATTACCAGCTGGATTTGCGGACGCCGGGAAGTTCCCCGCTGAGAGCCTTCTTGCGGAAGCAGATGCGGCAGAGGCCGAACTGGCGCATGAAGGCGTGAGGACGTCCGCACACGGGGCAGCGGTTGTAGGCGCGCACGGCAAACTTGGGCTTGCGGGCGGCCTTTACCTTAAGAGACGTACGAGCCATGGCTCACTCCTTACTTGCGGAAAGGCATGCCAAGCTGCTCGAGCAGCAGCTTGCTTTCCTTGTCCGTGGACGCGGTGGTCACGATGGTGATGTTCATGCCCACTGGGCTTTCAACGCGGTCTGCCTCCATTTCGGGGAAGATCGTGTGCTCCTTGATGCCCAGGGTGAAATTGCCGCGGCCGTCAAAGCCACGGTCGGGGATGCCGCGGAAGTCGCGTACGCGGGGCATGGCAAAATTCATCAGCTTGTCAAGGAAGTCCCACATGGCATCCTTGCGCAGCGTGACGCGCACGCCGATGGGCATGCCTTCGCGCAGCTTGAATGCAGCGATGGACTTCTTGGCACGGGTGACCACGGCCTTCTGTCCGGCAATGGCGGTCAGGTCGGCAACGCAGTCTTCGATCACCTTCTGGTTCTGGTTGGCGGAGCCAAGACCGATATTCAGGGAGATCTTCTCGATCCCAGGGATCTGCATGGGAGACTTGTAAGCAAACTCCTTCTGCAATACCGGGATCACTTTCTCACGGTATATCGTTTCAAGACGGGTCATCGTCGTTCACCTTGCTAGATGGTTTTCTCGCACTTCTTGCAGAAGCGGACTTTCTTTCCGTCGTCCGCCACCTTGAAGCCGATGCGGGTTGGCTTGGCGCAGTGCGGGCACACGACCATGACATTGGAGACATGGATGGGCATCTCCTTGTCAACGATGCCGCCGGGCTCGCGCTTGTAGGGATTGGGCTTGACGTTGCGCTTGGCAACGTTGACCTTTTCAACGAGGATGCGGTCGGTCTTGCGGAGGATCTTGAGGACCTTGCCGATCTTTCCCTCGTCCTTACCGGCAATCACCATCACCTTGTCGTCTTTATGGATGCGATAATGCTTCATGGCGTCGGCTCCTACAGGACCTCGGGGGCGAGGGACACGATCTTCATGAAGTTGCGGGCGCGGAGTTCGCGGGCCACAGGTCCGAAGATGCGGGTACCAACCGGTTCGCCCTGCTTGGTGAGAAGCACGGCGGCGTTCGTATCAAACTTGATGTAGGAGCCATCAGGACGGCGCATTTCCTTGGCGGTGCGCACGATCACGGCCTCCATCACATCGCCTTTCTTCACCTTGGCGTGGGGGATGGCGTCCTTGACGGACACCATGATGATGTCGCCCACCGTAGCGTAGCGGCGGTGGGAGCCGCCCAGCACCTTGATGCAGGCCACTTCCTTGGCGCCGGAATTATCGGCGACCTGGAGTCTGGATTCTACCTGGATCATTGTGTTTCCTTTTCGTCAGCCCGGCGGGGACTAGACGGCCTTTTCAAGCACAGACACGAGATGCCAGCGCTTGTTCCGGCTCATGGGCCGGTATTCCACGATCTTGACCTTGTCGCCGATGCCGCATTCGTTCATGGGGTCGTGCGCCGTGAACTTCTTGCGGCGGCGGATGTACTTCTTGAGCAACGGATGCTGGACCAGAGTCTCGACAAGGACGACGATCGTCTTGTCGCACTTGTCGCTGACCACGGTGCCAACGAGCGTCCTGCCGTTGCGCTTTTCGATTGCGCTGTTCATTTCCGCTCCTAGTTCTTCGCGGCGGCGGCAAGGGCCGTCAACACGCGGGCAATGTCTTTTTTGGTCGCCGGTATGGAGGCCGTTTTTTCCAACTGGGACGTTGCATGCTGGAAGCGCAGGTTAAAGAGCTCCTGGCGCAGCTCGACAAGCTTGGCCTGCAGCTGCTCGACGCTCATCTCGCGTATTTCTTTCATTTTCATGCGAAGGCCCCTTCCTTTATCACGATGACGGTCTTGACCGGGAGCTTATGGCTGGCGAGGGTGAGCGCACGCTTGGCGAGCTCGAGCTCGACGCCCTTGATCTCGTAGAGCACGCGTCCGGGCTTGACCGGTGCACACCAGCCCACCGGAGCGCCCTTGCCGCTTCCCTGGCGGGTAGCCAGAGGCTTTGCGGTCACCGGATGGTCCGGGAAGATCCTGATCCACACTTTGCCGCCGCGGCGGATATGGCGCATCATCGCGATACGGGCTGCTTCGATCTGCTGGCTGGAAAGCTTGCCGTGCTCGACTGCCTTCAGGCCTATCTCGCCAAAAGCGATGGTGGCGCCGCGGTTGGCGGGGCCGCGAAGGCGGCCTTTCTGCCACTTGCGGAATTTGATTCTCTTGGGAGCAAGCATTACTGTTTAACCTCTTTATCGAGTATTTCGCCCTTGTAGACCCAGGTCTTGATGCCGATGAGGCCATAGGTCGTATGGGCTTCTGCAAAGCCGAAATCGATGTCGGCACGGAGGGTCTGCAGCGGAACGCGTCCGTCACGATACCATTCCGAACGCGCGATCTCTGCACCGGCAAGGCGCCCTGCACAGGAGATCTTGATGCCCTCAGCCCCGAACTTGCGCGCGATCTGGACGGTGCGCTTCATGGCGCGGCGGAAGGCCACGCGGCGCTCGAGCTGCGAAGCGATGCCCTCGGCAACGAGCTGCGCCTCGATCTCGGGGCGGCGGATCTCGTTGACCTCGAGGGAGAACTCGCGGCCGAACTTCTTTTTGAGGTCGGCGCGCAGCTTCTCGATCTCAGCCCCCTTGCGCCCGATGACGATGCCGGGACGCGCCGTGGAGAGGATGAGGCGGATCTTCTGTCCGAAACGCTCGATCTCGATCTTGGAGATACCCGCGGCGTAAAGAAGCTTCTTCACGTACTTGCGGATATTATGGTCCTCAAACACAAAGGCAGCATAGTCGCGCCCGCTGAACCAGCGGGACTGCCAATTCTTGTTGTATCCCAAACGGAAGCCGTAAGGATGTACTTTCTGACCCATAAGCCTATTCCTGTCCTTCCGCAAGAATTACGGTGATGTGGCTGGTGCGCTTGCGGATGTGCATAGCGCGTCCCTGGGAGCGCGGCATGAAGCGCTTCCAGGTGGGCCCTTCGTTGACCACAACGTCCTTGACGTACATGGAGTCCACATCGATGCCAGGGAACTGTGAGGCGTTGGCCAGCGCCGAACGCACCACCCCGTAAAGGACTCCGGCAGGCTTGTTGGGCGTGAACTTGAGCTGGTTCAGCGCGTCCTCTACGGGAAGACCCTTGATGTTCCTGGCAACCAGGCGGGTCTTGCGCGGGGAGACCCGCTGAAACTTGCAGATTGCTTTCGATTCCATGAACGTTACTCGCTATTTTTTCGTGGCCGCTTTCGTCTTCTTGTCGGCAGAATGACCGTGGAAGGTGCGCGTGGGCGCAAATTCGCCCATCTTGTGCCCGACCATGTTCTCCGTCACGAAAACCGGGATGAACTTCTTGCCGTTGTGCACGGCAAACGTCAAACCAACCATTTCCGGCAAAATCATGGAGCGGCGGGACCAGGTCTTGATGACCTTGTGGTCGTTGCTGGCAACGGCCGCGTCCACCTTCTTCATAAGGCTGCCGTCCACAAAGGGACCTTTTTTAAGAGATCTTGGCATGTCCGGCTCCTCTTACTTCTTGTCGCGGCTCTTGATGATAAGGCGGCTGGAAGGCTTCTTCTTCGCGCGGGTCTTGTAGCCCTTGGTCGGGATGCCCCATGGCGTGACCGGATGGCGTCCGCCGGAGCTGCGGCCTTCACCGCCGCCCAGGGGATGGTCAACAGGGTTCATCGCGACGCCGCGGACCTTGGGACGGCGGCCGAGCCAGCGGTTGCGGCCAGCCTTGCCCAGGCTGATGTTCTCGTTCTGCACGTTGCCGACCTGGCCGACCGTGGCCAGGCAGGTGCCGAGCACTTTGCGGACTTCGCCGGAAGGCAGGCGGACGATGACATACTTGCCGTCCCTGCCCACGAGCTGGGCATAGGTGCCGGCGGCGCGGCACATCTGTCCGCCGCGGCCCGGATGCATCTCGATGTTGTGCACGTTGGTGCCAACGGGGATGCGCCCAAGGGCGAGGGCGTTGCCGGGCTTGATGTCGGCCTTGTCACCGGATTCCACGACATCACCCTGGCGGATGCCCACGGGGGCGATGATGTAGCGCTTTTCGCCGTCGGCGTAGGTGAGCAGGGCGATGCGGGCGGAACGGTTGGGATCGTATTCGATCTCCGTCACCTTGGCCGGGATGCCCGCCTTGTCACGCTTGAAGTCGATCACGCGGTACAGGCGCTTGTGCCCGCCGCCGCGGCGGCGGCTGGTG
The DNA here is from genome assembly GCA_902783285.1 of uncultured Desulfovibrio sp. GTDB lineage: Bacteria > Desulfobacterota > Desulfovibrionia > Desulfovibrionales > Desulfovibrionaceae > Mailhella. The sequence goes on along the minus strand of CACZQM010000128.1, from coordinate 28,557 downwards.
ACGCGTCCGTTGTTGTTGCGTCCGCTCTTCTTGTTCAGACCTTCGGTCAGGGACTTTTCCGGCGTGGATCTCGTGATCTCTGCGAAGTCGGAAACCGTCTGGAAACGACGCCCAGCCGAGGTCGGTTTCATTTTAATGACTGCCATTGACTAGACTCCCTCGAAGAAATCAATTTTGTTGTCAGCGGCGAGGGTGACATACGCCTTGCGATAGCCGGCGATGCGCCCCTTCACACGGCCCTGGCGCACGCGGCGGCGCGGCTTGACCGTGACGACATTGACATCGGTGACCTTGACCTTGAAGGCTTCTTCCACTGCCTTACCGATCTCGATCCGGTTGGCCTTCGGAGCCACAAAAAAGGCGTACACGCCCTGCTCGCGCAGAGCAGTGGCCTTTTCGGTGACCACGGGCCTCAGAAGAATTGTAGTGTAATCCATGTCCATTCCTTTCGGGGAGCGACTACTTCAGTCTCTCTTCGAGCTGGGGCAGGGCGCCTTCCAGCAGTACGAGCTGCTTGCAGTTGAGCACGTCATACACGGTGACGGCATCGGGGGTGACCACGGTGACACCGGGCAGGTTGCGCGCAGCAAGCGCCAGCTTGGGGTCGGGGCCGCTCTCAGCGGTCCCGGCGACCACAAGGGCCTTGGTCAGGCCGAGAGCCTTTGCCACATTTGCGAAAAGCCTGGTCTTGGCCTCGGCAAGCTCGATGCCCTTGACGACCATGAGCCCGTCGGCCAGGCGTGAGGAAAGAGCCATGCGGAGCGCAAGGCTGCGAACCTTCTTGTTAACCTTGAAACTGTAATCACGGGGCTGCGGTCCGAAGATGATCGCGCCGCCGCGCATGATGGGCGAACGGTTGGAACCTTCACGCGCATTACCCGTGCCCTTCTGCTTGAAGGGCTTCTTGCCGCCGCCGGACACAAACGCACGCGTCTTGACCGCATGCGTGCCCGCACGCAGCGCGGCGCGGTAAGCGCGAACCACAAGGTTCAGAATCTCCGGCCTCACTTCGACTTCGAACACCTCGGGAGCGAGGGTGACTTCCCCGGCTTCCTGCTTGTTCTGATCGTAAACTTTTACAACAGCCATTGCTTCATCTCCAATGTTTCGCACTACTGCTTGCGCACCAGGACAAGGCCGTTCTTAGGCCCTGGCACGGCGCCCTTGATAAGGAGGACGTTATCCTCGGGACGCACTTCCACAACGGTCAGCCCCAGCTGGGTGACGCGCTCCGCCCCCCACTGTCCGGCCATCTTGCGGCCTTTGATGACGTGTCCGGGGAAGGTGTTGTTGCCGATGGAACCACCGGAACGATGCACCTTTTCGTCGCCATGGCCGTCGTCGCTCCCATGGAAATTCCAGCGACGCATCACGCCCTGGTAGCCCTTGCCTATGCTGGTCCCGGTCACCTTGACGATGTCGCCTGCGGCAAACACGTCTGCGGTGACGACCTGCCCAACCTCGTAAGCGGCCGGCTCCGCGAGGCGGATCTCGCGGGTCTCGCGGCAGGGGGCGACCCCGGCCTTGGCAAAGTGACCGCGCAGGGGCTTGGTCACTTTCTTTTCAGCCACTTCTTCAAAGCCGATCTGAAGGGCATTGTAACCGTCTTTCTCCACCGTCTTGACCTGGGTCACGGGGCAGGGCCCGGCCTTGACCACGGTCACGGCAACAGCGCTGCCGTCTGCGGCGAAAATGCGAGTCATGCCCAGCTTTCGTCCAATAATACCCATTTTCTCAGACATGACGCCCCTCACTAGAGCTTGATTTCCACATCCACGCCTGCGGGCAGGGAAAGCTTGCCCAGGGCGTCCACGGTCTGCTGCGTGGGTTCAAGGATGTCCATAAGGCGTTTGTGCACCCTCATCTCGAACTGCTCACGCGACTTTTTGTTCACGTGCACCGAGCGCTGAATCGTGTACTTATGGATGTTGGTGGGCAACGGGATCGGCCCAGCCACATTGGCGCCCGTATTGCGCGCCGTGTCCACGATTTCCGCCACAGCCTTGTCAAGGATGCGGTAATCGTAAGCCTTGAGCTTGATACGGATACGATCACTGCCAACTGTCGTCATTGCGAATCTCCATTTTCTGGCAAACCCGCTCCGGCTGATCCTCAAAGAGCTATTTCAACCGGAGAATTCACCGCCGTCCCCGGCGGCTGGCCGGCTCACACCGGCCATCACAAGGATCCGCGCCCGCTCACCTTGCAGGCAGGACCCTTTCTTTCCTACACCCAGCACAGGGCGGCCACCAGGTGTTCCTTGGCGGCTTCATCATGGATTTTCGGGGAATGAGAGGATGGAACCCTGGCAGCCTCCGCGCCCCTGAACATCACAAAACAAAGCCGGCCTGGCCGCCTACCTGCGTCAGCGGAATCCCTTCCGCAAATCAGGTGGTCCCACAGGGCCAACACATGCCCGAAACCCGGATTGCCCAGACTTCGGACGCCTGGCGGCTATGCCGCCCGGCATGACATCTTAGGCATGTGATGACGCCTGCAAATGTCAAAACTCCCGCTTTGGGAGCACAGCAGGGCAGGCAGAGCCGCCCTTCCCTTCCGAACAGGGATACGCCCAATAAGGGCAACGCTTCTTCTATCTTCACCGCCTTGCAGAGTCAAGTTTTTTCTTCATCTTTTTTCATGTCCGCAAAAAACGGCGCCGGGAGGCTGCGCGGAAGCCAGACATAAGCTTGCTCTATATCCCCCATTGCTTTTTTTTATTTGCCTCTTCCCGCAATGCAGGTATCATGTCCCCATCCCGCAACACGCAGAGGGCGCGCATGCCCCCCAAAGGAACAAGCCATGAAAACCTACAGGATTGCCTTCATCCCGGGCGACGGTGTCGGCCCGGAAGTCGCCCTCGAAGCCAGGCTCGCGCTGGAAGCGTGCGCCCGGAAGTTCTCCTTCGCCGTCGAAGGCGAGACATTCGGCTGGAATTGCGACTACTATCTCGCGCATGGACGCATGATGCCCGAAGACGGGCTGGAGGTCCTCAGGTCGTTCGATGCCGTCTTCCTGGGCTCCGTGGGCGACCCTGCCAAAGTGCCCGACCATATCTCCCTGGGGCCGCTGCTGGCCATACGCCAGGGCTTCTGCCAATATGTCAACCTGCGCCCCATACGCATGCTCGAAGGCGTCAGCAGCCCGGTCACTACCGCCACGCCCCAGACCGTCGACTTCGTCGTCGTGCGCGAGAACACCGAGGGCGAATACAGCCACCTCGGCGGGATATTCTCTCCTGACGAGCCCCACGGCTTCGCCACGCAGATGGCCGTGTTCTCCCGCAAAGGCTGTGAGCGCGTGATCCGCTATGCCTTTGAGCTGGCGCGCAAACGCAAGGCGCAGGGGCACATGGGCCGTGTGACGAACTGCACCAAGTCCAACGCGCTCAACTATTCCATGGTCTTCTGGGACAAGATCTTCAGGGAAGTCGCGCTCCAGTATCCGGACATCGAGAACGACTACCTCCTGGTCGATGCGCTCACCATGTTCATGGTCAGCAAGCCCCAGCGCTTCGACGTCATCGTGGCTTCCAACCTCTTCGGCGACATCATCACCGACCTGGGCTCCGTGCTGCAGGGCGGCATGGGCTTCGCCGCCGGTGCCAACCTCAACCCGGAAAAAGAATTCCCCTCCATGTTCGAACCCATCCACGGATCGGCGCTGGACATCGCCGGCAAGGGCGTGGTCAACCCCCTGGCCTCCATCGAATCCGCCCGCATGATGCTGGAACACTTCGGCGAGGAAGAAGCCGCCCGCGCCCTTCTTGCCGCCGAGCAGGAAGTGCTTGCCAAAGGCATGGTGCGCACCCGCGACATGGGCGGGTCCAGCAGCACGCAGGAGATGGGCGCCGCCGTGCGCGCTGCGCTGCAGGCCCAGTGACCTCCGCATCCTTTAATATCGAAAGGAGCCTCCGCCGGAGGCTCCTTTCGTTTCCGGCACCCTGGTCCTGAAGCCGGAACGGCTATGGAAAAACATTTGCAGGGCATGGCAAACAGGAATAGCATGGAAACATAAACCGTTCCGTTGCAACATGCGGCAGGGGGCCCACATGAAGATCGACCATCTTCTCTCGTTCAGAAAAGTTGCCACCACAGGCAGCTTCACGCGCGCCGCCCAGGAGATGTTCATCACGCAGCCCACGGTGACACACCATATCCAGATGCTTGAGCACGAACTGGGCTATGAGCTCTTTGTGCGCTCCAGCCAGGAAACGCGCCTCACCCCGGAAGGGGAGGCGCTGCTGCACAAGGTGGACGTGCTCGCAGCCATGCTGGACGACATCAGGAACATCGGCAGGCCATCCGAAGCTGTGCGCGGAGAGCTGAATATCGCCGCTTCATCCGTCATGGGCACCTACGTCCTGCCCCCGGCGCTCAAGACCTATGCCCTGCACTGGCCTGAAGTCAGCATCCGCCTGCACTTTGCCAATTCCTACACCACTGCCACCTGGGTCCAGGACGGCCTCGTCGATCTGGGATTCGCCCCCTGGGCCCCGGGTTTCAACAGCCTGTCCTTCACCCTGATGCACAAAGACCACTGCATCCTTGCCGCGGGCCCCGGATACAGCCGGGGAGCTTCCCCATGCCCGGAGGACCAGGATTTTTCCCGCTGCAGATTTATTTTCCGGGAAAAAGGGACCAAGGTGCACGATATCGCCCAGGACTGGATCAGGGCGCAGCCAGGGCACGAGAAGATGCCCCCGCCGATCATCACAGGGGACATGGAATCCATAAAAAACCTGGCGCTGCACGGCGCCGGCATCGCCATCCTGCCGCGGTGCTGCGCCGCGCGCGAGCTGGAACTTGGTCTGCTGAAGGAGATCGCCCTGCCCGCGCAGCTCCCTTCCATCGAGTATTTCCTCATCCAGCGCAAAAACGACCGCCTGAACAGGGCGGCCGCTTTGCTGCTGGATGTGCTTGCTGATCTGTCCGGAGCAGGCCCCGCCCAATAGAGAGGCCAGCGGCCCCAACATCCGCTGGCCTCAGCGGGCAGGTCCTGCTTCAGGACCGCCCGGCTCTTCCGTCGTTGCTACTTCAGCAGGCCCGAGGCCCTGAGCAGCTTTTCGCTCTTGGAGAACTGGTCGGCAAGCCACTTATGGAACGTTTCTCCATCCATGTATTCGTGCGGCTGGCCGGCCTTGATCATTTCGGCGACATATTCCTTGTCTTCGCAGATCTGCTTGAAGATGGCGCGCAGCTTCGCGAGATGCTCGGGGGCGATGTCCTTGGGAGCGGCAAAACCGCGGCGGATGTCGGAGACCATGTCGAAGCCAAGCTCCCTCAGGGTCTTCACGCCGGGCAGGAACACATCGTTTTCCTTTTCGGAAGCGATGCCGAGGATGTTCAGCTCGTCAAGGGAGCGCATGATGTCGTTCATGTTGCCGAAGATCACGTCGACTTCGCCGCCAAGGATGGCGACGATCTGGTCAGCGGCGCCCTTGTAGAAAATGGGGGCGAACTTGGATTCCGGGAATTTCTGCATGGAATCCATGTACATCAGGTGCTGGCCGGACATGGGGCCGCACATGCCGAGCTTGATCTTGCCGGGCTTGGCCTTGGCTGCGTCATAGACTTCCTTGACGCTCTTGTAGGGGCTGTCCTTGCGCACGGCCACGACCTGCGGGTCGTTGACCACCTGGCAGATGTACTGGAAGCTGTCCACGGCGTGGAACTGCGCCTTCTGCCCAAGGGTCTGCAGCACGATGTGCGGCACGTTCATGCCGCCGATGGTGTAGCCGTCGGGCTTGGCCTTCGCGATCTCGGTGAAGCCGATCATGCCGGCAGCGCCTGTCTTGTAGATGAACACCCAGGGGCAGTCCGGACCGGCATACTTGTTCCAGTACTTCTGCATGAGGCGGGCCTGCACGTCGCTGGAGCCGCCGGCGGTGAAGGCAATGATCATGTTGACCGGCTTGCTGGGATAGTCAGCGGCAGGAGCCTGCTTGGCGGCAAGGGCAGACAGGCCAAGCATGGACAGACATGCGAGGGCGGCGACAAACTTTTTCATACTCTACTCCATTGGGTAAAAAGGTTGGTGGTATCAGGCATCCGCAGCGGACGCTACCGCGGCGGCAACGCTTTCTGACAGATGGCGGTCGAGAGGGTTCGGGAGCAGGAAGCCTTCCGAAAGCTGTTCATCGGTCACATAGGAGGCTATGGCATCGACAGCGGCCAGTTTCATGCGCATGGTGATATGCTTCGCCCGGGAAAGCATGGCTCCCCTGACGATCCCGGGGAAGGCGAGGAGGTTGTTCACCGTGTTGGGATAGTCGAAGCGCCCCGTGCCCACATACTTCGCACCGGCGGCCAGGGCGTCTTCGGGCATGATCTCGGGATCGGGGTTGGCAAGGGCAAAGATCACGGCATCCCTGCCCATGGATGCCGCCATGGCGCGGGAGACCAGCCCGCCCCGGGAAAGGCCGATGAAAACGTCCGCGCCGCGCATGATCCCGGCCAGTGAACGTTCCTCCTGCGGAGCGGTGCTGCGCTCCACCACGGCACGCTTCCATGGATCGAGGTCCGGCCGGCTGGAGGAAAGCGCCCCCCTGCTGTCTGCCATGGCGATATGGGAAGCACCCAGTTCGAACAGCAGGCCCGCTGTGGCCAGGGCGGACGCTCCGGCCCCGCTGATGACGATCTTCTGCGCGGCGAGCTCCCGCCCGGAAAGGCGCATGACGTTCTTCAGTCCTGCGCAGATGGCGATAGCCGTACCGTGTTGATCATCGTGAAAGACGGGGATGTCCAGCTCTTCAGAAAGCCGGCGCTCGATCTCAAAGCAGCGGGGGGCGGCGATGTCTTCAAGAAAAATGAAGCCGAAGGACGGCGAGATGTTTTTGACGGTGCGCACGATCTCATCGGCATCGGTGGTGCACAGGCAGATGGGCACGGGATCAGCCCCGGCAAATTCCTTGAGCATGACGCCCTTGCCTTCCATGACGACCATGGCAGCCTCCGGCCCCACGTCGCCCAGCCCGAGCACTGCCGTGCCATCGGTGACGATGGCAAGCATGCTGGCCCTGGCCGTGTACCGGAACTGCAGGGACTTGTCCGCATGGACGGCGCGCGCAGGAGCCGCGACGCCAGGCGTATAGGCAATGCTCAATCCGTCAAGATCGGCGGCGCCCACCTTGCTGCGCACTTCCAGCTTGCCGCGCGCCTTGTCCACGAGCTCGACAGCCCTGCGATAGATCTCTTCCTGGTCCATGCTGCCCATCTCATCCTTTATGACAGATACATACGCAAAAAGGCGGTGCATGGAAAATTGGAAAATCCAATGCCCCCCATAAAAAAAATAAATGGCGGGATCGGACGGTCCGGGAGTGGCCGCCGGCGATATCCGCCCCGCATGTTTTTTCTCTGTTCCGCCACGCGCCCAAGGGACTTCCCTATCCCTCCATGCCTGCTGCCGCATCCCCAACGGCGCTGTGTTCACACGCTCTTTGCAAGGAGCTTGACACGGCGGCGCGCACAGGCTATCCCACAGGCGGAGGCGCTCTTGAAGCGCGCCGCCCTTTCTCGGAAAATTCATTAACCGCCCGTTTTGCGGGCGCTGTTGGAGGTTGTCATGGGATACAAGATCGTGTTTGACGAAGACAAGTGCGTCGGCTGCGGCCAGTGCGTTGACATCTGCCCTGTCCAGGTGTGGGAACTCCAGGACGGCAAGTCCGCTCCGGTGAACGAGGAAGAATGCCTCGGCTGCGAATCCTGCTCCGGCGTGTGCGAACAGGAAGCCATCGTGATCGAAGAAGCGTAGTCCGGCCCACGATCCGGGCGGAACAGCTTTATGCGTCGCCGGATGGGCCGTGCTCATCCGGCGATTTTCACACTCTTTCAAAGCGGGCGATTTTCCATGGGCAACACAGAATTGGATGCCATTTTTAAAGAATATGAACAGCTTGCTGCCAATGCCGACGCACTTTTCAGCAAAGTCAGGGAACAGTTCCCCGGCGAAGTCGCCTGCGTCCAGGGCTGCAGCAGCTGCTGCAGCGCCCCCTTTGACCTCTCGCTTGTCGAGGCCATGGCGCTCAACCGCGCGTTCAACAGGGAATTTGGCTATGGCATCCGCCGCTCCGCCGTCATCGAGGCTGCCGGCCGCGCCGACCGCCAGCTCACCCGCCTGAAGCGGCATTATTTCCAGCAGGCCAAAAGCGGCATCTCCGACAGCGACATCCTTGACGAAGCCGGCCGGGAACGGGTGCGCTGCCCCTTGTTAGGATTGGACGAGACCTGCCTGCTGTACGAGCACAGGCCCATCACCTGCCGGCTGTACGGCGTGCCCACGGTCATTGGCGGCAAGGCCCATGTGTGCGGCACGTGCCGCTTTGAAAAGGGCCGCGCCTATCCTACCGTGGCGCTGGACCGCATACAGGACCGCCTTGCCGACATGAGCCGCCGCATCGGTGCCGCCCTGGGTTCCCGCTTCCGCGACCTGCACCGCGTTTATGTGCCCGTATCCATGGCCCTGCTCACCAAATATGACGACGCCTACCTCGGGGCGGGAGCCCCGGCAAAGGAGGCGTAGCGATGTCCATCGCCCCCCTGCTGCGCAGCGACAAGCCCCGCCAGCTCACGCCCGAAGAAGAAAAACTCAAGCGCGACCTGTACGAAAAGATACCGCCGCGCCGCCGCCGCTTCATCGACCGCATAGGCTATGAAAACTGGGATCCTTTTCCGGAGCCCAACGACCCCATAGAGATACGCACCGATGTGACCAAGCGCACGGTCCAGCAGCTGCTCAAGGAATTCCTGCAGGATAAAAACTGCGAGGTGCAGCTCGCCGGCGAAGATCCCCCCAGCGACGCCTTCATCCAGGGCGCACTGGAGGCCGCCATCGGCATCGTCAACAAGCAGGACAAGTACCTGGGCTGCTACGAATTCGCTGCATGGTATCAAAAATTGCTCAAAAAGGAAGGACATCTCCAATGAAAGACCGGTACGACGACATCAACGAATATATCCATGACTTGCAGGAAGCCATCGAAAAAGATCCCAAGTGCGCCATACACCATTACAACCTGGGCGTTGCCATGCTCTCGCTTGGCGATTTTTCCGAGGCTGAGGAATGCTTTTTGAACGCCGTGCGCCAGTCGCCGCATATGGCCGAAGCCTATGTCCAGCTGGGCGGACTGTGCCTGCAGCGCGGCGATCTGGATGGATGCCTGCAGTACAATAAGGAAGCTGCCCAGAGCCGCGCCAAGTTTCCCGAGCCCTGGGGCAACATCGGCTTTGTGCATCTGCAGCGCGGCGAAGCAGACGAAGCCATCGCCGCACTCCAGAAGGCGCTCACCTGGAATCCCCGGTTCGTCCAGGCGCGCACCAACCTCGCATCCGCCCTGTACATGAAGGGCGAATACGACAAAAGCGCCGAAATGAGCCGCATGGTCATCAGGCAGGAACCGTCGTTCGCCCCGGCATGGAACAACCTTTCCCTTGCCGTGCTGGAGATGGGCGACGCTGCCAAAGCCAGGGAATACGCTGAAAAGGCCTGTGAACTGGGCTTTGACGTCCCCGACGAATACTGGAAGGCCCTTAAAGATGCAGCATCCGGTCCTGCGGCAGGAAAGGCCGGGGAAGAATGAAAAGCCGTCCGGCAGGCCGCCGGACTACAGCGCCAGGATGACCTTGGCGGCAACGGCGATCTGGTAAAGGATCTGCGAGACTTCCTTGAGCGCCTGCATGTTCTTGGCATCCACCCGGGGAAGGACGAGGATCTGGTCGCCGGGCAGGATGCTTTTGGGCTTGGGCACGACTTCGCCGTTGGTGCGCACGGCAAGGATGTTGTTTTTGTCGGCCCTGTTGCCAAAGCCTCCGGCGCGCTCGATGTAGTCATCCAGGCTCGCTTTCCTGCTCCATACGACGGCCTGGGGCATGAGCACCTCGCCGCTTATGAGCACGACGTCGGACTTTTCGGGTATGACGATCACGTCCCCGTCCTCCAGGGCTATGTCCGCAGGCCCCCCGCCGCCGCCCACGACGACGATCCCTTCGGGCTCCACTTCCTTGGCGCGCTGGATGAAGCTGGAGAGCATCTCTGCCTCCCTGGCCCGTATCTGCGCCTCGTCGTTGCTGGAAGATGTGGCTGTGTAGGCATCGTGTTCCAGGCGGTTGAGGGCATCGACGATGGATCTTTTCTGCTGCCTTGCCGTGCTGGCGCGCTTGATGTGTATCCCGTCCAGGTCGGCGCGTTCCGGATCGACGGAAATAAAGCTGAGCACCTCCCTGAGCCGCGCGCCGTTCGGCATGGGGAAACGCGAGGCCCCCAGGATGGCGCCCTGGGCCTCCACCATGATGGTCCCCGCCCTGCTGTCGGCCGTGAAGACCACCTGGTCCCCTCCGGCAAGCTGGAGCCGGGAGAATTCGGAGAGCGGAAGATACTGGCGGAAAGGCCGTCCCTGCCGCCAGCCCGAAACACTGGCGTGGGTGGCGCGCGCTCCGGGGTCTGCCAGGGACATGAGGAGTGCCCCGGTCGGGCGGGAAGAGCCAAATTCAAAGCTGGCCGCGTTGCGCACTTCCCCAGAAGCGCTGACCGAAGGCTGCTTTTCCCCCACGATGATGGTGTCGCCGTCCATAAAGCGCAGCGCGGGGATCTGCCCGCTGAGGATGAACGGGTAAAGGTCGGCCTCGGCAATGTCTTTGCCGCCGCGTTTGACGCCTATGCTGCGGTAGCTGCCCTTGCCCGGATCTATGCCGCCTGCCTTATCGAGGAATGCCAGGATGTTGTCAGAAGGAGACCCTGCATAACTGCCCGGACGGCTGACGAATCCCGTGACGAAAACGGTGATGGACTGGGCGTCCAGGGGACGGACATACACCTCCGCACCCTGCACGCCTGCGACATTGAGCCTGCTGGCTATGGCCTGCCGGATCTGTTCAGCGTCGCCCCTGGGCAATCCGGCAACGGTGGCCTTGCCGGCACCAGGAACATCCAGCGTGCCTTCCGGCGAAACGGCGAGCACGTTTTCCTGCGTGAGCCCGCCGCCCCAGATGCGCACCAGGATGCGGTCGCCGGGCTGGAGCGCCGCACCGGAACCGGCGGCAAAGTTGCCCTGGAAGAGATTGCCGCCAAAAGGCGGAAGGTCCGGCGTTTCCGCCCTGGCCACGCCGGCAGCCGTGCCGGCAAGCATGATGCAGATGACAAGTTGGGCTAGTATCCTCAAAGAAAACTCCTTCCGCGGGGACCCCACGGCAAGCGCATGCTCTGCAAAGGGATATGGGGGCCGTCAATCCTGGCGGAGGCGCCTTTCTATCTCGCGGGCGCACAGGACCGCCCCGCCCGTGCGGGCGGCGAGCCATGCGCTGTAGCGCTGGCGCACGCGATCCCTGCCAAGGGGGGCTTCAGCGCTGGCGATCATAAAACGCACGGCGTCGCCGGGAGATCTGACCCGGTGGAGCAGCCCTGCCTCTTCAAGCGAAGGAGCGCCGCCCGCCCCCTGGCTGAGCGCCCAGCCGAAATTCTCCGTAGACGGACCTACGCAGGGAATGATGCCCGCAGCCAGCGGCTCCAGGAAATTTTGCCCGCCCTGCGTGAACGTCCCCCCGACAAAAGCGGCTGCGGCCAGCGCATACAGTTGCGGGAGGTCGCCGAAGCGGTCCCACACCACCGTGTGCCCGCAGGGGACCTCTGCGCCCGGACTGAGGCTGGATGCCAGCACGGGACGCAGGCCCAGGTCTTCCATCAGATCCCTCCATTCCGCTGCAGCGTGCATATGGCGGGGGGCGGCGATGATGACAGCCCTGGGATCGGCTTTGACTATCTCGCAGAAGCAGCGCGGCAGGCGCTTGAGCTCCCCGCTGCGCACGGAGGCAAACAGGTACACCCTGCCTTTAAAGCACGAAGAAAGCTCATGGGGCTTTGGCGGGGAATCCAGGCTGCTCATGGAAAGGTCGAACTTGACATTGGGCATCACACGGACCGGACAGCGGAACATGGCGGAAAACCTGCTGCCGTCCTCTTCGGAAACAGCGAAAACGCTCTCCGGAGCGATGTTGCGCGTCAGCGATGAGAAGAACTTCCCGAAGCGGGCAGTGGACTGGTTGATGCGCCCGTTGAGCACGATGACCGGGATGCCCATGTCGCGGCAGGCGGCCATCAATCCCGGCCAAAGCTCGGTCTCAAGCAGTGCGACAAGCCGCGGCCTGGCAAGGGAAAGAGCGCGGCAAACGTGTTCGGGGCTGTCCAGGGGGGCAAAGCGCACCGCTGCCTTAAGCAGGGGATGGCTCAGCTTAAGGGCAGGCAGGAAGCCATTGGCGACATCGCGCCCCTGCGCTGTCCATGTGGTGATGAGGAGGCGCAGGGGGAGGGAAGGGTCAAGGTCACGGCATATGGCTTCAGCCAGGCGGGCTTCACCTCCCGAGGCCGCCTGCAGCCATACGTCCGCGCAGCGGTCTTCTGCGTCTGCCGGTGTAAGCTCGGGTTCGAGCCAGTCCTGGGGCACGAGCCGGGCTTCCCAGCCTTCGGCAAGGCGGGGGCTGCGCCGCAGGAAAATACGCGCCACGCGCCACAGCACGCGGTAAAGCGTGAAGAAAGGGTGGGAAAGGTTGCGTCCGGGCATGATTTCCTCAGGGAGAGTATGCCGCAAGTGGCAGGCGTTCGCAAGGGCGCAGGCATGGGTTTTTCATAAACGAAGGGGCAGCCCGCAGGCTGCCCCCGGCTTTCGTCATGGTGCTGGCTAGAATTCCTTTTCGTCGCCGCGCAGCTTCATGGCGGTGTGCCCGCCTTCGGAGTTGGGAGCTTCTATGCCCATGGCACGCAGCTTGATCTGCGTTTCATAGGCGCGCGTTCCGGAATTGCAGATGAGCACCACAGGACGGTCTTTGGGAAATTCGCCACGGCGCTGCTTGAACTCTTCGAGCGGCAGCGAAAGGTACTGCCCGGGGTGGCGTTCTTCGATGGGCTTGCCTGCCTTGGGCGGACGGATGTCCACAAAGAGGATGTTGTTTTTGTCGCGGTTGCGCCACAGGTCGAGGAATTCGTCCGGGGTGATGGCATTGTGGCGCCCTTCCACGACGTTCTGGGCCACGTTGCCCGCTATGTTGATGGCGTCCATGGCAGAGGCGAAAGGCGGCGCATAGCAGATCTCAAGGTTGGAGAGGTCGTTGAGCGTGGGCTTGCCGATCTGCAGCATGGCGGCCACGGCGTCTGTGCGTGCCTTGACAGCGTGCCCATTGGCGCACACGCCCTGGATGCCCAGGATGCGCTTGGTCTGCCTGTCCGCGACGACATTGAGCAGCAGGGGGGTGTGCCCCGGATAAAAGTGCGCCATGTCATAGGATTCCATGCTGGCTTCAACAGCGTCGAATCCCGCCTGGCGTGCCTGGTGCAGGGTAAGCCCCGCACCAGAAAAATGCAGTTTGTTCAGCTTGACGCACCAGGATCCCACGACGCCGTCGAACGTCGCCTGCACACCGCCCAGGTTGCTGCCAATGACCCGGCCCTGGCGGTTGGCCATGGAACCCAGGGGCAGGTAGCTGAAGTCGCCGCTTATGAGGTTGCGCACGACCACCACGTCGCCGCCGGCGTAGATGTCCGGGTCCGAAGTCTGCATATGGCTGTTCACCATGATGCCGCCGCGCGGATGGCAGAGCAGCCCGGCATCGGATGCGATCTTGGAATTGGGAGTCACGCCGATGGAGAAGATCACCTGGTCGGCATCGATGACGCGCTTGTCGGTGACCACCTGGCAGACAGCGCCGTCTTTGCCCTTGAGTTCCTTGACCGATTCGGCGGTGTAGACGGTCACGCCCAGTTCTTCAAGGTCATGCTTGGCCATCTGGGCGAAATTGAGGGAGAGCTGGGCGGGCAGCACATGATCGATCATCTCGATGACAGTGACCTTGATGCCCCACATGTCGGCAAGGGCCACGGCCATCTCGAGCCCGATGAATCCGGCGCCGATGATCACGGCATGATTGATCTTGCGTGCGGCGCACTGCTGCTGGATGGCCTGTGCGGCTTCCAGGCAGGTGACGGAAGTCACGTTTTTAAGATCGGCGCCGGGGATGGGGGGGATGCGCGGGCTGCTGCCGGTGGCGATGACCAGCTTATCATAGGAGAAGGTGCGCTTTTCGCCGGTCTGGGTGTCTTCGGCCTCAACGGCCTTGGCCTTGCGGTCGATGGAGAGCGCGCGCATATGGCAGATGACCTTGACATCCTTCTGGCTGTCAAAAAACGCTTCATCGCGGACGACGCCGGCATTGGTCGTGCGAAGTCCGTTCATCTGCTGCACATCGCCGCCTACGAAATAGGGGATGCCGCAGCCACCGTAGGAAACATACGTCCCCTGGTCGATCATGGTGATGTTGCTGTCGGGGAGCAGGCGCTTGGCACGCGTGGCAGCCTTGGGGCCGAGTGCGACACCGCCGATAATGAGGATGTTAAGAGCCATCTATGGAAACCTCCTGGAAAAAGGATCACTGGTTTGACGTGAATGTTTTATCATAGCAGAAAAACATTGTTCATGGCAAGCAGGCAGGCAGACATGGCGATCTTTTGATCCCTGTCATGGGCGCCAAAAGTGATGTTATCGATTTTTTACATTATAATACAAGATATTATGCTCAGATAACCAGCATCGTGGCCGCTCCTGGACCTGGCGCTTGCATCAAAGGGAACAAGCTGGAGGCTTCCTGCTGCGGGAATGGGCCGGGGGCGGCTCCTGCTTGATCAATAATTCACGATATGCCGGCGGCAACGCGTGGCCATGAAAAAGGCCCCGGAAGCCGGGGCCTGCGGAAGTTCAAGGGAAAGCCTGGGATCACTGTCAGGCAGTCTCGCCGGCCTCACCCTGGGCGGCGAATCTGCGGTTCCAGCCGGTGAAGGCCGAGAACAGCAGGACGAGGAGCAAGGCCCAGGAATACGGGTTCATGAGCGCGGCGCTCACGGAAGGCGCTGCGATCTGGTATGTTTCGGCAGCGGCCACCGTCTGTGCGTACCATGTGGCCACGGCGATATGCCATGGCAGCATGAAAAACACCGTGCAGACGGCGCAGTCCATGAGGTTCGCCCTGCGCGCGGCGGCCAGTCCGAATTTTTCACCCATCGGCTTGACGAGGCTGGGACCTACCAGAAGTTCTGCCGGAGCGTTGGCCGAAATGGGTATGGAGGCCGCGATGGTCACGCCGATGATGAACAGCTCCGCCTGGCGCACGGTGTTCACAAAGGTCTTGCGGGCATAGTCAAGGATCCGGTCCATGATGCCGCATTCCACAAGGACCTGCGTGACGGCGAGGATGAGGATGGCAAAGATGATGGCGCCCACGACGCCGTCGATCCCGGCCTGGATGATGCCGGTCGAGCCACCGCTCTTGGCGGGGATGCCAAAGATGGCCGTGGGGGCTATCTTCCCCGTGGCGATGCCGGCGATGGCCGCGGTGACGTTGCCGTAGATGAGCGATTCGATGATGTGCCGCCCCATGAGGGCCGAAGCGACGACCACGATCAGGGCGATGAGCATGACGAGCCCTGTGGGATCGAGGTTGGCCTTGATCTCCGGCAATGCCGCGGCATTGCCGTTGCCGCCGAAGACCAGGAAGAAGACCATGGCCACGGCCGCCGCCGAAATGGCCAGCGGGAAGCGGCTGCGGACGACGTCCTTCATGGTGGCGCCCTGCGTGTAGGCCGAAACGATGGTGGTGTCCGAAACAGGCGCGAGGTTATCGCCAAAGGCAGCGCCGGAAAGGATGGCCAGGGCGCACATGGCCGGATCTGCCCCAAGGAACACGCCTGCCGGATAAAGCACCGGTGTCAGTGCGATGCAGGTCCCCGTGGACGTGCCCGTGCCGAGAGAGAACAGCATGGCCGCAAGGAAGACGAGCCCCACGAAGATGGATCCGTCGGCGCCCGTGGTCATGCCCAGCCAGAGCAGTCCGTTGACCAGCCCGCCCGCCTGCATGAGCTTGCCGAACACGCCGGCAAAAAGCCACGCCGTGACGATGACGATGCCTGTCTTGTCACCGATGCCCCGCATGAGGGCCTTGCAGTATTCTTCTTTGCTGCGCGCAAAAAACAGCCCCACGGCAAGGGCGATCCAGGCGCATGCCCAGAAGGGCTTGACGCCGCCCCGCTGCGCCACAGAGAGCCACACGAGCCCTATGACGAGGATGAGGAGCGGCACGAACCCTCCCAGCATCCCGCCGTACATTTGCAATTTCCGCTCTTGTTCTGCCATGTCATGCCTCCCTATCACGGATTATGATGATGCCCGCTGCCCGGCGCTAGCCCAGGAAAGTGGGAAGATAGGCATACAGCGCAGGCGATCCGCCTGTATGCAGGAAGAGGATGCGCGATCCTTCTGCGAAGCGCCCCTGGCGTATGTGGTCGATCATGCCGGCAAATGCTTTCCCGCTGTAAACCGGATCGAGCAGTATGGCCTCTGTCTGCGCCAGCAGCTTCACGGCCTCGACCATGCCGGGGTTGGGACGCGAATAGCCGGGCAGGTAATAGTCTCCGTAGCAGACGACCTTTTCCTTGGGCAGCTGCACTCCGGCGCCGATGCGGTCCAGGACCTTCTGCGCCAGCTTGTACACGATCTCCTGCTGCACGTCGCCGGGGCGGCTGACATCGATCCCGGAGATCGGGATATCCATGTTGTTGCCGACGAAACCGGCGATCATGCCGGCATGGGTGCCGGCGGAGCCGCTGGGGACGTAGATGTGGTCGAAATCGAGCCCCAGGTCGAACATCTGCTGGATGGTCTCCTGCGCGCAGGCCACGTAGCCCAGGGCGCCGATCTCATTCGACGCTCCGCCGGGGATGATATAGGGCTTGCGGCCTTCCGCGCGGAGCTTGGCAGCCACTTTTTCCATCTCGTCCATCATGGGGGATCCGCCGGGCACCACGGTGATGCTCTTCACGCCCAGCAGATGGTACAGCAGGTTGTTGCCCGATGCTTCAGGATCATAGCTGCCCGGGACGCGCTCTTCGAGGACGAGATGGCAGTCGAGCCCTTCATGCACCGACCAGGCCAGGGTCAGCCTGCAGTGGTTGGACTGCACGGCGCCGCAGGTGATGATGGTGTCGGCGCCCTTGGCGAGCGCATCCGCAATGGAAAAGTCAAGCTTGCGCGTCTTGTTGCCGCCGGCGCAGCCCGGGAGCAGGTCATCGCGCTTGATGTACACCTTCACCTTTCCGCCAAGGGCCTCGGAAAAACGGGGCAGGAACTCGATGGGCGTGGGATGCTTCACATACCCGCGGCGTGGAAACTGAGCAAGATTCATGAGCTACTCCTCTGTTTGAAGTTCTATGGCATCGTTGAGCCGTTCCGGGCAGCTGGCCCGCACCAATTCCCTGGCAAGGATGCTGGTGGCGTCCACAACAGGGATGCCACCCAGGCTGGTCTCCCGGATGGCCAGGGGGATCTCCGTGCACCCCAGGAGGATCACGGAAACATCTTTCTCTTCCGCAAGGCGCGCTGCTGCATCGAGCAGGATGCCGCGCGCCCTGGGGGAAACAGGGTCGGAAAACGATTTGATGCCGAATCCGGGGCTGCTGATAGCGTCCTGCACCAGGTCGCATTCGTCCTGGCCGGGAACGACGGGTTCAAGCCCCGCCTGCTCCAGCGCGTCCTGGTACAGCCTGGTGCGCAGCGTGGCCACAGTGCCCAGGAGCCCCACACGGCCGCCTGGCCTGCAGATGCTCCGCACATGGTCGACGGCGCTTTTAATGATGGAGATGAAGCGGACATCTTCACAGGAATCCTGAAGGCGCTTCATGGCCGCATCAAGGATGCGGGGGCTGTGCGCCGTGTTGCAGGGCATGCCCAGGACCCTGGCCCCGCAGCGGGCAAGCTGCACCATGATGCCGCCGATGTCCTCCCCCGGATTTTCTGCGATCCTGCCCAGCAGGAACGCCGGGCGTCCCGGTATCCAGGCAGGGAAGGAATGGAGCATCACGGGAAGATGGTCTTCATCGCAGCCGGCTTTCGTCCAGCGGAATATCTTGCGGACAAGGTCATATCCCGCATAAGGACCCATCCCGCCCACGATCCCGATGGGGAGGGGAGACAAGGCATGCCTTTCAAAACGCTGGACCATAAGACGCCTCCGCAAGCACAGGCCGCCCTCCGCAGGGGCAAGACGTTTTCTCCCGCATGAAAAACCCGTTGCCATTTTTGATAAAAATCATATTGTCGACAATTACATGCTACGTTATCACAACGTTATTGTCAACAGCTGGAACGGAAAAAGCGGATCGTGACCGGGAACCAGCCCCCTGCTGTCTGGCAGCAGGCATAAAAGCCTTGCCTTGGCAAGCGGGGCGGGGCATACTGCGGCTATGAACTTTTCCACCGACAAATTCAACCGCTTCTTCAAAGGAAGGGAGACGCGGCGCAATGTGGCGTACGTCACGCGGTTCGCCGCCGCACTCCTGGTGCTCGTCCTTGTCTTCAGCGTGCTTTTCCATGCCATCATGCTGCTGGAAGGCAGGGAGTTCAGCTGGATAACCGGGGTCTACTGGACGCTCACCGTCATGTCCACGCTGGGCTTCGGCGACATCACCTTCCATTCCGACCTGGGGCTAGCCTTTTCCATACTTGTGCTGCTCACGGGGATCGTGGGGCTGCTCATCGTCCTGCCCTCCGTTTTCCTGCAGTTCATCTACAATCCCTGGCTGGAAGCTCAAAAGAAGCGCGAGGTGCAGCACAGCCTGCCCGCTTCGACCCGCGGCCATGTGGTCATCGTCGGCGTGAGCCCCATCTCCAAAAACCTTGCCCAGGTGCTCACGCGCTATGGCGTTGTCAACGTGCTCCTCTGCGGCAGCACGCAGGATGCCCTGGCGCTCATGGACCAGGGGCTCCGTGCCGTAGTGGGCGACTACGACGACGTGGAGGTCTACCGCAGCCTGCGGACGGATCAGGCACGCATGGTCGTGGCGCTCGATACCGACGTGCGCAACACCAACGTGGCATTCACCCTGCGCGAACTCACAACGTCTGTGCCCATGATCTCCAGGGCGGAAAAGGAAGAATCCATCGACATCCTCAAGCTGGCGGGATGCACGTGGGTATTCCAGTTCCGCAAGCTGCTGGGCCAGTCGCTCACGCGGCGCGTGGCGACGGGGAGGCTTTGCGTGAGCCAGCTCGCGGCAGTCGGCCCCCTGGTCATTGCCGAAGCCCAGGTGAAGCATACCACTCTTGGCGGCAAGACCCTGCGCGAAAGCGATCTCCGCGCCAGCATGGGCATCAACGTCGTCGGGTTGTGGAACCACGGCGTGTTCGAACAGCCCGGTCCCGACACTTTGCTCGAAGACCAGAAGGTCCTGGTCATCGCCGGATCACGCGGGCAGGTCGAAGCTTTCAGCCAGCAATGCTCACGGGAGCGGGATGACGCACCTGCCGGCCCCGTGCTGGTGCTGGGCGGCGGCAGGGTGGGGGCAGCCGCAGCGCTCGCCCTCAGGGACCGCGGACTGGACGTGGTGGTCGTGGACAAGCAGAACGTGGCTCCGCAAATGCCCGGCATCTGCGTGCAGGTGGGTGACGCTGCGGATCCCGCCACCCTGGAACGGGCAGGCATAAAAAACGCCCCGTCCATCATCATCACCACGCATGATGACGACATCAACATCTACCTTACCATCTACTGCCGCCGCCTGCGCCCCGATGTGCAGATCATCAGCCGCACCAACCTGGACCGCAACGTCAAGGTGCTGCATGCCGCCGGGGCGACGCTGGTGCTCTCCCTGGCCTCGCTGGTCTCCAACAGGATCATCAACCTGATGGAGCCCGGGCGCGTGTTCATGATCAACGAAGGGCTGAACATCTTCCGTGCGACGGCCGGCAGCGAGCTTGCCGGCAAAACGCTGATCGACAGCGGCATCCGAAAAAACAGCCGCTGCAACGTGGTGGCCATCAAGAAGGTAGACGGAGAGATGCTCATCAACCCCGATCCGCGCAGGGAATTCCAGGAATCCGACGAACTGTTCCTCATCGGCGATTCCGATTCGGAAAGCCTGTACTATGAACTGTACTGGCCGGACAGGGGCACGGAACAGCCGGGCTGACAACAAATGGCCTTTCCCCGCCGGACCGGTCACAGCGGGAAATGGCAGCGCACAAGATGCCCGGGAGCCACCTCCGTAAGCCGGGGCAGATCCTCGCGGCAGCGCTGGGAGACGCAGGGGCAGCGCGGATGGAAAGCGCATCCTGAAGGAGGGTCCAGGGGGCTTGGCATCTCTCCGGAGATGGCGGGAGCCCTTTTCCCTCCAGAAAGATCCCTTGCCGGAGCTGTATCGATGAGCGCCTTGGTGTAGGGATGCCCCGGATGGGAAAACAGTTCCGCGCATCCTGCAAGTTCCACCACCCTGCCAAGGTACATGACGGCCACACGGCTGCTCATGAACCCCACGACGCCCAGATCGTGCGAGATGAAGAGGCAGGCCAGGCGCATGCGCTCCTGCATCTCTTTAAGCAGGTTGAGCACCTGCGCCTGCACGGATGCATCCAGGGCAGAGACCGGTTCGTCGCAGATCAGCGTGCCGGGCCTGGCTATCAAAGCGCGCGCAATGGCGATGCGCTGCCGCTGCCCCCCGGAAAATTCGTGCGGGTAGCGTGCGGCAAGGTCGCCGGACAGCCCGACGCTCTCCATGATGGAGAGGACTTTTTCCCTGGCGGCTGCGCGGGAGACGTTCCTTCCTGCCGCCCTTTCCGTGAACAGGAACGGCTCGGCGATGGACGATCCGACCGTCTGGCGCGGATCAAGGGAAGAAAAGGGATCCTGGAAGACCATTTGCAGGCGGCTGGCGCGTTCCAGGCGCCCCCAGGCATGCAAAGGCTTCCCGGCGAGGATGACCTCGCCGGAAGTTGGGCGGATGAGCCCGGCAGCCATGCGGGCGAGGGTGGACTTTCCGCATCCGGATTCCCCCACCAGCCCCAGGGTCTCCCCGGCTGAGACGGACAGGCTCACGCCATCCACGGCCCGGACTGTCATCCTTGGGCCAACTATCCCGCGCCGTACGTAAAAATAGCGGCAGGCACGCCGCACTGTAAGCATGTCTTCCATACCGTCATCACCGCAGAAACGATCACGCGGTGCGCGGGGACACACTCCCCCGCACCTGCCAGCGCAGGCTAGCACATCGGCATTTCCACCGCAACCGGATAATATTTCTGGACAATGCCGTCTTACTCCATATAATGCAATCACAAAATAGAGGTCATTCTGTCTTGCACGGATCCCTGCCCTCTCCATGAGGCGGGAACGAACACCTTGACGGGAGTTGCTTTTCATGCTGCGGCAAACGATCATTGCTTGTGTTATGCTTCTATCCCTGCTGCTTCCGGGAAGTTCCTGGGCGGCATCGACATTTTGCTTTGCCGATGTGCAGGCCAAGGCGCAGGATCTTGCCCGCAAAGACTGGACGGATGCGCCTGCAGCCCCGGAATTCCTTGTCAAGCTCAATTACGCGGAATGGAGCGGCATACGCTACCGCAAGGAAAAGGCTGTCTGGGCCGATGAAGGCCTGCCCTTCAACCTGGAATTTTTCCACCAGGGGCTGTACTACGACCGTCCCGTGAAAATGCATATCGTTGATGATTCCGGCGTTTCCGACATAGCCTTTGATCCTTCCCTGTTCCAGTACGGGAGCGAAAAGCTCGCCCACCTGGCGGCAGAAGCCGGCGGGCTGGATTTTGCCGGCTTCCGCATACATTTTCCGCTCAACAACGCCGAGTACAGGGACGAGATCGCCATTTTCCTGGGGGCTTCGTACTTCCGCGCACTGGCCAAAGGAAACCACTACGGCATCTATGCCCGCGGCCTGGCACTGGACACGGCCAGCCCCCAGGGTGAAGAATTCCCCTATTTCCGTGAATTCTGGGTCGTAAAGCCCCTGCCGGAAGACACGAGCATCACTGTTTTCGCCCTCATGGACAGCCCCAGGATGGCAGGGGCATACCGCTTTGTCATCACGCCCGGCGCGCCGACAGAAATGGACGTCAAGTGCGCCCTTTTCACGCGGAACGGTTCACCAAACTACCAGAAGCTCGGGCTGGCCCCGCTGACGAGCATGTTTTTTTACGGCGAGGAAACGAACGGGCGTCCGGATGAATACAGGCCGGAAGTGCATAACTCCGACGGGCTGCTTTATGTCGATGGCGAAGACCAATGGTTCTGGAGTCCGGTGGCCAATCCCAAGAGGCTGGCAGTGAACACCTTTCCCTTGTCCAACCCCCGCGGATTCGGGCTCATGCAGCGCGACTGCTCGTTTTCCAGCTACCAGGACCTGAACGCGCGGTATGACCTGAGGCCGTCGCTCTGGGTCGAACCGCAGGGGGACTGGGGCAACGGCTCCCTGAACCTGGTGGAGATCCCCACAGACGACGAACTGCATGACAACATCGTCGTCTTCTGGTGTCCAGACAAGCCGCACAGCGGCGATCCCGGCCAGCCTGCCGAAGAACTGCGCTACCCTGACATGCAGATGTACAGCTGGAAGCTGTTCTGGCAGCAGCCCGGAGCAAGCCGGCACGAAAAAGGCAAAGTCGTTTCCACGCGGGTCTCCCGCAGCGCGGACACCATCACCTTCCATATCGATTTTGCCGGCAAGGCACTGGCCTCCCTCCCGGCGGACACCGGGCTCTCCAGCATCGTGGAAACGCCTGAGCCCGTGCCCCTGCTGGAAAAAAAGCTGACCCGCAACCCCGTCACAGAGGGCTGGCGCCTGGAGTTCAAGGTGCGGCTCCCCAAGGAAGAAGGCGTGATCCAAAGCCTGATGGCTGCCCGCAAAGGCCCGCTGATGCTGCGCTTCCGCGCCTTGCTGAAAAAGGGTGAGAACCTGCCCGACCCCCTTACCGAGACATGGGTCTGCGACTGGCAGGTCCAGCCCAAATGATCATTCGGCGATCTGCTGCAATACAGATCCGTTAAGCGAGGCAATGCTTCCGTCCATGGACAACACCAGCAACATACCAGGCGTTTCCCTGGATCTTCCGCGCAGGGAAATGGATCTCCGCGTCCGCGACCGCATCCTGCTTTATGCCCGGGGACTCGACCTCGATCCCAAGGAGAGCGTCGATCTTGCGCTCGAAAGCCTCAAGCGCTGCCCGTCTCCGCACCCCAGCTACGCCGAGGCCTTTGCCAGCCTCCATGCCATCCTCAAAGAACGGGGCAAGGAACTGCTCCAGGATGGAGAAATACCCCAGATGCAGCCCGTTCCCGACATACGGCGCAGCTCCATGCTCCCCGAGGAACTCGACCGCACCCCGTGGCTGAACATTTTTAAAAAGAGCCTGCACAATCTCTTCCACATCTTCAATTACAAAGGGGCCAAAGCCTCCGATTCCTGGAAGCACAGCGCAGAAAGGCAGCGCCAGCAGAGGGAATGGGAACGCGTCGCAGGGCGCAGGCGCCTGGTGCTCATGGTCCTGATCTTCGTCCCCTCGGCCATCGGCGCTTTCCAGATGTATGGCATCCTCCCCCCGCAGGGCATCGAAGCCATCAAGATCATGACATCGATACTCTTCGCCATCCTTTTCGGCTGGATATCCGTCGGCTTCTGGATGTGCACGGCAGGGCTCTGGTCGATAGTCAGGAAGGTCGACCGCTTCATGCCCACGGCCGGATGCGACACCGTCGAGATCCCGCAGGACTGCCGCACTGCCATCCTTTTTCCCGTATATAACGAAGATTCCAAAAAATACATGGCCGGGATAACGGCGACCTGGCATTCGCTCCTGGAGACCGGCGAAAGCGACAAGTTCGACATATTCATCCTCAGCGATTCCACGAATCCCGACGCATGGGTGGCAGAAGAAGCGGCATGGCACGAATTCTGCCGACGCGAGCAGGCCATCGGCCACGTCTTCTACCGGAGGAGGCGCGAGAACATCAAGCGCAAAAGCGGTAACGTCGCTGACTTCTGCCGACGCTGGGGAGCCTGGTACCGCTACATGATCGTGTTCGACGCCGACAGCGTGATGAGCGGCAGGACCATGGTGCGCATGGTCAAGTCCATGGAAAAGCACCCGGAGATGGGCATACTCCAGACTCCTCCTCTTTCGGTGAACATGAACAGCCTCATCGCCAGGGTGCAGCAATTCTCCAACCACCTTTACGGGGCTGTTTTTGCCGCCGGCATGCATTACTGGCTGCTGGGCGACGCCCAGTACTGGGGGCATAACGCCATCATCCGCACCGAACCTTTCATCAAGCATTGCCAGCTGCCCACCCTGCCAGGACGCGGACCTCTCGCCGGCGACATCCTCAGCCACGATTTTGTGGAATCGGCCCTGATGCGCCGTGCCGGCTACGGCGTATGGCTGGCGCCCGGGCTCGACGGATCATGGGAAGAAAGCCCGCCGTCGCTCATCGACGAGCTGATACGGGACCGCCGCTGGTGCCAGGGCAACCTGCAGCACAGCAGGCTCATTTTCTCCGGCGGCATATTCCCGACGCACAGGGCGCTGTTCATCAACGGCATCATGTCGTATGCTTCGGCCCTGCTCTGGCTTTTCTTCCTGGTGTTCAGCTCCATCGAGGCCATCAGCGAAGTATTCATCCCGCCCTCGTACTTCCCCAGCGGGCCAACGCTCTTCCCCGTCTGGCCCACATGGTATCCGAAATGGGCCCTGCTCCTGCTCGCAAGCACCTGCGTCATGCTCTTCATGCCCAAGCTCTTTGCCGTCGTCCTTACGATATGCAAGGGCGGGGCCAGGCACTTCGGCGGGATCTTCGGACTTTGCGCCAGCGTGCTGGGAGAAGTGCTCATCTCGACGATGCTCGCACCCGTGCGCATGATCTTCCACAGCCTTTTCGTCATTTCCACCATCCTGGGATGGAAGGTCTCCTGGAACGCCCAGAACCGCAGCGACAAGGGCACGAGCTGGGGCGACGCCATACGCTTCCACTGGTGGGGCACGCTGCTCGGCATCGCCTGGGGCGGCATCATGTGGCTTATCACCCCCGGCTTTTTCTGGTGGTTCTCGCCCATCGTGTTCGGCCTTGTCTTCTCCATCCCCCTGTCCGTGTTCACCAGCCGGGTGAGCTGGGGGATGGCCGCCCGCAGGATGGGGCTGTTCATCACGGCCTCAGAGCTGCAGGAGGCACCGGAACAGAAGAACATGCACGCTGTCCTCACCCTGCCGGACCGCTACACTCCCTTCACCATCGACAGCGCGCATGGCTTCATCAAAGCCGTCGTCATCCCTTCCGTACACGCTCTGCACATCGCGCTCATACGCAAAAAGGAATGGACCCGCCCCCTCGGAGAAGAAAGCGCCAAAAAGCGCAGGGAGCTGCTTGCCAAAGCGCTGGAACAGGGGCCAAACGGCCTGACCCGCCAGGAGAAGTCGTTGTTCCTGCTGGATCCCCGGCTGCTCCACGAGCTGCACCTGCGCGTATGGGAGCTGGATCCCGACCGCGGAAAAGAATGGGGCGTGGCGCAAAATTAAATTCTATCCCGCGGTGACGCATAGGACTGCAGCCATTTGCGCCCGGCGGAGGCGTTCTTAAAAGGGAAGGGCCTCCGCCCTTGAGCGGAGGCCCTCCCATCCGTGCATTGATTCCATCCGCAGATCAAATGACTTTGTTCAGGCTGTACTCCAGGATGCCTTCTGCCCCCAGCCCGCGCAAATGCGGGATGAGGTCCCTGACCTCGCTGACGGCGACCACGGTTTCCAGTGAGACCCAGGCAGGATTGCGCAGCGGCGCAACGGTCGGGGAATTGAGCGCGGGAAGGAGCCCCAGTATCTCATCCAGCTTCGCTGTGGGAGCGTTCATCTTGAGGCAGACGAAGCTTTCGGCGCGCAGGGCCCCCTGGAGCAGCAGGTCGATCTGCTCTATCTTGCGTCTCGCCTCGGGATCGTTCCATACCTTCCGGTTCGCGATGAGGATGGTGTTGCTGGACATCACTTCGTCGATCACGCGCAACCCGTGGGCCTTGATGGTGGTCTCCGTCTCCGTCACTTCCACGATGGCGTCAGCCAGGCCTTCAACGACTTTGGCCTCGGTAGCCCCCCAGGAGTAATTGATATCCACATCGACGCCATGCTCTTTGAAATAGCGCGTGCTGACCCCGACAAGCTCCGTGGAGATGCGTTTTCCGGCAAGGTCCTCTGCGCGCTGATACGGGGAATCACCGGCGACGGCCAGCACCCAGCGGGCCTTCCTGTTGGAGACCTTGGAATAGATGAGGTCGGAGATCACCACGACGGGCTCGTCGCCGCCATCAGGTCCGCCCCAGGAAACGCCGCGTTCTTCCAGCCAGTCACGACCGCAGAGCGCCACGTCCAGGACGCCTTCTTCGATGTATTCCGGGATCTCCTGCGTACGGCAGAGCCGCGCGTGCAGTTCAGGATCGTTGATCTCCGGAAAATAATTCCGGACATGCTTGTGGATCTTCCACCCTGCCTTTTCAAAGAGCGCGATCGTGGCTTCTTCCAGCGAGCCCTTGGGCAAGCCAAGCTTGAGTTGAGTCATGGTGAGGTACCCCTATTTCTTGTAGACTTCCGCAGGGTCGAACACCTGCGGGCTGCATAGTTCTGCAGTATTGCTGCCAGGGACGATCCGGCGGAAAAAACAGCTTTTCCTCCCTGTATGGCAGGCGGCACCGCCGATCTGCCTGACCTCCAGGATCACGGCATCGGAATCGCAATCCAGACGGATGGCGAGGACTTCCTGCACATTCCCGGAGCTTTCCCCTTTGTGCCAGAGCTGCCGGCGGCTGCGGCTCCAATAATGCGCTTCACCCGTGTTCAGCGTGGCGTTCCATGCCTCTTCATCCATCCATGCAAGCATGAGTATCTCGCCGCTTTCCGCATCCTGGGCAATGGCGGCGATCAGCCCGCCGGATCGTGAAAAGTCAGGCTTGAAATCCCTGGGCGCTTCAAACATACGTTTCTCCGGTGCCGCAACGCGGAGTGCGGCGCATTTTCTTCCGTTGCTGGGGACGGGCTGCCTATTTCGCATATCCCACGGCGCGGCGTTCACGGATAACGGTCACGCGGATCTGGCCGGGGTATGTCAGGCTCTCCTCGATCTTTGCCGAGATGTTCTTGCACAGCATATACGTGCTGTCGTCGTCGACGTTTTCGGAATTGACGATCACGCGCAGTTCCCGGCCGGCCTGGATGGCATACGATTTCGCAACGCCTTCGAAGGAATCTGCTATGCTTTCCAGATCCTCAAGGCGCTTGACATAATTTTCCAGGAGTTCCTTGCGCGCTCCGGGGCGGGCGCCGGAAAGGGAATCCGCAGCCTGCACGAGCACGGCAAGGGCCGTTTCCGGACGGACGTCCTCGTGATGTGCTGCTATGGCGTGGATGATATCCTTGCCCTCGCCGTATTTCTTGGCGATATCAGCCCCGATGATGGCGTGGGAGCCTTCCACTTCGTGGTCGACGGCCTTGCCTATGTCATGCAGCAGCCCCGCCCGCTTGGCGCGCTTGACGTCCATGCCCAGTTCCGCAGCCATCATGCCGCAGAGGGCAGAGACTTCCAGGGAATGCTGCAGGACGTTCTGGGTGAAGCTGGTGCGGTAGCGCAGCTGCCCAAGGAGGCGGACGATGTCAGGATGGATGCCATGCACGCCCGCGTCAAAGGTGGCCTGTTCGCCCACTTCGCGTATCTGCACTTCCAGCTCCTGCTCGCATTTATGCACGATGTCCTCGATGCGGGCCGGATGGATGCGCCCATCCTGGATGAGACGTTCCAGGGCCATGCGGGCCACCTGGCGCCGTATCGGGCTGTAGGCGGAGAGGATGACCGTCTCCGGGGTATCATCGATGATCAGGTCCACGCCCGTGGCGGCTTCGAGCGCCCGTATGTTCCGCCCTTCCCTGCCGATGATGCGCCCCTTCATGTCTTCGCTGGGGAGGGCGACAGCGGTCACCGTCTGCTCGCCCACATAGTCGCCGGCATAGCGCTGTATCGCACAGGCGAGTATTTCCCTGGCCTTGCGATCCGCCGTTTCCTTCGCTTCCGTTTCGATAAGCCGTATCATCTTGGCAGATTCATGCCGTGTGCGCGCCTCGATCTCCTGGAAAAGCCTTTTCCGCGCCTCTTCCGCCGTCAGCCCGGAAACCTCCTGGAGGCGCCGTTCCTGCTCATCGCGCAGGGATTCCACAAGGCTTTCCTTTTCGGCAAGGAGCTGCTCCCTGTGGGACTGATCCTTTTCCTGCTGAAGGATCTCATGCTCCTTGCTCGTGATGCGCTCCATTTTTTCTTCCATCCGGTCGCTGATGTCCTGGAGCTTTTTCTCCCTGTTCTTCAAGGCGCGCTCCTGCTCCCGGTATTCCAGTTCCAGCGACTGCTTCTGGCTGAATATCTCATCCTGCCCCTGGAGGATGATCTCTTTTTTCTGCGCCTGCGCCTCCTTGCGGGCTTCCTCGACGATGCGCCTTGCGAGCCCGTGCGCCTCGCCTTCGCGCTGCTTTGTCACATGGCGCTGGAAAGCGCCGCCAAACACCGCCCCGGCGACGATCCCGCCCAGGACTAGCAAGCAAACAAAAAACGTGTTCATAACAGATCCTGATATATCTTGACGGGCTGAGCACCCGGTGTTGCATGTTGCAGGATGCGCCCTATGGATGGCGCAGCGGGAACAGGAAAGGAGGGGGAAGGAGGA